>JBOGTC010000088.1:0-55884 GCA_050692055.1 Candidatus Limnocylindria bacterium | reverse complement strand
GGCGTGCAGGGGCTTCAGGTCGGGATGCTTGACCCGGTAGCGGCCGGAGATCTGGCGCGCCACCAGCTCCGAGTCGGTGCGCAGGTCGACGTGGGTCGCGCCGCGGGCGATCGCCTCCTCCAGGGCCAGCTGGACCGCCGTCCATTCGGCGAAGTTGTTGGTCCGCTCGCCCAGGAAGACCGCCAGCTCCGCGACCAGGGAGCCGTCGGCGGCGTCGCGCAGCACTGCTCCCGCGCCCGCGGGGCCGGGGTTGCCACGCGCCGCGCCGTCGGTGTGGATCTGCAGGCGCCGCGCCCGCGGCGCCATCGGTCCGGCCGCCTCAGCCCTCCTCGCCGCCATCCTGCTCCGTCGCCGCGGATCGCGATCCGGTCACGCGGCGCCAGAGCGCCTGGACCGGGTCGTAGTAGGCATCCGCGACCCGCTCCTTGAGCGGGATGATCGCGTTGTCGGTGATCTTGATGTGCTCCGGGCAGACCTCGGTGCAGCACTTGGTGATGTTGCAGTACCCGATCCCGCCGTCGTCCTTCACGTGGCGCCGGCGGTCTGCGCGGTCCATGGGGTGCAGCTCCAGGCCTGCGACGCGGACCAGAAAGCGCGGCCCCATGAACGGATCGGTCGTCTCGTGGTTGCGCAGCACGTGGCATACATCCTGGCAGAGGAAGCATTCGATGCACTTGCGGAACTCCTGGACCCGCTCGATGTCCTCCTGCTGCCAGCGCCAGGTCTCCTCGTCCGCGCCCTCCGGCGGGGTGAAGGGCTGGATCCTCTGGTTGACCTCGTAGTTCCACGAGACATCGGTCACGAGGTCCTTGATGAGCGGGAAGGTCCGCATCGGCTCGACCCGGATCGGCTCGCCGCCCGGCAGGTCGCTGAGCCGCGTCTTGCAGGTGAGCGTCGGCCGGCCGTTGACCTCGGCGCCGCACGAGCCGCACTTGGCGGCCTTGCAGTTCCAGCGCACGGCGAGATCCGGCGCCTCGTGGGCCTGGATCCAGTGCAGGGCATCGAGCACCACCATCCCCTCTTCGACGGGCACGGAGTACTCGACGTACTCGCCCTCATCATCCGGGCCGCCGCGAAAGACCCGGAAGGGGCGAAAGGCGATGGTGCGCGAAAGGGGCATTCGGCAGCTGCCTCAGGTCGTGACCAGGCGGCGCAGCTCGTCGGGCAGCTCGGGGAGCGTCCCGGCCGTGACCCGCATCCCCTCGCCGTCGCATGCCACGACGCTGGTGCGACGGCCCCACTCCGGGTCGAGATCGGGGTAGTCGAGCCGGGCGTGGGCGCCACGGCTCTCGGTCCGCTGCAACGCGCTGCGCGCCACCGCCTCGGCGCAGAGCAGCATGTTCTTCACCTCGAAGGCCAGGTTCCAGCCCGGGTTATAGGCGCGCGAGCCGACGACTCGGACCTTCTCACAGCGCGCGCGCAGCTCCGCAATGCACTCGAGCGCCGCCTCCAGCTCGGGACCGATGCGAAAGATGCCGACCAGCGACTGCATCGCAGCCTGCAGCTCGGCATGGAGTCGATACGGATCCTCGCCCGCCGGTCGGTCGAACGGCGCCGCCAGTTCCGCCTCGGCCCGCCGCAGCTGCTCCGGATCGAGATCATGAGCTGGCGGCGCGTCGGCCGCGAACGCGGCCGCTCCCGCACCGGCGCGCTGACCGAACACGAGCAGGTCGGAGAGCGAGTTGCCACCCAGGCGGTTGGCGCCGTGCATGCCCCCCGCCACCTCGCCGGCGGCGAAGAGGCCCTGACGCGTGCTGGCGGCCGTCTCCGGGTCGACGCGCACCCCTCCCATGACGTAGTGGCAGGTGGGGCCCACCTCCATCGGTGCCGAGGTGATGTCCACGTCGGCCAGCTCCCGGAACTGTTCGAACATCGACGGCAGCTTGCGCTGCACGAGATCGGCGGGGAGATAGCTGATGTCGAGGAACACGCCGCCATGGGGCGATCCGCGGCCCTCGCGCACCTCTGTGTAGATGGCGCGGGACACGTTGTCACGGGTCGACAGCTCGGGCGGCTGACGCGCATCGGTGTGACGTCCTTCGCTGAGCGCCTCGACCCAGCGGCTGGCCTCGTCATCGGTTTCGGCATATTCGTGACGTCGTTCGTCGGGCAGGTACTTCCACATGAAGCGCTCAGCGTCTCGGTTGCGGAGGATGCCGCCCTCGCCGCGAACGGCCTCGGTGACAAGAAGCCCCCGTACGCCGGGCGGCCAGACCATGCCGGTCGGGTGAAACTGGACAAACTCCATGTCGATCAGCTCCGCGCCCGCCTGATAGGCCAGCGCATGGCCATCGCCAGAGTATTCCCACGAGTTCGACGTGACCTGGTACGCGCGACCGATGCCCCCCGTGGCGAGGATGACCGCCTTTGCCGAGAAGGCGACCGGCTCACCGTTCGCGCGCCAGTACCCAAAGGCGCCGATGACCCGATCGTCGTCGGTGAGCAGATGTGTGGTAGTGCACTCCATGTAGACCGCCAGGCCCGACTGCACCGCTCGATCCTGCAGGGTGCGGATCATCTCCAGGCCGGTCCGGTCGCCGACGTGCGCGAGGCGCGGATGGGTATGCCCACCGAATGGGCGCTGAAGGATCCGCCCGTCGCGGGTGCGGTCGAAGACGGCGCCCCAGCGCTCGAGCTCACGGACCCGGTCCGGGGCCTCCTGAGCGTGGAGCTGCGCCATGCGCCAGTTGTTCAGCATCTTCCCGCCGACCATGGTGTCGCGGAAGTGGGTCTCCCAGGAGTCATCGGCAGCGACGTTTGCCAGCGCGGCGGCGACGCCTCCCTCGGCCATGACGGTGTGCGCCTTGCCGAGGAGCGACTTGCAGACCAACCCCACCGAGGCCCCGGCCGCGGCCGCCTCGATGGCGGCGCGCAGCCCGGCGCCACCGGCGCCGATGACCAGGACGTCGTGCGCGTGCGTCTCATAGCGCGAGGACGCGTCGGTCACAGCCGGATCGCCGGATCCACGATGACCCCGGCCGCCAGCAACCGGACATAGAGGTCGGCCAGCGCCACCGAGACGAGGCTGACCCACGCCCAGAGCATGTGCTGCTCGTTGAGGCCGGTCAGGCGCTGCCAGGCTCCGTAGCGGACCCGAGCGGCGGCGCCGCAGGAGAAGCAGTCGAGCCGCCCGCCCACCAGGTGGCGGAGCGAGTGACAGGATAGCGAGTACCCCGTCAGCAGCGCGGCGTTGACGAGGAGGATGGGGGTTCCGAGGCCGATCCGGATCTGCCCGGTGTTCACGATCGGGATCACCGCCTCGATCCACAGGGAGAGGAGCGGGATGAAGGCCAGGTACAGGAAGTAGCGGTGGATGTTCTGGAGGATGAACGGGAAGGCCCGCTCCATCGCGTAGCGGCGGTGGATGGTCGGCTCACCGACCGCGCAGGCGGGCGGATCGGCGAAGTACGAGCGATAGTAGGCCTTCCTGTAGTAGTAGCAGGTCGTTCGGAATCCGAGCGGAACCCACAGCACCAGGATCGCCGGCGAGAACCAGGCCGGGAGGGAATCCGCAAAGAGCAGGGGTGAGAAGAACGGCGAGAGGTACCCGTCGACCTCATAGGGGACGTGGAAGAGCGGCTCCCACAGAAGAGCGGAGAAGAGCGAGTAGGCGATGAAAGCGCCGAAGACGGCGGCGATGACGCCCGGCGTGAGCCACCAGTTGTCGCGCCGGCTGGTGGCCCCCAGACCCTGCCGGGCCGTGCCATGCGGATTCCTCGCCTGGGTCGCGGTCATGCTGGGATCGGCGCCTCCTCCGGCGGTCTGTGGGTGGTGGGTGGCCGATCTGAGGCTGGAACGCAATCGCGGCTCGGCCCACCCGGCATTCTACCCACAGCGTGGCCGTCCGTGTGGCGGTCCGCCGTGCCGTGGTCAGGCGGCTGCGCGAACCCGGTCGGCCACCGCCGCGCCGAATTCGCGCGTGCCGGCCGTGCCGCCGAGGTCGTAGGTGACCGTCTCGCCCGCGGCGATCACCTCGCGGGTGGATCGCTCGACCCGGTCGGCCGCATCGGTCTCGCCCAGGTGGCGAAGCATGAGAGCGCCGGACAGGATCAGCGCGGTGGGGTTGGCCCTGTTCTGGCCGGCGTACTTGGGAGCCGATCCATGGACCGGCTCGAAGACCGCCGCCTGCTCGCCGATGTTGGCGCCGGGCGCCACTCCCAGCCCGCCGACCAGGCCGGCGGCGAGGTCGCTGACAATGTCGCCGTACAGGTTCGGCAGCACCAGGACGTCGTAGAGCTCCGGCTTCTGGACGAGCTGCATGCACATGTTGTCGACGATGCGGTCCTCGAACTGCACGCGGTCCTCGTACTCGGCGGCGACCTGCTGGCAGCTCTCCAGGAAGAGGCCGTCGGAGAGCTTCATGATGTTCGCCTTGTGCACCGCGGTGACCTTGGCGCGGCCGTTTTTGAGGGCGTAGTCGAAGGCGTAGCGGGCGATGCGCTTCGAGGCGAAACGGGTGATGATCTTGATGCTCTCGGCCGCATCCGGTCCGACCCGATGCTCGATCCCGGCGTACAGGTCCTCGGTGTTCTCGCGCACGATGACGAGGTCGACGGTGTCGTAGCGCGACTCGACGCCCTTCATCGAGCGGGCCGGCCGCACGTTGGCGTACAGCTCCAGCGCCTGGCGCAGACCCACGTTGACGGAGCGGAAGCCGCTCCCCACCGGCGTGGTGATGGGGCCCTTGATGGCCACCCCGTTGTTCCGGATGCTGTCGATGACCCGCTCGGGGAGCGGCGTGCCCTCGGTGGCGATGGTCGCCTCGCCCGCAGCCTGCTCGTCCCAGTCGAAGCCGATCCCGGTCGCCTCGAGGACGGCGCGCGTGGCGTCGGCGAGCTCCGGGCCGATCCCGTCGCCGGGGATCAGCGTCACCGCATAGCTCACGTGTCGATCTTCCCTTCGTGCGGCCGATCAAAGCGTCGGCGTACGGAGGCCAAGTCTAGGCCGATGCAGCGCCTCGTGCCGCCGGGCGCGGAGCCGGCCTGCTCGACGGCAGGGTTCCGTGGGCCATCGTCCGGTCTTTCACCACACGGAGGTAACGGGTAAGTAGAGGCTTCGGACGGGCCGATCTTCCCCGCTTGTTGCATCCGGTGACATCAGCGGGGAAGTAGCCTGCGACAACGACCTCTTCTTCTCCGATACCTCCACGGGGTGCAACGCAGTCAGGGCCGCGGGACGAAGTCGGCGCTCCTACAACAGGCGGACCGGGACCGATGGCGAGGCAACCAGCCTTGAGCCACGGTTCGGTCGCTAGAATCGGGGCTCCACTCGCGTCGGCAGGCCTTCCGGGCGTGCGCAGCGACGCGTGCCTCGCAGCCCGAGCCAGGAGAAGTGAGTGAAGCTCCAGGAGCATCGGTCGAAGGAGATCCTCGCCCGCCACGGCGTGCCGCTGCTCGCCGGCGAGACCGCCACCACCCCCGAGGAGGCACGAGCGGCGGCGGAAGGCATCGGCGGACCGGTAGTCGTCAAGGCCCAGGTCCTGGTCGGCGGGCGTGGCAAGGCCGGCGGGGTCAAGCTCGCGCAGACGCCGGACGAGGCGGAGCAGCGGGCGCGCGAGATCATCGGCCTCGACATCAAGGGCGTCACCGTCAAGACGGTACTCGTGGCGCCTGCGGCCGCCATCGCCAAGGAGTACTACCTGGGCATCATCCTGGACCGCGCCGCGCCGGCCATCACGGTCATCGCCTCGGCCGAGGGCGGCGTCGAGATCGAGGAGACGGCGAAGACCAGCCCCGAGGCGATCCTGCGGCTTCCGCTCCACTCGCTCATCGGCCTCCAGGACCACAATGTCCGTCGCGTCAGCTTCTTCCTGGGCATTCCGGCCGAGCTTCGCAGGGACTTCGCGGCCACCATGCGAGGGCTGTATGACGCCTTCGTCGGATCCGATGCCGACCTGGCCGAGATCAACCCCCTGGTGGTGACCGATGACGGCCGTCTGCTCGCCCTCGACGCCAAGATCGTGCTTGACGACTCGGCGCTCCCCCGCCACCCCGATCTCGAGGCGATGCGCGATCTCAACGAGGAGGAGCCGTCCGAGATCGCCGCCCGCGAGGCGGGCATCAGCTTCATCAAGCTCGACGGCAGCATCGGCTGCATGGTCAACGGCGCGGGCCTGGCGATGACGACCATGGATCTCGTCAAGCTGGCCGGCGGCGAGCCGGCGAACTTCCTCGACATCGGCGGCGGCGCCAAGGCGGATCGCGTGGCCGCCGCCTTCAAGATCATCCTGGACGACCCCAACGTGAAGGCCATCCTCATCAACATCTTCGGCGGCATCACCCGCGGCGACGAGGTCGCCCGCGGGATCGTCGAGGCGCGTCAGTCTCTAACGCGCGATGTGCCGATGGTGGTGCGCATCGTTGGCACCAACGCCGAGGAGGCAAAGCCGATCCTGGCGGAAGCCAACCTCATCACCGCCGACTCGCTCGACGACGCGGCAGCCAAGGCAGTTGCCGAGGCCCAGGGAACCGCGGCGTGAGCATCCTGGTCAACCGCGACACGCGCCTCCTGGTCCAGGGCATCACCGGGCGCGAGGGCGAGTTCCACTCGACCGCGATGCTCGAGTACGGAACGAACATCGTGGCCGGTGTCACGCCGGGCAAGGGCGGCCAGTGGGCTCTTGACGGGCACGTGCCCGTCTACGACACCGTGCACGACGCGGTTCAGCAGTCCGGCGCCAACGTGTCGTGCATCTTCGTGCCGGCCGCGTTCGCCCCCGACGCCATGCTGGAGGCGGCCGATGGCGGCGTGCCACTGGTCGTCTGCATCACCGAGGGCGTCCCCGCGCTCGACATGCTGCGGGTGCATCGCATCCTGAAGGCCAAGGGCGTGCGGCTCATCGGCCCCAACTGTCCCGGCCTGACGACCGTGGGCGAGGCCAAGGTCGGCATCATTCCCGGCAACATCCACGCGCCAGGCTCGGTTGGCCTTGTCAGCCGCTCCGGCACGCTCACCTACGAGGTCGTGCAGGCCATGACCGATGCCGGCATGGGCCAGTCGACCTGCGTCGGCATCGGCGGCGATCCGATCGTCGGCACCAGCTTCATCGACGTCCTGGACCTGTTCAACCAGGACCCCGAGACGGATGCGATCGTGATGATCGGCGAGATCGGTGGCGAGGAGGAGGAGAAGGCGGCCGCGTTCTGCGCCCGCGAGGTGCGCAAGCCGATGGCGGCCTTCATCGCCGGCCGCACTGCGCCGCCCGGACGCCGCATGGGCCACGCCGGGGCGATCATCTCCGGTGGGGCGGGCACGGCGGAGTCGAAGCGGACCGCCCTCGAGGAGGCGGGCATCCGCGTGGCCGACTCGCCGTCGCACATCCCGCAGCTGCTCCGCGACGCCGGCGTCCGCTGACGATGCGTCGTCGGCCGCAGCCGGATCGCGGGGGCGTCGGCGTGTTCCGGCTGATGAGCTGGGGCTGGTGGGCGTCACTTGCGCTCGCACTCGGGGTCGTGGCCGTCATCGTCTACGGGGTGTTGCGCAGCGACCCGGAGCGGAATCCTGCGCCAGCCGGATACGCGGAGCAGGCCTGCGCGGCCTTCGACGAGCTCGAGGCCGGCACGGATGCGCTCGCCGCGGCCGTGGCCGTCGACGACGATCCGCCGCGCTTCGCCGAAGCGGCCGCCGTGGTGGACGAGCATGTCGCCAGGGCCGGAGAGGCGATCGACCGAATGCCGGCGTGGCCGCCGGGCGAGCAGTTCGAGGAGCTCCTCGCCTCCCTCATCATCACGCTGCTCGAGGGAAGCGGCGCCGTGCCGCCGGGTGAGGGCGGCCTCCTGCCACGCGAGGAGCTCTCGCCCGAGGATCGGGTGGAGGTGGCCGAGAACCTTGGCCACGAGGGCCGAGAGATCCTCGACGAGGAACGCCTCGGCTTCGGCTGCGCCTCGAACTAGCGTCGGGCAGGGAAGCGCCGGACCTCGAAGGCAGGTTCGCGCTTCATTGCCGCGGTTGCAGGAGCTCCCACAGCACCCCGTTCAACGTCTCGGGATGGACGAAGGCGACGGTGCCATGGGCCCCGGGCCTCGGCTCGGCGTCGATAAGCCGCGCCTCGTGAGCCGCGAGGCTCGCGAGGTCCGCCGGGAGATCATCGGTCTGCAGGCAGACGTGATGCAGACCCTCGCCGCGAGCTGCGAGAAAGCGCGCCACGCCGCTCTCGTCGTCGACGGGCTCGACGAGCTCCAGGCGCGCGGCCGGCGGCGGCCCGGTGTGAAGGAAGCAGAGCCGGACGTGCTGCGACCCGAAGAGAATCGGTGCCTCGTCCGGCTCAAGGCCGAAGAGCTCGCGATAGCGCGGCAACGCAGCCTCGATCGAGCGCACGACGATCGCAACGTGATGGATGGGACCGATATGCCGCGTCACGGGCGATGCTCGCCCCAGCTGCGGCGCAGCGCATGCGAGATCTCGCCCAGCGTCACGCCGGCCTCGACGCAGGCGCGGATGCGCGGCACCAGGTTCTCCGTGCCGGCGGCGGCCTGCTCGAGCGCAGCAACGGCGGCATCGGCCACGCTCGAGTCCCGGGCCTCGCGCACCGCTCGCGTTCGCGCGACCTGCGCTCGCTCCAGCTCGGGGTCGATGGCCTGTGGCGCCGGCCGCTGCTCGTCCCCCTGGTCGGCATACGCGTTGAGGCCCACCACGATCCGCTCCCCCGCCTCGATGGCACGCTGCATCTCGTAGGCGGCGTCGGCGATGGCGTCGGGCTGGTAGCCGGCCTCGAGCGCGGCGAGCGTTCCGCCGCGGTCGTCGATCAGGCGCAGCTCGCTCCAGATCCGCTCCTCGAGCTCGCTCATGAGCGCCTCCACGTAGTACGAGCCACCGAGCGGGTCCGCCGTGGCCGTCACGCCGGACTCATTGGACAACACTTGTTGAGTCCTGAGCGCCAGGCGCGCCGTGGACGGGGTCGGCAACCCGAGCGCCTCGTCCAGCGCGTTGGTGTGCAGGGACTGGGCGCCACCCAGCACCGCCGCCAGGGCCTGGACCGTCGTGCG
Source organism: Candidatus Limnocylindria bacterium (assembly GCA_050692055.1). GTDB lineage: Bacteria > Chloroflexota > Limnocylindria > QHBO01 > QHBO01 > JBOGTC01. The sequence continues at coordinate 46,900 of JBOGTC010000088.1, read as the reverse complement.
CACGACGTTCACGTCGGGCTGCTGGGCCGTGAGCGTCGAGCCGCCGGTCTGGACGTGGAAGCGCATCGCCATGCTCCGCGGATCCCTTGCGCCGAAGCGCTCGCGGGCCACGCGCGCCCAGACCCGGCGCGCCACCCGGAACTTGGCGACCTCCTCGAGCAGATCGTTGTGGGCGGCGAAGAAGAACGAGAGGCGTGGCGCGAAGTCGTCGAAGGCAAGGCCCGCGGCGACGGCCGCCTCCGCATAGGCAATGGCGTTGGCGATCGTGAAGGCGACCTCCTGCACGGCCGTGGCTCCCGCCTCGCGCATGTGGTAGCCGCTGATGCTGATGGTGTTCCACGCCGGCAGCTCCGCCCGGCAGTACGCGAAGGTGTCGGTCACCAGCCGCATCGAGGGGCCCGGCGGAAAGATGTACGTCCCGCGTGCGATGTACTCCTTGAGGATGTCGTTCTGCACCGTCCCGCGCAGACGCCTCGGGTCCGCGCCCTGTCGCCGAGCGACCGTTTCGTACAGCGCCAGCAGGATGGCCGCCGTGGCGTTGATCGTCATCGACGTCGAGACGTCGGCCAGCCGCACACGGTCGAAGAGCAGCTCCACATCGGCGATGGAGTCGATCGGCACGCCGACCCGGCCCACCTCGCCGACGGCCATGGGGTCATCGGAGTCGTAGCCCATCTGGGTCGGCAGGTCGAAGGCCACGCTCAGCCCGGTCTGGCCGTGGTCCAGGAGATACCGGAACCGGCTGTTCGTCTCCTCGGCCGAGCCGAAGCCCGCGTACTGGCGCATGGTCCACGTCCGGCCCCGGTAACCGCCGGCGCGCACGCCACGGGTGAACGGGTAGGCGCCCGGCTCTCCCAGCTGCTCGGCCGGGTCGAGGCCAGCCAGGTCAGCAGGCCCGTAGACGGGCTTGACGTCGATCCCCGAGGTGGACCGATACGGGCGCGGCTCTCCTGCGGCTGGGTCGCTCATCGGTCCCCGATTGTAGACGCGGGTCCCCGGACGGACCTACTCCAGGCGCAGGAGCTGGCGGCCGGTGGCGACCGTCTCGCCCGGGCTCACCCCGATCTGGGCCACCCTGCCGGCGCGGGGCGCTCGGACCTCGTTCTGCATCTTCATCGCCTCGATCGTGAGCAGCGGATCCCCTTCCGCCACCTCGTCGCCCTCCTCCACCGAGATCGCCACGATCAGGCCCGGCAGCGTCGCCTTCACCTCCAGCGGCCCGCCGTGAGCGCGGGCCGCCTTCTCCGCGTCGGCGATCACGCGCTCGCGCCAGCTCAGCACGCCGACCGGGATGCGCCGTCCGCGCAGGGTCACGAACCAGGCGCTGCCCTCACCTTCGACCGCGACGAGCCTGGCCTCTCTGCCGTCGGTGAGGAGCGCAACACGCGGGTCACGACCGGCGGGTTCCAGGCGCCACTCCTCAGCCGGCACCGCCGGCTGACCGTCGATCCGGACCTCGTAGCGGCTCATTCGCGGAGGCCCTCGCGGCGTGCCTGCCGCGCCCAGGGCGAATCGCCCGCCCGCACCGGTCCCGACCCCTGCTCGGGGTGCCCTCGCCGACCCTCTCGTCCGCCGATGCCGGCGACGGCCGCAAGGGATCGGGTCGCATCGTCGAGCTCAGGTCCGCGGCCCCAGCGCTCGGCGACCAGCGAGGTGTCGTAGTCGCCGGTCGCGAATGCCGGCTCGTCGACGAGCCAGCGCAGGAAGCCGGCATCGGTCTGGACGCCGCCGATAACGGTCTCGTCGAGCGCGCGCCGCAGCCGGGCGACCGCGGCCGGGCGATCGGCGGCGTGGACGAGGAGCTTTGCCAGGAGCGGGTCATAGGCCGCCGGAAGGTTGGTATCGGCCTCAACGCCGGCGTCGATGCGCACGCCCGGCCCGTCCGGCATGCGCCAGGCGGTCACGCGGCCGGCCACCGGCCGAAAGTCGTCCCAGGGGTCCTCGGCATAGAGCCTGACCTCGATGGCGTGACCCCGCGGCGTTGCGCGGAGGATCGGATCTGGCAGCCGCTCGCCGGCGGCGACGCGGATCTGCCATGCCACGAGGTCGATTCCGGTCACGAGCTCGGTCACGCCGTGCTCGACCTGCAGGCGCGTGTTCATCTCGAGGAAGTAGTGGTTGCCTTCGGCGTCGAGCAGGAACTCGACCGTCGCGGCGTTGTGGAACTCGACCGTCCCGGCCACGCGGTGCGCGCTCGCGAGCATCGCCGCTCGGATCTCGGGCGTCACAGCCGGCGAGGGCGACTCCTCGACCAGCTTCTGGTGGCGGCGCTGCACGCTGCAGTCGCGCTCGCCGAGCAGCGCCAGGCCGCCGTGGCGATCGCCCAGCAGCTGGACCTCCACGTGACGCGCCGGAGTGACGAGCCGCTCGACGTAGACGGTGCCATCCCCGAACGCGGACTGCGCCTCGCGACGAGCGGCAGCCAGGGCGTCGGGTACCTCACCCGCCGTGGCCACGCTACGCATGCCCCGTCCTCCGCCCCCCGCCGCGGCCTTCAGCATGGCCGGAAACCCGACCTCCGCCAGCTGCGTGGCGATCGCCGCGCCCTCGCCATCCAGGGGGACTGTCAGGCCAGGTACCACCGGGACGCCGGCGGCGACCACCGAGCGGCGTGCCGCCAGCTTGTTGCCCAGCGCCTCCAGCGTCGCGGGCGGCGGGCCCACCCAGACCAGACCGGCATCCTCGACGGCGCTGGCGAACGCGGCGTTCTCCGACAGGAAACCGTAGCCGGGGTGCACCGCCTCGGCGCCGGAACGTCCGGCGGCCGCGATGATGGCGGGAATCGACAGGTACGACTCGGCCGGCGCAGCCGGACCGATGCGCTCGGCGCCATCGGCGAGGCGGACGTGGAGCGCGTCGGCGTCCGCATCGGAGTGGACCGCCACCGGCGAGATGCCAAGCTCCCGGCAGGCGCGGATGACACGGATGGCGATCTCGCCGCGATTGGCAATCAGCAGCCGGGCGAAGGGCGGTGCGTCCCTCATGGGTCCTGCGTGTCTTTCCGCAAAGACGGCCGGCCCGCTAGAGCGGAATGTTCCCGTGCTTCTTGGCCGGCAGCGACTGGCGCTTGCCCTCCAGCATGCGCAGCGCCCCGGCGATTCGGGCGCGTGTCTCGGATGGCAGGATCACCTCGTCGACGTACCCGCGCGCCGCCGCGACGTACGGGTTGGCGAAGCGCTCCTCGTACTCCGCGACGAGCCGAGCGCGCTCGGCATCGGCGTCATCGGCCCCTGCAAGGCGCTCGCGGAAGATGATGTTCACCGCGCCCTCGACGCCCATGACCGCGATCTCGGCCGTCGGCCATGCGAAGTTCATATCGCCGCGGACGTGCTTGCTGCTCATGACGTCGTAAGCCCCGCCGTATGCCTTGCGGGTAATGACGGTGACCTTCGGGACCGTCGCCTCGCAATAGGCGTAGAGCAGCTTCGCCCCGTGGCGGATGATGCCGCGGTGCTCCTGCTCGACACCGGGCAGGAATCCCGGCACGTCCACCAGGGTCAGCACCGGAACATTGAAGCAGTCGCAGGTGCGCACGAAGCGCGCCGCCTTGTCGGAGGCATCGATGTCGAGCACGCCGGCGAGCACCTCGGGCTGCTGCGCGACGATCCCCACGCTCCGGCCCTCGACGCGACCGAAGCCGCAGATCACGTTGCGCGCGTACGACGCATGCACCTCCGCGAAACTGTCGCCGTCCACGATGCCGCCGATGACGCGATGCATGTCGTAGGACTGTTTCGGCGAGTCAGGGATCAACGCGTCGAGCGTCTCGCCGTCCACCGCGGGCTCCGTCCACGACGCCCGGAGCGGCGCCAGCTCGAGGTTGTTCTGCGGCAGGTAGCCGATCAGCGTGCGCGCCAGCTGCAGCGCCTGCGGCTCACCATCGCTCAGGAAATGCGCCACGCCGCTCGTCTCGTTATGGATGCGCGCGCCGCCGAGTCCCTCGAAATCGATCTCCTCGTGCGTCACCGTCTTCACCACGTTCGGACCGGTCACGAACATGTAGCTCGTCTGGTCCACCATGATCACGAGGTCGGTGATGGCCGGCGAGTACACCGCGCCGCCGGCGCATGGCCCCAGGACGAGGCTGATCTGCGGAACCACCCCAGACGCCTGCGTATTGCGCAGGAAGATGTCGGCGTAGCCGCCCAGGCTGACGACCCCTTCCTGGATGCGAGCGCCGCCGGAGTCGGACAGGCCGATGATCGGCGCCCCGTTCTCGACCGCCAGGTCCATCACCTTGCAGATCTTCTCGGCATGGGCCTCCGACAGGGAGCCACCGAAGACCGTGAAGTCCTGGCTGTAGACGAAGACCAGCCGGTCGTCGATCCGTCCATGGCCGGTGACCACGCCGTCACCGAGATAGCGCTCGTCGTCGAGCCCGAAGTCGCTGGCCCGATGCGTGACGAACGCATCGAGCTCGGTGAAGCTGTCCTCGTCGAGCAGCAGGTCGAGTCGCTCGCGCGCAGTCAGCTTGCCACGGGCGTGCTGCTGCTCGATGCGCTTCGCTCCCCCACCGTGTCGCGCGGTCTCGCGCAGCTCCTGAAGGCGGGCGAGCTTGTCGGCCGTCGACACGGCGATCCTCCTGTGCGGCACTCGGGACGAGGCGAGGGTGGTGGGCCCAGCAGGGATCGAACCTGCGACCCGCCGGTTATGAGCCGGATGCTCTAACCACTGAGCTATGGGCCCGCGCGGTGACGGTGGACAACTCCGAGTATAGACCGATGTCTTTGCACAATGACATCGACATTGATCCACGTTGTGGATAACTCGGATGGACCGATGAGGCCCGACCTGCCATCATCTGCCCGTCGCAGTCGCGACCTCTTCCCCAGCCCGGAGCCGCACGACAGGTGATGCGTTGACCAAGGTAATCTCGATCGCGAACCAGAAAGGCGGCGTTGGCAAGACCACCTGCTCGATCAACCTCGGCGGCGCGCTCGCCGAGCTCGGATACCGTGTGCTGTGCGTCGACATGGACCCCCAGGCAAACCTGACCGTTGGCCTCGGCATCTCGCTGTCCGACGTCCGCATCTCGATGGCCGACGTGCTGTCCGAGGATCGCGTCTCGATCGACGAGGTCGTGCGCGACACCGAGACGCCGGGCCTCCGCGTCGCGCCGGCGACGCTGGAGCTCGCCTCCACCGAGGTCGAGCTGTTCACCGCCATCGGCCGCGAGATGGTTCTGCGCGACGCCCTCGAGGGCTGGGCAGACCGACAGTTCGACGTCGTCATCGTCGACTCGCCACCGACGCTGGGCCTGCTGACGATCAACTCGCTGGTCGCCTCGAGCCGCGTCATCATCCCGGTGCAGACCCAGTACTACGCCATCAAGGGCCTCACTGCCCTGATCAAGGTCATCAACACCATCAAGCTCAAGCTCAACCATGACCTGGAGGTGCTGGGCCTGCTGCCGACCTTCTATGACGGACGCACGGTGCTCGCGCGCGAGATGCTCGAGAACCTGCGCGAGCTCGGCGACCATCGCGTCTTCAACACGATGATCAAGCAAACGGTGAAGCTGGGCGAGGCGCCCCTTACCGGCCGCCCGGTCACGGAGTACGCAACGAGCTCCGCCGCCGCACGCGCTTTCCGTGACCTGGCGCAGGAGGTAATCGAGCTTGGGTAGCAAGCGGCCCGCACTCCGCGAGAACATCCATCGCCTGTTCGACGAAGCGCAGCAGGCCGACCTGGCGCCCGGCATCGTGTCGCTCATCGAGTCGCGGGCGACTCGCGCGCAGATCCGCGAGGTTCCCGTGGATCGGATCCTCCCGAATCCCGCGCAGCCTCGACTCTCGTACGAGGAGGACTCGCTCACCGAGCTGGCCGACTCCATCCGCGAGCATGGCGTGCTGCAGCCGATCCTCGTGCGACCGGTCGGCAGCCAGTTCGAGCTGATCGCCGGCGAGCGTCGCTGGCGGGCGTCGCGCATGGCCGAGCGCGAGACGATCCCAGCCATCGTGGCCGAGTTCGACGAGCAGACCGCGCTCGAGGTCTCGATCATCGAGAACCTGCAGCGCGAGGACGTCTCGCCGCTCGAGGAGGCGGCGATGTTCCGCAAGATGACCGAGACCTTCGGCTACTCCGTACGCCAGCTCGCTCAGAAGGTCGGCAAGGACAAGGGCTACATCGAGAATCGGCTGCGGCTCTCGGATGCGCCGGCAGATATTCGCGAGCTGCTGTCATTGCGCAAAGACACGATCAGCCATGCGTACGAGCTGATGAAGATCAGTGATGAGCGCAAGCGGCGGCGCCTGGCCAAGCGCATCGTGGCCGGCGAGCTGACGCTGACCAAGCTGCGCGCGCTGACCGGGGGTGAGGTGGTCGATGCGCCGGATGACGGCCGACCTCGCCGCCGGGCGAAGACCGTCGCCGGCCAGGCTGTCGCAACCAGGGCGGCCGATGACGCGCTGATGGGCGCCAAAGGCAAGCTGGGCGACGCCATCGAGGATCTCGTGGACCTCCTGCGCCAGCCGGAGGTCATGGAGCAGATCCCCGACGTCAACCGGGACAACTTCGCCAAGTACCTGACGATCACGAAGCTGAAGATCGAGAACGCCATCGCCATCATTCGCGCCGGCGCCCCGCACCGAGACGAGGAGATCGCCTAGGCGGAGTAGGACATCACCTCGCGCTGGGAGACGAGGAAGTCCACCAGCTTGGCGCGCGCGTCGGGATCGATGCGGCGCAGGCCCTGCACGGCCCTGGGGAGCTCGAAGATCGGCGCGGCGAGCGAGCCGGCCGTGTCGATGCCCACGACATGATCCGGTCCCCCGCCGACGAGAAACGCGCGCTGGAAGCCGGTCGCGTCGATGCCGGCGGCGCGTGAAAAGGCGTCGATGGCCGTGCCCACGCCCATCCGCTTCGCGAAGTCGATGAACAGGTCCGCGGCCCAGGCGTCGACCTGATCGTCGCTCTGCGCGGTGACCATCTCGCGGTAGTCCTTCTCGTCGATCTCGCTCACGATTCCTCCACTCGGCCGGTGCGCTGCGGCGACGATTCTAGCCGAGCCGATGCGCTATTCTCCGGCCATGATCGACCGAGTCGCCGATCCGCGCACCGAGGACACCATCACCTACGAGCTGCTGAGCACGCCTCGCGGCGCGTCGGCTCCGGAGGTCGTGGGCCGCGCCACGTTCCGCGGCGGCAGGTCCTCCATTGAGGCCCCCGACGGGATTGCCATCGCGATCGAGGAGCTGCTCAGCCGTGCCTTCGTGGATCGCGTCCGGGCCGACGAGCGGCCCCGCGGATATCGGCGCAGCGGGCGTGGGATTGTCGACATGCTGGTGCCCGGGATGGCCGAGCACTTCATCGCGCGGATGCGCGGCCTCTGGCTCAGCTATCCGGATGGCTCGGTGGTGACCGCGCGCGAGGCGCTCAATCGCCCCAGCGCTGCGCGCTCTCGCGACTCCATGGCAGGGCCGGACCTCGGCGAGGCCGGTTCGCCCGTCACCGATCCGGCCGTGCGCAGGGCCACGCTGGCCGGGGCGGACGACAAGCTCGGCTCGCGCCCCCTGGTGCGCGCCCACGCCCCCGACACCGGTATCAGGCCCGAGGACGAGGCCCCATCCGATCGGCCTGTGAGCCGGACTGACTGCGGCTGGCTGGTCTAGGTTTCTGAGCCGGCTTCCAATGGCGGGCTGGCCGGGAGCTCCGGCATCAAGGGAGCGGACTGCCCGGCTGTGCACCACGCGCCAGACGGCGTTCGTGGTGCACGTTGTCACGACGGAGGCTGCGGCGACGCGTGGGCGCCAACAGGGCTGAGTATATATGTATATACTAGGCGCCAGGCGCGTATATACGTATATACCTCGCCTTCGGGATGCCGGCCGACAGCGGCGGGGACCGCTAGAATGGGCGCCATGTCGGTCGTGAAGTACATGATCCTGCCCGCGGTCATCGCGGGCATCGCGGTCATCTACTGGTTCATGAGCTACGAGGCCGCCGGATCGGTCATGCTGCTCGTCTTCGCGCTGGCCATGGCGGTCATGGGTTGGATCCTGCTCCCCACCCTCAACGACGTCGGCCCAACGGCCCCCGTCGACGCGGAGTGGCACGAGCGGGAGCCCTAGCAGCAACGTTCCTCAAGGTGCCCGGCGCCGAGGACATCATCTGCTACCAGCCGCGACATCCCCAGGCACACAGCCTCTGATCCGGCGCCGGCGACGTCCCCCATCACTCAGGCTCGACGTTCCCCGTGCCGCCGTCGACCATGACGCGCATCCCCGTTCGCAGGCGGGCCGTCGCATCACCACACCCGACCACGGCCGGGATCCCGTACTCGCGAGCGATGATGGAGGCGTGCGCCGCCGCGCTCCCCACGTCGGTCACGACCGCGGCCGCCCGGCTGAAGAGCGGCGTCACCGGCTTGGCGATCCACTCGCCGAGCCGAATCGTTCGGGTGTAGGCGCCACGCGCCGGCACTTCCCACGACACGTCGGGCGGCAGCGCCGTCATCGGTCTGGCCTGGAGGATCCAGAGCGTGCCGTCCGCGTCGATCGCCCACTCGATGTCCCGCGGGGTCTCGCGGGTGGCCGCGATGCGCCGTGCCTCGCTCGCCACACGAATTGCCTGGCGGCGATCGATGGCGTGCTCCGGTTGGCGGCGAGGGATGGCGACGTCGTCACGGACGACCCATTCGTCACCGAAGGCCGCCCCGGACACCAGCCGCTCCCCGATACCGCGCACCGCCGTGACGACGCAGGAGCGCCGATCCCCGTTGATCGGATCGGCGGTGAGGGCCACGCCCGCCGCGTCCGGCCGGATCATCCGCTGGATGATCACCGCCATGCGGCCGTCGCTGGCAGGCTCGTACTCGGCGGCGCGGGCGGCGCGGGCGCTAGCGAGGCACCGATCCGTCGCCGCGAGGAGCTCGTCGGCTGACACGTCCAGCACCGATTCGTAGATGCCGGCATAGGAGTGCTCGGCGCCATCCTCGGCGATCCCGCTCGATCGGACCGCGAACGGTCCGGCTCCCAGGTCCCGCGCGCCGGCGCGCAGCAGCGATCCGCGGTCGTCCGCCGCCAAGCCGGCGACATCGGCCGTCAGGACCACCCATCCGGGACGCGGACGCCCGCGGCGAGCAGCTCCCCGAGGCTGGCGGCCTTGCCGCCGACCTCGGCCGCATCGGCCAAGCGCACGTCCGTGAGACGCCGGACCGCGGTCGAGCTCATCGCCCGTCCCTCGAGGTCGCAGCGGCAATCGCGGACCGAACCACCCAGTCCACGTCATCGGCCGCCTCGTCGACCGATGCGCCGAGATGATCGCGCCACATGCGCAGGGCCGATGAAGCGGTGAGGATCACCAGGAGGCGCGCGATCCGATCCCGATCGACTTCCGATAGCCTGGGCACGATGGAATCGGCCAGCTGGCGGGTCATCGAGAGCCGATGCGGCATGGTCGTGTGCCTCGCCTCCTCCGCCGCGGGGCTGGCCACGGCCGCGCGCGCGAGGTCGTCGAACGACTCCATGCGCTCGAAGATCGCGCGCACCCCGTCCCGAAGCTCGTCCACCGAGGGCGGGACGACCAGTTCGTCGAGGCCGGAACGGCGCACGACGTGGGGGTACAGCGCCGCGAGGAGGTCGCGCTTCGTTCCGAAGTGACGGTAGATCGTCGGTACCGACACGCCGGCCTCGCGCGCAACCGCGGGAATGGACACGCTTGCGAGGCCGCCGGCCATCACCCGAACCGTGGCATCGAGGATCCGTGCACGCGTCTCTTCGGCCTGATCAGCTCGCAGCTGGCTGCGATACGCGCGCCCCGCGCTATTGGCAATACGAGTCATATTGTGAATATATGACTCGTGTCAATATGGCCACGTCTACCGGACAGCGCGCAAGAGCGCGTAACTCCTGTGCGGTCTAGGAACTAGCGCGCTCTGACAACAGGCCGATCCGAATGTGCTTCAGTTCGAGACAGTGCTCGAGACCCTCCGGGCCGAGTTCGCGGCCGAAGCCCGACTGCTTCCAGCCGCCGAAGGGTGCCGCCAGCTCGGTGACGTCGTTGACGTTCACGCCCACGCCGCCCGCCTCGAGCCGCTCGGCGACGTACAGACAGCGCTCGAGGTCGCGGCCGAAGACGTAGGCCGCCAAGCCGTACGGAGAGTCGTTCGCGGCGGCGATCGCCTCGTCGAGCCCCGCGAAGCGACGGATGGCGGCGACGGGGCCGAAGGTCTCCTCGCGCATGACCAGCGACTGCGGGTCGACATCGGCCAGCACGGTGGGAAGGTAGAAGGTGCCGCCCCCGAATGCCTCACCGTCGGGAGCCCGCCCGCCGGTGACCAGACTCGCTCCGTGCGCCACCGCGTCGGCGACGTGGGCTGCGGAGCGCTGACGGGTCACCTCATCGAGGAGCGGCCCATACTCCGTCCCCGGGTCCAGCCCGTGGCCCAGTGGCAGCGCCGAGGCTCGCTCGGCGAAGGCCTCGATAAAGTCGCTCGCGACCGGATCGGCCACTAGGATGCGGTTCACCGCGATGCAGATCTGGCCCATGTTCGAGTACGAGCGGCGCACCGCGGCCGCGACGACCGTCTCAAGATCCGCGTCGTCGAGCACGATGAGCGGAGTGTGCCCGCCGAGCTCGAGGATCAGGCGCTTGAGCCCATCGGACGCCAAGCGCATGACGTGGCGCCCGGTCTCGGTCGAGCCGGTGAGCGTGATGAGCCGGCTAATCGGGTTGCGGACGAGCTCGTCCCCCACCTCCGCCCCCGGACCGATGACGAGGTTGAGCACGCCGGACGGCAGGCCAGCGTCCTCGAAGCAGCGCACCGTGAGCGCGGTCGCCAGCGGCGTCTGGGTGGCGGGCTTGGCGACCACGGCGCAGCCTGCGGCCAGGGCCGGGCCGATCTTCCACGAGAGCAGGTCGATCGGGTAGTTCCAGGGCACGATGCCGACGATGACGCCCACCGGCTGGCGTAGCACCAGGCTGCGGATGCGAGCGTCACGCGTCGGTCGCCACTCGCCACCAACGCGCTGGCCCTCCTCGGCGTAGTAGTCGAAGACGTCACAGGCGAAGGCGATCTCCTTGCGCGAGTCGGCCAGCGGCTTGCCCTGCTCCAGGGTCAGGGCGATCGCGATCTCTTCCGTCCGCTCGCGAATGAGCCGGGCCGCCTCGTGGAGCACGCCGGCGCGCTCGGCTGCCGGCGTCCGCGACCAGCCGGGGAAGGCCTCCTGGGCGGCCTCGAGCGCGGCACGCGCGTCCTCCGCCGCGCCCAGGGCCGAGGTGCCCACCAGGTCGCCGGTGGCAGGATCGCGGATCTCCACGGTGCGGCCGGAGGCGGCATCCCGCCACCGGCCGCCGATGAAGAGCTGGGCGCGCAGCGAGCCGTCCGCCCGCCGCCGCTCGGTGGGAATGCTCAACGCGAGCTCACCCTGCGCCGGAGCTCGGCGTAGCCGGCGTTGTTCTGCTCGCGAGCCGAGCCCTCCCGCGGCAGGTTGAGGTTGACCTCGACATGCGGCGTGAGGCCGCGCCCGACCATCACCGACGCGGTCTCGGCGATGATGGCGTCGATGGTGGCCACCACGAGCACGGTTGACGCGGCGCCGACCGGATCGCTCAGCCCCTCGAGCTGGATCGCCGCGTCGCCCAGCGGGGCGCCGCTGTCGATGACGATATCGGCGACCTCGTAGAGCCGTTTGCCCGACGAGTGGCGGGGCTGCACCGCCGAGCTGTGCGGCCGCGACGTGACGCCCACGACGGTGAGCCCCATCTCCTTGGCGGTCAGCGCCATGTCGAGGATCACGGCGTTGATCCCCGAGTGGCTGAACAGGATGAGCGTATCGGCCGGCTCGAGCTGGTGCGCCTCGAGGATCGCCTGGCCGTATCCCTCTTGGCGATGGAGGAACCGGTACTGTGGCACGCCCATGTCACCCCAAACGTGGTAGAGGAGCGTGATCGGCATCTCGACGATGGGATGGAAGCCGACGAGGCTGCCGCTTCGCGGGAAGGCCTCGATGGCCGGGATCGCTCCGTGGCCCGTGCCGAAGAGGTGGACGAGCTTCCCGGCGCCGATGCTGTCGGCGCATGCCTCGGCCGCCTGCCGGATCGCGTCGAGCTGGGTCTCGGCCAGGGTGTCGAGCAAACCGCGGATGCGGTTGAAGTAGTCGGTCGCGCTCACGGTTCCTCCACACTCAAGCTGGTGATGATCTCGAGGGCCGCCTCGACCAGCAGTCGCTCGCCGTCGCTCCGCTCTCCCCCTTCAAGCCGCTGGCGGGTCGGTCCGTCGACGGTGGCGATGCACAGCGACCCGGCGCGCACGCCGAGCAACGGCGCCACCGCCAGCAGGGCAGAGGTCTCCATGTCGACGGCCAGCACGCCCTGCTCGCGCAGTTCACGGCGCAGCGCCTCGACGCCGGCCTGCTGCTCCTCGCGCATCGCCAGGAGCTGGCTGTAGAAGCCGTCGTAGCTGGCCACCATCCCGCACCGGTACGACGTTGAGCCACGACCCAGGATCTCGTGCGCGCGCGTCAGCAGCGCGGGATCGGCCTCGGCCGGGCCATCGGGGCGCAGGTAAGTGGCGGAGGTGGCCTCGCCGCGGATGGCGCGCTCGGCCAGCACCAGGGTGCCGAGCGGGATTTCGCCCAGACTCATGACCGTGCCGGCGCGCAGCACGGCACGCACCCCCAGCGCGGCAAGCTCCTCGAGGACGATGACGGCGATCGGCGCGCCCATGCCGAACGCACAGACGGTCACCCGCCGGTTCCGGTAGGTGCCGCTTACCGTGCGCAGGGCCCGCTCTCCGCCGTTGGCCACGACATCATTGAGCTGCTCGGCGAAGAGGTCGGCGCGGCCCGGGTCCCCGACCAAGATCGCCCGATCGGCGACGAAGCGCTCGTCAATGCCCAGATACCAGGCAGTGGTCATCGCACCGCCTCCAGGTCCGCAGCCTGGCGCGCCCGCAGCAGGTCGACGACGCCAGCCGCCGCCTGCCGGCCCGCCTCGGGCGGCGGCATGCCGCGCATCCGTCCGGCCAGCAGCGCCGCGAAGAAGGCGTCGCCGGCCCCGGTCGGGTCGCGCACCTCGACCGGCTCCACCGGCGCCTCGAAAGACTCCTCGATGGTGACGATCCGGTAGCCGCGCCGGCCGAGGGTGAGCGCCACGCAACCTGCCCCCTTCGACACCAGCGCCTCCGGTGTGGGATCGGTGCCGTCGGCCAGCTGGCGCGCCACGAATTCGAGCTCGGCCTCGTTGAGACAGACAAGGTCCGCCCGCAGCAGGCGCTCGACGAGGTCGCGCGGGAAGGCGTCGGCGTCACCCTTCACGTTCCAGGCAAGCCGCACGCCGTCGGGCACCGCCCCGAGCAGCGCCCGGGTGACGGAGGCAGGGCCCACCGTGATCGCCAGCCACTCGACTACCTCGAGCTGGGCGCGGAGCGCGGCGGTCAACTGCTGTGAGGACGACTCCGACGGGTGGAAGTAGCAGGCGGCCGTGCCGCGCGGGTCGTAGACGAGGAGGCTGCGCGGCGACCGGCTGGCCCCGCGCACGACGCTGGTCACGTCCACGCCGGCAGCCGATAGCTCCGCCACGTAGGCGGTGCCTTCGGCGTCGTCCCCGACCCAGGTGATAAGACCCACCGGAATGCCCATCTCGGTGAGGACCATGGCCGCGTTCCGCGCGCATCCTCCATGGGTCGTCGGCGGGTGCACCGGCCCTCGCAGGATGGCGGTTTCGCCGCCCACGGCGTGGCGGCTGGCGCTGAGTGCCTGGTCGATGCTCGCGTAACCCGCCACGAGCACCTGCGGGCTGCGCTGCTCGGTCATGCTCTGCCCCTCAGCCGGGCGACGCCCTCGTCGACCTCAATGACCTCCCCGAAGTAGCGCGCCACGTCCTCGAGGGCGGCGTCGTGGAGGTTGTGGCGGTTCGAGTTCGACGCCCCGCGCACGAGCACCGGCGCAAACCCATGGGCGAAGGCGTCCTGCACGCTGGCCCGGATGCAGACGTTCGTCTTGACGCCCACGACGAGCACCTGCCCGACCGCCTGCTCGGCTAGTAGCAGCGCAAGATCAGTCGCGAAGAAGGCGCTGTAGCGCCGCTTGCGAACCTCGGTCTCGTTGGACGCAGGCTCGAAGCCGGGAGCGAACTCCGCGTCGAACTCCCCGGCGACACAGTGGCGCGGCAGCTTGCGCTCCTCGAAGTCGGTGAGTCCCGGGTGATGGGACTCGCGCGCGTGGACGACGAGCCGCCCGCCGTCGCGCGCCGCCGCCAGCAGACGCTCGATGACCGGCAGAACCTTCGCGGCCTCCGGATAATGGAACGCGCCACGCGGGTCGAAGAACGCCTTGATCACGTCCACCAGCAGAAGCGCAGGACGCGGATCTGGGACCGATGTCACGGCATCACCTCAGCTGACGAGCACTGCACCCTCGCGCCGGGTGCGGATGATGGCGACAATGGTGAGCGCCGCGACCACGACCAGGTACGGCAGCATCTGCACCAGCTGGGCGGGCACGCCCTGGCCCTGCAGCCGGACCTGGGCGGCATCGAAGAACCCGAACAGGAGTGCGGCCGCCGCCGTCGGCCACGGTCGCGCCGCGCCGAAGTAGAAGGCGGCCAGGGCGATGAAGCCGCGACCGGCGGTCATGCCCACCCCGAAGAGGGCCACGATGCCGATCGACAGCTGGGCGCCGCCCAACCCGGCCAGGGCGCCGGCGATGACCGTCGAGATGTCTCGCCATCGGTATCCGGCGACGCCAGCCGCTCGGGCGGCCTCGATGTCGGAACCGGAGGCACGGAGTCGAAGCCCCCAGACGGTGCGGTACAGGAAGAGGGCGGTCAGCGGCACGGCGATCCAGGCCAGGTAGGTGATCGGGTCCTTGCCGGACAGGACCGGGCCGATGCCGGGCAGGTCGCCTACAAGCGGCAGATGGAGCCGCGGCAGGCGCTCGAGCCCTTCGGGCCGGAACGTGCCTCGCACGCCGAAAGCGACCGGCAGCAGGTAGCCGAGCAGCCCGGCGACGAGGATGTTTAGGCCCAGCCCGGCGATGATCTCGTTTGCGCCCAGCCGGGTGATGGCAAGGGTGAAGGGCAGCGCCACCAGCGCCCCCGCCAGGACGGCGGCCAGCACGCCGAGAAGTGGGCTGCCGGTGAGCGAGGTGACGAGCACCGCGGCGAAGGCGCCGGCCAGCATCTTGGCCTCAAGACCGATGTTCACGATGCCGCCCTGACGGTTGATGAGCCCGCCCATGGCGGCCAGCAGCAGCGGCGTGCTGACCAGCGTGGTCGCCACCAGGGTGTGGTACAGCAGCTCCATCAGCGCGCCTCGTCCGCACGGCGCGGCCGGAGCCGCGCGACGTTGAAGACGGCGAAGATCATGACGATCCCCGTCAGCACATTCACCAGGTCGAGCGGGATGTCGGTGAACAGCTGCATCATCGCCGACCCGTTGCTCAGGGCGCCGAAGAAGAGCGCGGCCAACACGCAGCCAAGCGCGGTATTGCGTCCAAGCAGCGCGACGGCAATGCCGGTGAAGCCATACCCCGGCGAGAAGCGATCGATGAATCGCCCGTGGACGCCGAGCACCTGAGTCGCCCCGGCGATGCCGGCGATCGCCCCGGAGATGAGCATGGCGATGAGGATCACCCGAACGAGGCTGATGCCGCTGGCAAGGGCGAAGCGCGGGCTGCTGCCGGCCACCCGCAGCTCATAGCCGAGGACGGTCGAGCGGAAGAAGGAGCCGAACGCCACCGCGACCAGTAGGGCGAGGACGATCCCAACCGTGACCTGAGTGGGCGGCATCAGCGAGCCGAGGCGCGCGGTGGGATCGACGAGCGGGCTCATCGAGTTGGCGATGCCGGAGGCCAGAAACGGACCATTCACCAGGTACGACGTGAAGCTGATGGCCACGAAGTTGAGCATCAGCGTGGTGACCACCTCGTCCACCTGCCAGCGGGCACGCAGGTAGCCGGGCACGAGCGCCCAGAGCCCTCCGGCAACCGCGGCCGCGCCGAACGTACTCAGGATGAGAAGCGGCGCTGGCGCCCCGAGGAACGTGAAGCCGACCCAGGCCGCGGCGAAGGCGCCGACGTAGATCCCGCCCTCGACGCCCACGTTGAAGATCCCGCTGCGAAAGGCGACCGCCGTGGCCAGCCCGGCGAACAGCACCGGGGTCGTCTGCGCCAACGTGTTGCCGAGCGCGATGCGGCTGCCGAACGCTTGTTCGGCGAGCAGCCGGTAGGTGGCAACCGGGTCGCGCCCGGTCGCGACGAGGACCACGGCGCCGGCGAGCAATGCCGCCAGGAAGGGCACGAGCAGCCAGATGGCCCGCTCCAGCTGGCCACCGACCAGATTGCGGCGGGCAACCGGATCGGCGCGCGCCGCGCCCAGCGTCATGCGGCGATCTCCGGCTGCCCCGTCTCGATGCCGGTCATCAGCCGGCCCAGGCGCTCGACGTCGACCTCGCCGCGTCCGAACTCGCCGACGATCCGCCCTTCGTACAGCACCACGATGCGGTCGGAGAGCCGAAGTAGCTCGCCAAGCTCCTCGCTGATCAGCAAGATTGCGGTTCCCTCCTGGCGAAGCCGGAGCAGCTGCTCATGGATGAAGGCGATGCCACGCACGTCGACACCGCGGGTGGGGTGCGCGGCGAGCACGAAGCGACCGGCGGCATCGATCTCACGGCCGACGACGAGACGCTGCGCGTTGCCGCCGGAGAGCGAACGCATCGGGACGTCCGGGCCGCCCGCGACGATCGCGAACCGCTTGATCAGTCCGCGGGCGTAGTCCCTTAGCGCGGCCAACCGGAGGAGCCCGGTGCGGCTGAGCGGCGGCCGGTCGTAACGAACCGCAACGGCGGTAGTTTGGAGCGAGCCGTGCAGGTCGGCGCCCTCGACGTTGCGATCCTCGGGGATGTAGGCCAGGCCCTGCCGCCGGCGAACGCGAACCGACGAGCGGGTCGCGTCTCTGTCGGCGAGCATGACCCGTCCCTGCGCCGGACGCCGCAGCCCAAGCACAAGGTCGATGAGCTCGCGCTGCCCGTTGCCCTCCACGCCAGCCACCCCCACGATCTCGCCGCGGTGAACGGCCAGGTTCAGCACATCGAGCAGGACCCGGCCGCCGCTGCCCGGCAGGCGGCAGCCGTCGAGGATCAGGACCCGCTCAGCCGCGGTGTACTTGCGCCCTTCGGCTTCGCCTTCCTCCGTCGCGCGAAGGAGCTCAGCCGCCTCGCCGATCATCATCCCGGCCAGTTGCTCGGCGTCCGTCTGGCCGCTCTCAACGGTGGCCACGACACGGCCCTGCCGCATCACGGTGACGCGCTCGGCGATGGCAAGCACCTCGCGCAGCTTGTGACTGATGAACAGGATCGTCCGCCCTTCGGCGGCAAGCGCGCGGAGCACGCCGAAGAGGTCGACCACCTCGCCCGGCGTGA
This sequence comes from Candidatus Limnocylindria bacterium, assembly GCA_050692055.1. Lineage (GTDB taxonomy): Bacteria > Chloroflexota > Limnocylindria > QHBO01 > QHBO01 > JBOGTC01. The sequence continues at coordinate 29,541 of JBOGTC010000088.1, read as the reverse complement.
GCACCGTGGTCGGCTCGTCGAAGATGAGGAGCGACGCGTCGCGGTACAGGAGGCGCATGATCTCCAGGCGCTGACGGTGCCCGACCGAGAGGCGCTCCACCGGCGCGCTCCAGTCCATCCGGGCCCGCAGTCGCGCGGCGAGGGCAGCGGCCTGCCATTCGGCAGCAGCGCTGTCGAGGGCGATGCCGCGCAGCGGCTCACGGCCGAGGACGAGGTTCTCGAGCGCGGTTAGGCCGGCGATGAGCTGGTCATGCTGCTGGACCATGCCGAGCCCATGCGCGATGGCCACATCCGGCGATCGCATCTCCACCGACACGCCGTCGAGCTCGATAGTGCCGGCGTCGGGCTGCTCCAGCCCATACAGGATGCGCATGAGCGTCGTCTTGCCGGCACCGTTCTCGCCCACCACGGCGTGGATGGTGCCGGGCAGCAGCTCGAGGCCGGCGCCATCATTGGCCACGATGGCGCCGAACCTCTTGGTGATGCCCTTGAGCCGCAGGTGCGGCGCGTTCGGCACCGATCGGCCTCAGACCACTCGCCGGTCGAGATCGGGAACCTGCGAGAAGAAGTCAGGATAGCCCTGCTCGATGACGTTCCAGACCTCGAACTCGCCGTCGATCACCTGCTGCGCGAGCTCCTCGATCTGCGCGACATACTCGTCGGGCACCGACTCGTGAATCGGTCCCAACTCGACGCCTCCGGCCGCCAGGTCCAGGTTCAGGGTCTCGCCGCCGGCCAGGGTGCCCTCCACGCCTCGCGCGACGGAGTCGTAGACCGCGACATCGGTGCGCTTCACCATGCTGGTAAGCACCGCGCCGGGCGCGATTGCGCTCTGGTCGGTGTCGACGCCGATGGCCCATAGCCCGCCATCCTCGGCCGCCTGGATCACGCCGAGGCCGGCTCCGCCGGCGATCTGGTACACGATGTCGGCTCCCTGCTCGAACATCGCCTCGGCGGCCTGCCGGCCCTTGACCGGATCGCCGAAGTCGTCGGTGTAGCTGACAAGCACCTCGACGTCGGGATTCACATCCTGCGCGCCCTGGATGAAGCCGACGATGAACTTGTCGATCCCCACCGACTTCGTTCCGCCCACGGCACCGATGACCAGCTCCTCGTTCATGCCGGGGATCGAGGTGTCCGCAGTGGCCAGCGCGGCCAGCGCTCCGGCGAGGTACGAGCCCTCGTGCTCGGCGAAGACGAAACTGGTGATGTTGTCTCCCTCGAGGGGCAGGTTCATGAAGGTCCACTGCGTGTCGGGGAACTCGGTGGCCAGCGCCGTAAGCGCGTCGGCCGTCGAAAACTCGAGGTCGATGACCACGTCGAAGCCGGTCGTCCCAGCCTGGCGCAGCACCGCCTCGCCTTGGGCCACGATGTCGGGCGACTCGATCCGCTGCGCCTCGATGCCGAACTCCTGTTCGGCTCGGGCCAGCCCTTCGTTCGCCAGGTCGTTGTAGCTCTGGTCGCCGAGGCCGCCCTGGGCCACGATCATCGCCACTCGCAGCTCCGCCGTCTCACCCGGCGGTTCCGGCGTCGGCTCCTCACCAGGTGTCGTCGCGGGCGTGGGGCTGGCCACCGGCTCGGTCGGCCCGCATGCCGCCACCACAAGCGCCAGCCCCGCCAGCAGGCCGATCAACCGCTGCAACTGATCCATTCGGATCCTCCTCCACTAGCCTGGCTTGGTGCTGAGCGCACGCCGCTCCAGGTGAATGACGTAGTCGTACTTGTCGCCCAAATAGACGGCCCGCACCGCTTCGACGAGGCGCCCCGAACCGTCGCGCGTGAGGCGCAGGACGCTCATCACCGGAGCCCCGAGGGCCATCCCTAACAGTTGCGCCTCGCGCTTCGACGTACCGCGTGCCACGAGGTGCTCCTCCGCCCAGTTGAGTTGCCTCCCGCTCTCCTCGAGCGCCCGGTAGAAGCTGAAATGGGGATCGCCGGCGATGCGTTTCGCACTCAGACCGATGGTCTGCGCCACGTCGGTAGGCGTCAGGGTGGTGTGGATCCCGACAGGGACGTCATTGGCGAGACGCACCCGCACGAAGCGCACGACGCCTTCGTCCGCGGGAAACAGGCCGGCGTCCGGTTCGTCCGGAGACACGGGACGGCGCGGCGCATCGGCATCCGGCGCGCCGAACTCGACCAGGCGCGATGCGGAACGCAGCCCCTGCGCGTCGAGGTGCTCGCTGAACGAGGTGAGTTCGGGCAGGGCACGCTGCAGACGGGGTAGGGCCACGAACGTGCCCTTCCCCTGCTGGCGCTCGATGATCCCCTCTCGCTCCAAGACACCAAGGGTGTGGCGGATCGTGGCGCGGCTGACCTGGAACGTCGCCTGAAGCTCCGGCTCGGACGGCAGCGCATCCCCGGGCCGCAGGCCACGCTCAGAGATGAGGTCGACGATCCGCTCACGGATCTGGAGATATAGCGGAATACCGCTCCCCCGTTCGATCGCGACGGCCACTCGGGATCCCTTCCGTTTGGCGCTTGATCTTTACATTCTGCATCTTGTCCGGTCGTTCGTACAAGTGCTACTGTTAGGGTCGGCGGGGGGTTAACGGAAACGGAGGGCGGAGCATGCGCTTTGAGTTCGGAGCTCGGCAAATCGCGATCATTGCGCTCTCGACCGCGTTGTACGCGGTCCTCAACTGGTTTTCGGCAGCGTTCCAGGTCGTGCCCGGGGCGTCGCTCATCTTCCCCGCCACCGCCATCGCCATCGTGATGACGATGTGGTTCGGCTTCTGGGGCCTGGCGGGGGTCTATTTCGGAACCATCATCGGCAACTTCGCGTGGGGAACCTCGATCCAGGTGGGCGCCACCGGCGGTCTCCACAACATGCTCGAAGGGCTGATTGTGGCGGCGCCCTTCTTCATCTGGGCGCTGCGACGTGATCTCGGCAGCATGCCCAGCCTGGTGCTCTACGTGGTCCTGGCTGCGGTGGCCACCGGAGCCAACGCGCTCGTCGGCAACCTGAACTACGTCCTGTGGGGTGTCTACCCGCTCGACGCGGTGATCGCCGGGATCTGGCCCTGGTGGCTGGCTGACTTCGTCGCGGCGATCGTGCTGGGCATCCCGCTGCTGCGATTCCTCACCCCGTTTGTGCAGCGAACGAACCTGTACCACGAGCACTTCTTCGCCCGGGGCGACGACCGCGAGGAGGAACTCAGCGCGGCGTGAACATTGCCTGCAGCTGCTGACCGGAAGCGCCGAGCGGGATCGCGCTCGGCGCTTCAGCATGTGACCCGCCAATGACCATCGCCTCGTTCTACGTCCCCCGTCGCTGCGCCTACCGCCAGCTGAGCGCGCCGACCAAGCTGATCGTTCCGTTGGTCCTCATGACCGCCGCCTTCCTCATCGGTCAGCCGGTCCTAAACGCGGCGCTCGTCGTGCTCGTGGCCGTCCTCCTGCGCCTGGCCGCCATCCCCGCGCAAGTAGTGCGAACCTTCGCCGCCGTGCTCTGGACCCTCATCCCGGTGATCACCGTGGGCTGGACGATCTTCTTCCGGTCGGGTGAGGTGCTCGTCAGCTTGGGACCGATCGATATCACCACCGGCGGCCTGTATCGAGCGATCGCCACGGACCTGCGCTTCACCGCCATCGTGTTGGCGGTTCCCCTCATCCTGGCCGCCATGCCGCAGCAGGATCTGGTGGCTGCGCTGCGATGGCTTCGACTCCCCTACGTCATCTGCTTCATCATCGCCTTGGCGCTGCGCACGATCCCCACCCTCGAGCGTGACGTCGGCCTCATCCGCGACGCGCAGCGCTCGCGCGGCGTCGAGCTCGACCGAGGCGGATTGCGGGCCAAGCTCCGGGGTTTGGCGGCGGTGGTGCTGCCGCTCATGACGGTCTCGATCGCCCGGCTCGAGATCATGAGCCGAGTCATTGAGAGCCGCGGGGTGACCTCGCGGCGATCGTGCCGGACGTTCTACCGCCGCCCCGAGCCGCGCCTCATCGACCAGCTGCTGATGATCGGCAGCCTCCTCGCGCTGCTGGCGCTGTTCGCCTTCGGCCTCACGCCCGCCGGCCGCGCGGTCCTGTCATGACCGATCCACGGGAGGCTGACCCGCTCACCGAGGCGATCCGCCTGACCGATATCCGCTTCCGCTACCGCGGGACGCGTCACCGCGCGCTCGATGGCGTCAGCGTAGCGGCTCGGCGCGGTGAGTTCCTCGGCATCGTCGGGCCGTCGGGCGCCGGAAAATCGACGCTGGCGCTCGTCATGAGCGGACAGATCCCCGCCTTCGTGGAGGGCGCACTGGGCGGAGAGGCACTCCTCTTCGGTCGCACCACGCGGGGCATGCGCTCGGCGGACTTGGCGGAGACGGTCGGCATGGTCTACCAGGACCCGGAGGCCCAGCTTTACGGGCTCACCGTCGAGGAAGAGCTCTCGGTCGGGCTCGAGAACCGCTGCGTCGCGCCGGATGAGATCCGGCGCCGGATTACCTGGGTCCTCGAGGTCACCGGGCTGCACGACATCCTTGACCGCTCGCCGTACGCACTGTCCGGGGGGCAGAAGCAACGGGTGGTCATTGCCGGCGTCCTGGCGCTCCAGCCGCGCATCCTCGTACTCGACGAGCCAACCTCGGCGCTCGATCCGCGCGGCAAGAGCGCCCTCTACGCGCTGCTCGCGCGGCTATCGGGGGACGGCGTCACGGTCGTCATCGTCGAGCACGACATCGAGCGTCTCGTGCAGCACGCCGATCGGGTCTGCTGGCTCGAGGAGGGACGGATCAGGGCCCTCGGCTCACCGCGCGAGGTCTTCGGCCGTGTTCAGGAGGACGACCGTCGCGTGGTACGCGTGCCGCAAGTGGCGCAGCTCGCCCATCGGCTGGGTCGTGCGCCCCCCTATTCCGTCACCGTCGACGACGCGGTGGCCACCTTCCGGCCGCTGGTCGAGGCCGTCGACCGATGAGCCGCAGCGAGCTGCGGCTCGAGGACGTCCACTTCTCGTACCCGGACGGCACCGTGGCCCTGCGCGGCGTGTCGCTGTCGGTTCGCGATGGCGAGTTCGTTGCGCTGCTCGGTCCGAACGGCTCAGGCAAGACAACTTTGGCGCGCCTGCTCAACGGCCTCCTGCGGCCGACCCAGGGCCGCGTTCTCATCGACGGCTTGGACGCACGGGAGATGACGGTTGCCGAGCTGGCACCCCGGGTGGGACACCTCTTCCAGAACCCGAACCATCAGCTCGTGAGCAGTACCGTGCTCGGCGAGATCGCGGTCGGTCCGCGCGCACGCGGGCTGCAGGGCCACGAGCGCGAGCAGCGCGTCGCTGTTGCGTCACAGCTCATGGGCCTCGATAGCTTGCTGAACGAGCACCCGTTGCTACTGACGCTGGCTCAGAAGCAGCGTGTGGCACTCGCCTCGTTGGTCGCTCTCGAGCCGCAGGTGCTGGTCCTTGACGAGCCGACGACAGCGCTCGACGCTGCGGAGCTGCGGGCGGTCATGGACCTTCTGCGTCAGCTCCACGCCTCCGGACGCACGATCTTGCTCGTCACCCACGAGATGGATCTCGCCGGCGAGTTTGCCGGCCGCTGCCTCGCGTTGTCCGATGGCGAGCTCATCTTCGATGGTCCACCGGCGGCGCTCTTCCGCGACGACGACGTTCTCCGCCGCGCCAGCCTCGAGCCGCCGCAGGTCGCGCAGCTTGCCCGACGGCTCGCCCAACCGGCGCCGTGGCTCAGCGTGGATGAGGCGGCGTCGGCCCTGGGCAGAAGCCGTTGAGGCCGGGCCGGCGGGCGTTGTGGGTCAGTCCGACGTCGGCGGTCCCGCGGAGACCAAGGCTTCGACCTCGTCTGCGGACATGGTCGGGTCCAGCGCCTCGAGCCACCAGGTCGCACCCGCGTTGGCCACGGCGACGACCTTGGCCCGTCGCGCTTCCGGCCGTAGGCCCCCGCTCCGGGCGGGGACGGCGACCTCGAACGGACCGTGGCGTCCGGCATCCTGTCGCTCGGTGGTCACTGCGAGCACCAACTCAGCGACCTGCCCAGGATCGAGATTCTCCGTCTCCCCGATCGTGACGACGCCATCCCAGCGCGCTGCTCGTTGGAGCGAACGACGAGAGGGCCACACCGAGGCGATCCAGATCGGGATCCGCGGTTGCTGCACGGGGGACGGCAGGAAGCGCACGCGCTCGACGCGGTAGTGCTGGCCCTCGAATGTGACCTCCTCGCCGCTCCAGAGCCCGGTGACCAGCTCGAGCCCCTCGTCGAGCATCGCCGCCCGGCGCCTCGCGTCGAGCTCCTCGCCGAATGCCGAGAGCTCTCGGTACCAGTCGCCGCCTAGCCCGGCCCCCAGGACGAGCCGGCCGGCCGACAGGCGGTCGAGCGTGACGCATGCCCGTGCCACGGTCCACGGCCGTCGTCGCGGCAGCGGCGTGACGAGCGGCCCGATGCGGATGCGAGTCGTGCAGGCGGCGACGGCGGCCAGCGTGACCCACGGGTCGGCGAATGGCAGCTCGGTCTCCCAGGCGAGGTTGTCCCAGATGAACCAGCCATCCCAGCCGGCGTCTTCGGCGATGCGCGCCGTGCGGGCAGCGAACGACGGTTCGGCGAAGACGCCGAAGTTCGGCGTGTAGATCGCGAACCGCAGCGACGCGACGGCATCGGTCATGAGGCCGCTAATGTTGCGCGATCAGCTACCGAGAGGGAGGTGCGAGATGCAGATTCGCGGACTGGTCTGGCTCGGCACTGCCACTGACCGATTCGCCGAATCCGTGCGCTTCTTCCGCGACGTGCTGCAGCTGCCGGTCGTCGTTGATGAGCGGGGCTTCGTCGCCTTGCGACTTCCCGACGCCTCACTCGTCGAGGTCTTCGCTCGCGATTCGCCGTACGCGCGCCAGCACGAGAGCGGGCCGGTGGCGGGCTTCCTCGTCGATGACGTCGAAGCCGCGCGCGACGAGTTGGCAGCGGCGGGCGTCGAGCTGCTCGGCGAGATCGAGACCTCCGACGACTACCGCTGGCAGTACTTCCGCGCCCCGGACGGCAACGTTTACGAGATCACCAGCGGGCCGTACGAGCGCTGAACCGCCCTCCCGCCATCACCGGGGTGTTCCGGTGATGCGGCGATCTGCCATTCGCAGCAGCTCGCCGATTAGGTCTTGCCACTTTCGCGAGACGACGCCGACCACTGTGGTGCGGCCCTTCGAGGGAGAGGAGGTAGCCGCAGCGATCCATAGCGGCGCTGGCAGCCAACGTCATCAGAGCTGAGAGTCACGTTGAGAGTCACGCGACCTTGGATTGCGTGGCGCAGACTGATCCAGAAGTGGCCGAATTGAGCGCGAAAGTGGCTCCGGCGGTAGGATTCGAACCTACGACCAAGCGGTTAACAGCCGCCCGCTCTACCACTGAGCTACGCCGGAACGCACGGGATCAGGTGCTGATCCTGGGGACGCGGCGGATGATACCGCTCGCCACCGGCGCCGGTCAAAGCGACGCATCTCGACGGCGCGCCTCCAATCACATTCCACAGCAGCTCTGGGACACGACCCTTGGCGCATCGCCAAGACCAGGCGCAACCCTGCGATAATCAATCTAGCTCATGGATCATCCGATGAATGCGCTCAGAACTGCCATCCGCGCGTTGCGCAAACGAGCGGTCGCTTCGGACGAGCCCTTGCGCTGTGCTGTCTGCGACCAACCCGCTGACGCGTGGCGATATCGAACGTATGGCGGTTCGCGCCAGGTAGTCGAAGGCGAAGCGGTGTGCAAGACCCACGCGGCTGAACGCCCGAAGGGATCACGAGCCGCAGGCTGAGCCCTGCCCAATGCTCCTTGCCGCCCGCCAGCGGATTCTCGAAGGTATCGCGGACGATCTCGCCGGGCATGCGCCGTCCCCTCGGATAGCTACGGGGGCTGGCCGTTATGGTGCAGCGCATCGAGGAAGCGCCCGTAGCCCGATTCGCTTTGCCACTCGGCCGCGGACTCGACGGCTGAGCCCTCCCCCCACTCGTTGAATGTCGTGATGAGCTGGAACGGCGCTTCGCTTGCGATCATGTCGCGGATGGCTTGATTCCAGCGATCGAGCTCGCGCTCGAGTCGCGGCGCGCCCTCGTCGGCTCTATGGAACCCGGGGCTGATCGTGTAGCTGAAGCCCAGCTGCGCGTCTGCCGCCCTCGCGGGGGCGTACTGGTGCCAATCATTCGGCTGGTTCGGGCAGTCCCGATAGCCCTGGAAGACCTTCAGAACGATGTAGGCGTTCTCGTGTTGATTCGCGTCGACCCAACGGTCGACCATCTCGCAGCCGTCCTGCCCATCTGCATAGACGAACACGACGAATTGCCCGTCAATCCGATAGAACCGCGGATGTGTGCTGTAGCTCCCCGCGATGTACTGCAGGTCCGCCGCGATTTGCTCGACCGTGGGATCCGTGCTTCCCTCCTCCTCGTAGTAAATCGTCCACCAGAATGCAGCATCGCCAGCCGTGGCAAGCAGCAGTGGCAGCCGACCATCCGTGATTGATGCCCGTCCCCACCAGGAGGCGATGCCCACGTCGATCTGGCCATATTGCATCGCCTCGATGTGTGCCGCCACGACTTTCGGATCGTCGGAGTGATAGTGTCCGAGGCTGGGCGAATACCTGCTGAACGGGTCCTGAGGATCGCCCCACGTTTCGGGGAACCACGGATAGTAGAAGGCGGCTCGCACCGGCATCGATGGCTCACCGCCGGCGATCACGGGCGGCAAGGACGGAGCGGGGGAGGGCTGAATCGCCGGACCGGGAGTCGGCTCGGCCGCCGGACGAGGACTCGGAGTCGAAGGACTTGGTGATGTAGCCGCCACGTCTGGCGAAGCTGACGGGCTGAGGTTCGCTCGTGGCACGCGTGTGGCTGGGACGGGGGTGCCGGCCTGTCGAGCCAGCGCATCGAATCCAACCGTGTTGGAGCGTTTGGCACCATCGCCGTTGATGCCCCCGGGATCCGTCATCGCCAGCTGGACTCCCCACGCGAAAACGAGCGCACCGCCAACGAGCGTACTACCGAGGAGCAGTGCCCTCTCATTGTCTTTCACAATCCGCTCCTAAGGGCAGGCTGGATCCTCGGATTGAAGGGCACTTGCTGCCGGCTCACGTCAACGATACTGAAGCGTTTCGGTGAATCGAAAGCCCGACGAATGGACGCGGATCTCGCCCTGATGGTCGCGGACCTCGAATCGCGCAGTACCTCTCAACGTATCGATCTCCACCCTGCCGAAAGACGACACGGAGCGCAGTTGATCGATTGTCAATGCAGCGAGGATCTGGGCCCGCTCCAACTTCACGGAGGATCCAACGAGATCGCGAGCCCCGACGGCCATTAGTCCTTCGTCGACGTCATCAGGAAGCTCCATATCGCCCTGCGGCACCTCGGCGAATGGAGCGGCTCCCCACTCTGCCATGCTATTGCCCATGCGCGTCCACCGCGCAGTGTGATGATCGCCGGTGATCCATCGAACGGTGGCGCCACTGGACCGGCACGCCTGAAGGATCTCGCGCCGCTCCCTCGAGTACGCGGCCCAGCCGGTATCGGAGGCGTGACCGATGGTTGTCTGCGAGGCGATGATGACCAAACGTCCTTCTTGACGGGCAAGGGTATCGAGCAGCCAAGCCTTCTGCTCGCTGCCGAGCATTGTCTTGTCGGGTCCATCAGGATCGCTGAGAGGTGACCGGTACGAGATCGCGTCGACCCAGATCAAGCGAATCCGTCCGTGGTCAAGGTCGATCAACCCATACCGGCCTTCCGGATGCTGGGTTCGAGGATTCGACTGCCAGCGATCGAACGCTTCGCTTGCCGCCGATAGCACTGAGTCCCGATCGATGTTATTCCCCCCGAGGTCATGATCGGATGCCACGTAGAGCCACGGCCGCCGCGCGAGCCGACCAAGCTGCTCCTCGTAGAGAAGATCCGACCACAACGCCAAGTAGCCAGCGGTCGTCTGGCGGTAGGCACCGGTGTCTGGATAGCAGTTGTCGCCCAGGTGGACCACGAAGTCGGGTTCCATATCCGCTGCGGCGTTCAGTGCGAAGCCGCGGTATGGCACCCACGTCGAGACGTTGCAGGAGCCGAAGGCAAAGCTGAAGACGCCGGGCAACGCAGCGGGGTCGAGCTTCGGGAGACGGGTGGGCACTGGGTCGGGTTCGCTCTTCAACCAGGGCAGCCTGGCTTCGGCGATGGCGATGTTGTCCAGCCATACTTCGACAGGGCCTCCGGGATCTGAGATGTCGTTGCCAAACGAGACGATGTCCTTGGTCTCAGCCGCGAGATCTGCATTTGTTCCTCGGCCCACCAACCTCTCGTGTGCGCCATCAAAGACCCATAGTTCGACATCTCCGTTGGCGGTCACCCCGAACTGAAGCTGCAGCCACTCATCGGCAGGCACGACGAGGGTGTCCCGTAGGCTGGACGTTGAAACCGTGCTGCCTGTCCATATCAGCCGTTCGGTTGCCGACGAGCCCGACGCGCGGATTCGCGCGAGGCTTATTCGACGCGATTGCTCACAACAGTCGAGGAACCGAACACGGAGTCGGACCCAGGAGTCGCCAAGCGGGATGCTTCGAAGATTCTCATACGCTACGCCGTCTGATCCCGCCTCAACCTTCAGCCGAACGCCCTTCCCGCTCGAGCCAAATGCGAATGCAGCGCCGATCTCGAGTACGGCTCCCGCGCTGCCAGCGGTTGCTTCGACTGGTCCATCGTCTTCCAGATCGAAGTGGCGCGCTCGTACGCCCCGAACGGGAGCCAGCTCAAAGTGGGTCGCATCGCTCCACACTTCGTCTCCGGCACGTGCGACGATACGAAGCGCGTTGAGTCCTTCCTGAAGCCCCACGCTGTTACTGTCGAACCCGAACTCGACTTCGTTAGTCGGAGTGGTGTCGACTACCGTCCCGTTCAGTTCCACGGCGTAGTCGCGAGCGCCTGGCACAGCCGTCCAGCGGATCTTCACGGGTGCATCGCCGAATATAAGGCTGTCAGGGATCGGCTCGAGGATATCTGGCCTTGACGGGGCCAGGGTGCGGTTCGCACGCGCGGGGGCAGGCGTGGGACGCGGTAGCACACGACTCGTGCACGCGACGAGATAGGCCGCGGCGCTCGACGCCACGGCTGCGAGCAGCGCTCGGCGCGTCAGCCGGACGCGCAGGGGGCCTATCGGGTCCACGAAAACAGCCATCTGCTCATGAGGAGGAAGCCCAGCCCGGTGAGAAAGAGCGCGTAGACGACCCTTACCAGCGTGTTCTCTGCCTGGCTACCCACCGGGGAATCGGGGAGTGTGGCCATGCTGAGCAGTTGCGGATCGCGAGGTGGTCGCGAAAAGTCGAGCGCGTCCCCGAAGCCGTTCAGGTGTTGTTGCTCGCTGTTGAGCGCCGGGAGCTCAAGCGTCTCTCCGATGAACTTTGGGATAGAGGAGTGATCGTGGCGGACGCTCGAGACGTAGCCTTCCCGGGCCCACGGGGAAATGAGCAGTGCCGGAACACGAAACCCCAACCCCAGCGGCGGAGCAACACTGTCGTAGAAGCCGCCCCAGTCATCCCAGACGACGAACACTGCGACCGACTCCCACTGCGGGCCTTTCATTACCGCGTTGACCAAGCCAACCAGGCGACTTTGAGAGGCCGCCGCCGTGGTGAGTGGATGGTCTGTAGGAGTGGGTAGCAGGAAGCTCACATGGGGAAGCGTCCCAAGGGCTGCGTCACGGAAAAAGTCCTCTTGAGAGGCGACCACGTCCTCGAGGCGATCGTCCTGCCAGAAGCGTGGCATCGCCAGTGGAGGCATCCAGTACAGCGCGGAAGGCGTCTGGACTTGTTCATCGACGTACTCGCCGCGAATGACCTTCTCCGGATCAACCCCGTGAAGATCCCCGACGTACAGCTTCGCGTCGTATCCATCCTCCACCGCGACGTCGATGATCGTCGGGACGTGCTCAGATCGAAGGCGTTCAAGGTTCTGCTTGCTCGAGCTGGTCAAGCCGAAATCATCGCCCGAGAAGAGGTGCATCGTGTTCGGCAGACTTCCGCCCATGTACGAGGAGAAGTAGTGGTCAAAGAGGACATAGCTGTCGGCGATGCTCCAGAGAGCGCGTGCTGACTCTGGCGCGAGATAGGAGAGCGCGAGGTCCGGCGAGTGTCCGGTCGCAGTCTGTGCCCGTGCGAAGCCGTCCATTCGTCCGCCGGCGAACGCGGTAATCGCCGCTGCCCTCCCATCGGCGAGTGGCTCTTCACCAGGTTCAATCTCCAGCGAAGCTGATTCGCCGGCAGATGGTGTGCGGCGGACTACTCGCCCGGTTCCGTCATCGAGCTCGACCGATAGCTCCCCATTACCCGCCACCCCTGGAAAGGCGGAGAAGTAAGAGTCAAAGGTGTGGTTCTGCTCGATGATGATGACGATGTGCTCGATGGCTCGCTCACTGGACGCAGCGGCGCCTGGCGACGACGATCCCACCAGGAGGAGCGTGAGTGTCAGGATGAGGAGCCTGTGGGGCGGACGCACTCAGGAATCCTCGGGGTTCTGGGGAGTGGGCTGTGGGTTTCCTCCCGCCGTGCTGTAGATAACCACCCGGACATCGGCGCCTGAGGGTGCTGGCCCGGCAGAACTGATCATCTCGCCCGTCGGCCCAATGTAGGCAGAGAAGACGATCTGACCCGCATACTTACGCGCATAGCGGAGGAGCCGGGTGTTGTAGAACGCCGAGCGGTCGGCGCTGTATGCATCCCACACCAGGTAGTGGATCGCCGAGTCCCGCAGCGCCAGGTCCGGGTTGGGAACCGGGACGTAGGCGGGGTTGCGCCGGCGCGGATCGGGACTCACGCTCAGGGCAACCGAGTCGCGGTGCCCATAGAACCGAAGGATGTTTCCCAGCGATGGGCCGATAGTCAGGAAGTGAGCATTGGCGGGCGTGTGCGTCAGCGCCCACACCGCTGCCTCTCGCGCTCCGGCGAAATCCTGCAGCTCGACATCGAGCGCCGCGAAGCCGTCGGGTCTCTCGGGACTGGCCCGAACTGTTCCCCACGCTGTGCCTGCGGAGAGCAGGAGGATGCCAGCAAGGACGATCGGCCCGGGATGCAGCCGGCGGCCGAGGGGAGCCTGCCTGGAGACCCGGATAAGCCAGAGTGAACCGACACTGGCTGCGATTGCCAGCAGGGGTACGAGCGGCATCAAGTACGGGAACAGCTTGGTGGGCCACACCTGGAAGAACGCAAGAAGGGTGGCCATGGGCGCCAGCAGCAGGAGATCGGGAGGCGTTCGCCGAGCGAGGGCGCGTGCTGCGCCGACGGCGCCGAGAGCCAAGAGGGCAGGCCCGATGAACTGCAGTGAAACCCTGAGGAAATAGTCAGGATCGTGATTGGGGGGCCGCGAGATCTGCCACAGGACGACGTCTGACGCGTTGCTTTGCGGTCCGAGAAGACGACTGACAACGAACGGGGCTACGGTCAGCACGTACGCGAACGTGGCGAGGACGTAGGAGCGCAGCCCGAAGACCCGCCAGTGGCCTGTAGTGGCCAGGTACGCAAGCACCGCGGGCACCATGAGAACGGCGATTTCCTTTGTGAGCGCCGCAGCTCCGGCCGTTGCGGCGGCCAGCGCAAGCCACCAGCCGCTGGACGTCCGGACAGCGAAGGCCAAGGCCCACAGAGCCAGGGTCGTAAAGAACGCCATGCCGGTATCGACCATGACCTGACGGGATAGGAGGGCGTGGTAGGGAAGGACCGCCACGATGAGCGCGGCCAGGCCTCCAACTTGCCTTCCGTATAGCTCGCGTCCCAATAGGTAGGTCGCGACTACCGTTCCCATGCCAAAGAGGAGTGCAACCACCAGACGCGCCGCGAGGTCACTCACTCCAACGGCTTGGAAGATGATTCCGACGATGCCCTGCAACAACAGCGGGTGCGCGCGAAAGAGAGAGAACAGCTCCGGATAGGGTTCAAGGCCGACCAACGCAGCACCTTGTCCGGCGTACACCGCCTCGTCGCTGCTGAAGCCCACATCTGCCAGCGCCGGCAGACGCAGCGCCGCTGCCAGCGCCAGGACGCCTACTGCGGATAACGCGGCGCCCGATACGATTGCATTGGGCAGGACCCTTCCGCGACTGATCAGGCGCGTCTCAGCTGCCGGTGCCGGGTAGATCCGGAGTGAGCGCGACATGAGGACCCCAGGACGTGAGCGCCTAGGAAGCGGGATCGACACGAGCCTCCGGTTCGGCACGAGACCTAGCTGCTTTCGGTACGTGCCCACCCGTCGTCGTATGGCTGTCGCCCCACTTCGTGCTCCCGAAGCGATCTGCATGCGAAGGATTGACCGGCAACGGAACGAGGGTGGGTTCTTCGACCTTCCGAGCTTCCGCAAAGAGGTCAGGAAGGACTTCGCCCCATTCGTGCCCTGGAACGCGCAGGCGCCAGACCGTCGCAGTTCGCAGGGCGTCGGCGAGAAGCATCCGCTCCTTCCGTCGCAGCGTCTCGTAGTCGTCGCCCCCGATGGTTATGTGAGGGGCGAACGTCGCGAACGGCGGGAAGCCATAGGCGTCGTCCGTGTTCTCCACGAGCTGGTCGATTGCCTCATGGGAGTGGAGGCGTTCCCGCAAGCTCTCGCCGCGCTCCATCAAGACAACGTGACCGATCTGCGCCTCACGCCCGATCCGACACTCCAGCAGTGCGTCGATCCTGTACTTCGGAGGAGGTACAAGAATCTGTACCACGGAGTTCACCGACATGATGGGGATCTGCAGGCCGCCCAAGAATCGCCCCACGCTGCGTCCGGATTTCGAGTGGAGCCGACTTTGGATTGCAAGCGCGACGCGCTGACGCTTCTTGAGCTCGTGTCCCGAGATCACGGCCATCGTGTGAGAGCTCAGCGTCATCGGCTTGGGGTAGCAGATTGCTCGACCATCCGGGGCGACGATCGTCATGTCATCGCTCAGGAAGTCGTAACCGCGCTCCCGCACAAGCTTGATGACCGTGCTCGTCTTTCCGGTATCGGTTTGTGCGGACAGGAGCACGGCTTTGCCATCGACCATCATCGCGGCGGAGTGAAGGAGTACGTAGCCGCGTGAGACGAGCAGGAAGCGCAGCAGCGCTTCGAGGACGTTCGTGTAGAGGACGTGCCTCGACTTGGCGAGCAGCGGACTCACCTCAACCTCGATGGGCGAGCCCATGACGATGCGGAAGTTTGCACTCGCCGAGCCCAGTTGCTCCAGGTAGCTGAGCCTCGAGCCCGCGTGCGTGAACCGACTTTGGCGGGATGGCAAACCACCCACACGTGTGGTCCGGATCCTGATGTCTGGATCCTCCTTAGCGGATGTGGCGAAGTAGCCCAGCTCGGGGAGCTCGACGTCGGACTCCACCCGCAGCAATCCCGCAATGTCGTACCGGAACTGATCCGGCTGACCGGGCTCAATCGGCACCAAGCGCGGGACCGGATAGGTACCGCCTTCCGGTGGCACCATCGGCTCGACTGCGCTCGTGACTCGCCAGATCCAGCCGTCCGCAACAGCAAACCGTACCATGAACAGGATGCCCAGCGTGAGCAGGTTGGCGATGAGATGGTGAATCCCGATACCGCTGACCAGCAGCCATAGAAGCGGCACGCGCAGGAACAGCGCAGCATTGTTGATTGCCAGGAACGAAAGCAGCCGAGACAGCATGGTGCCCGCGGCTCGATTTCGTCGCGGGCCAAATGCCCAGAACTCGGTGCCGATGAAGTTCCAGGTGCTTGACGCCTGCGTGGCAGCGATGGCAGCAGCGAGGTAATACACGCTGCCGATCTCGGTCAGCGTGGCAAAGGCCAGTTGATTGACCACAATGCCCGAGGCTCCGACGGCGCCGAAGCGGAGGGCAGCGAGAGACCGTGAGTTGGCCAGTCTCGACAAGGGTGCGGCCACAGGTGTGGATCCCCAGTTTCCACGCAAGTCAGCGCGATCCTTTCCCCTACAGTTGGATCGCGTTCCAAGAACGGCACTGGCTTGCAGCCGCGGTCCGGAAGAGGTCGCGGAGACTACTACCTTCGTACTGGGTCGTCAATGACTTGTGGATAACCCATGCGCGGGTCGTGTCCGACAAAGCCATCGGGCGCCTGTCGCTCGGAGCCGACCGCTGGTGATCCGGCACGCGAACGCTTCAGGGGCCCTGGCGTGGGTGGTCCAGCGCCTCTCGCGCCTGGCGGTCGAGAGCCGATGTCAGCTCCTCCAGCCCCTCGCGGTTGGATGGTTGGCCGGATCGCTGGTTCCCATCGGCGAACGTGACGGTAACTTGGATCGAATCGCTTCCCGTCAGCGGCTCAGCATCGGTCCGAAGCTCTGCTCGGGCGGTAAACATAGTTGAAGGGCGGCGGAATCGAGCCGGTCCTGTACTCCACCACGAACCCTGTGACGTCGTCCAAGCCCTGCTGCTGGCCGCAGGAGCACGGACGCCCCGACCGTGAGCGATCGCACGCCCGAAGGATATCGCCCTGGCTACCAGGACTCCCAGCGCGCGAACTCCTCGGGGCCGCGCCAGCCGCGCAGCAGCGACGGCGACCTCTTGTCGGGCAGCGGCCTCCCGACCGGGATGACGCCCACCGGCACGTAATCGTCGGGGATTCCCAGCTCGGCGCGGATGCCGTCCACATCGCCACCGGCGAAGCCTGCGGCCAGCCCCTCGTCCACGGCTGCGAGGAGCACCAGCATCACGGTGCAGCCCACGTCCATCCACCAGTACGGGACCGTCCAGTCCTCCTTGGTCCCGGGCGGGGCATCGGGGTCGCGCTTGTCCGGCTCGTTGTAGCGGTCGACGTAGACCTTGGCGCTGACGCACGGCACGAACAGCGCGGGCGCTTCGCTGATCCACGGATCGAAGCCCTGGCCGGTGTAGAACGCCTCTCCCGCGAGCTCCGCCAGGCGCCGCCGGCGGTTGGCCTCGGTCACGATCACGAGCCGCTGGCCCTGGCTGAACCCGGCGCTCGGCGCCCGCTGCGCGGTGGCCGCGATGCGCTCGAGCGTCGCGCGATCCACGGGCTCGCCGGCGAAGTGACGCACCATGCGGCGGCGTCGGACGACCTCGCTGAACTCCATTGGGCCGAATCCTACCGCGGTGACCGCCCGCAACGGCGTGCGGCACGTGGGGTGCCACAACTCTGGCGCGGCGGCGCAGCAGCGCGCTATTCCTCCATGGATGAACCAGCGGAGGAAGCCGCGGAGGGCACCAGTCCTCCTACGAGTGATTCACCCAGGTGGGCTATCCACTTCGCTCCACCCTGGTTTCTCGCGTCAGCAACGTGGTGACTGGTGCGTGACAAACGGCGAGGGTTGGCCGGTCTGAATCTATGGAAGTCTATGACTCGGAGCGAGAGAATGGCCTCTCCCGACGCGTTGCAGTAATCCCATTGCTATGTAGCCAGAAGCGGGGCGCGGACTTGGCCGCCGGTGGAGCGAAGTGGATAGCCCATCACCCCAGAATGAACCGTCGGAGGAAGCGCCGATTCCGACCGCTCGGCCGACGGTTCAGTCTTCAGGGAATCGCGCGAAGCGCGAGCAGGGGCCACGCCGCCCCACGGAACCCTACTCGAGATAGTCCTTGAGCTTCCGGCTGCGTGACGGGTGGCGGAGCTTGCGCAGCGCCTTGGCCTCGATCTGCCGGATCCGCTCGCGGGTCACGTTGAAGTCACGGCCGACCTCTTCCAACGTCCGCGACCGTCCGTCCTCCAGGCCGAACCGCAGCTGAAGCACGCGACGCTCTCGCGGGGTCAGCGAGTCCAACACGCCCTCCACCTGCTCCTTGAGCAGCTGGTGCGACGCGGCATCGGCCGGTGCAACCGACGCGAGGTCCGGGATGAAGTCGCCGAGGTGCGAATCCTCCTCCTCGCCGATGGGCGTCTCGAGGCTCACCGGCTCCTGGCTGACCTTCATGATCTCGCGCACCTTCTCCGGCGACACCGTCTGCGGGCCGTCGGCCACGCGCTCGTCCACCTCGGCATCGGTCGGCTCGCGCTGCAGCTTGTCACGCAGCTCGCGGATGATCTCATCGCGGCTCATGCGCCGCGCGATCTCCTCCACGTTCGGCTCGCGGCCGAGCTCCTGGAGCAGCGTGCGGCTGACGCGGATGAGGCGGTTGATCGTCTCCACCATGTGGACCGGGATGCGGATCGTGCGCGCCTGGTCCGCGATGGCCCGCGTGATCGCCTGCCGGATCCACCACGTGGCATACGTGCTGAACTTGAAGCCCTTCTCGTAGTCGAACTTCTCCACCGCCCGGATGAGGCCGATGTTGCCCTCCTGGATGAGATCCAGGAAGCTCATGCCGCGACCGATGTACTTCTTGGCGATGCTGACCACCAGGCGCAGGTTGGCCTCGGTCAGGCGCTTGCGTGCATCGGTGCTCTGCTCGACCAGGCGGCCCGAGCGCTTCTCGAGCGGCACGTCGGCCGGGATGGTCGGGTCGTAACCCAGGCTGAGCAGGTAGGCCGCGTCGTTGCCGCCCTCGATGTACTCGCGCACGATCGCCTGGGCTGTCTCGCGTGCCCAGCGCTCGAGCTCCACCAGCTCGCCGGCGCCGGCATGGTCGAGCGAGCGGAACCGATAGGTGTGCCCGAACAGGACGGCATCCTTCAGGCCCTGATTCGGATCCGATGCGAGCACCTTGAGGATCGACTCGGCCTCCATCAGCCGCGTCCGGGCCGAGTCGTCGAGGTTCGTCGACTTGCGCGCCTTCGACAGCTTGATCTGCGGTGGCTCGATCGTGCGCCGCTTGCGCCCGGTCCACCAGTCGATCGCGTCGCGCGTGACGTGCGGCGAGTCCTTGGGCAGATCGAAGGCGCGCATCGCGGCCATGCTGCGAGCCTTGGGCTCGGTCTCGAGCGTGACCCAGGTGTAGAGGTCGACCAGGGCCCGCGCCGGGTCCTCGACCGCCAGCTCGCCCAGCTCGATCGCCTTCGCGAGGACGACCTCCTCCTCGGCGGTGAGCAGCGCGACCTTGCCGATCTCCTTGAGGTACATCCGGACCGGGTCGTCGATGCCGATGAGGTCGGCGGCGAGGGCCTCGAGGTCCTCTTCCCCTTCCCTCGGCTTCGGCTGGCCCGGCGCCGCCACCTCTTCCTCCACCTCCGGCTCGGAGATCAGGGTCGGCTGATTCTCCGCGTCGAGGACCTCGACGCCCTGCTCCTCCGCCTTGGCGTAGAGCTCCTCGATCTCGCCGAGCTGCTGCTCGGGCTGCGGGAAGCGCTCCAGGATCTGGTCCTGGGTGATGAAGCCCTCCTCCTTGCCCTGGCTGATGAGGTCGCTGATGGCTCGTCCGCTGGCCTTCGACGGCGCCGCGCCGTTGCCGCGCGCGCTCGCGCGAGTAGCCGGCTTGGCGGCCCTCTTCGCCGGGGCAGCCTTCGGCCCGGCCTTCGTCTGCTGGCTGGCGCTCTGCTTCGCCGTCGCCTTCGGGGCAGCGGCCTTCGGGGCAGCGGTCTTCGGAGCGGCCGCCTTCGCGGCGGCCTTCTTCGCCTGGCTCGTCGTCAATGCGGCCTTCTTGGCCGGGGTCGCCGTCGCCGCGGCCCTCTTGGCCGGGGTCGTCGTCGCAGCGCCCTTCTTGGCCGGTGCCGTCGCCTTCGCCGTCTTCGTCTCCTTCGGCCGGTCGTCGCTGGCCTTGGCGGCTCGCTTCCTGGTGGTGGTGCCCGTCGCCACGTTCAGCTCCTCCTTCCGCCAGCCATCTCGGCCGGCTGTCTCATTGCCCTGGTCACCTCGGCCTTCTCGCGGCCGAGCTCATCGATCTTTCGTTCAATCTCCTTGAGCCGCGCCTCGTCGCCGTCTCGCTCGGCTGCCTCGAGCAGCAGACGCCCGTTGCGAATGCGCTCGTCGATTCGCTGCTCGCGCAGACGCAGCAGGCACGTGCGCAGCGCTCCACGCGCGCTGTCGGGGTCGTGGCGCGGCGCATCGGCGCGGACCGA
Organism: Candidatus Limnocylindria bacterium; assembly: GCA_050692055.1. GTDB lineage: Bacteria > Chloroflexota > Limnocylindria > QHBO01 > QHBO01 > JBOGTC01. The sequence continues at coordinate 9,683 of JBOGTC010000088.1, read as the reverse complement.
TGCCAGCAGGCTGCGGGCGAGCGCCGCCGTGGCAGGATCGAGCGAGCCGACGAACGCCTCGAGGTCCGGTCGCTGCCCATTCGTACCCGCACGCGCCTGGGCGATCCACGCCGTGCCCAGCGCGCGCGCCGCCTCGTCGCGAAGCGGGAGCGCCTCTTCTGGCGGCAGTTCCACGGCGAGCCCCGGATTGAGCAGCAGCAGGATCAACGCCTCGGCCTCCAGCGGCGTGAGCCGTGGCGCTTCCAGCGAGCCCCCCTCGTCGCCCACCGTCACCGCGACGCGCTGATGTGCTGTCGGAGCGGGTGCGCGCGACAGACGCTGTCGCAGATCCTGCTCGTTCAGGTCGAGGCGCCGGGCCAGCGACTGAACGTATGTCCCCTGCCAGAGCGGGTCAGGGATACGCGCCAGCTGCGCCAGCACCTTCTCGGCGGACGCCAGCCGAGCGGCGACCGACGACTCGTCCACGCCGGCCGTCTCGCGGTCCATGAAATAGTCGATCACCGGCGTCGCCTCGCTCACCGCCTTGCGCCAAGCGTCCGGATCCGACCGCACCAGCTCGTCGGGATCCTTTCCCGCCGGGATGCGAATGACGCGTACCTTGCGCACCGCATCGGGCCCGAGCTCCTCGATCAGGCCTCGCTGCGTGGCGGCCTCGCCTGCAACGTCGACGTCGTAAGCGAGCGCGACGGCATCGGCGTAGCGGGTGGCCAGCTCGACCTGCCCGCGCGTCAGCGCCGTGCCCAGGCTGGCGACGACGTTCGTGAAGCCCGCCTGGTGCGCGGCCATCACATCGGTATAGCCCTCGACGATGACGGCCAGCTTGTCGCGCCGGATGGCTGCCTTCGCCAGATCGATTGCATACAGCGTCCGGCTCTTGTCGAAGAGCAGCGTCGCCGGCGAGTTGACGTACTTGGGGCCTTCCGCACCGGGCATGACGCGTCCGCCGAAGCCGATTGCCCGTCCCGTCATGTCGCGAATCGGGATCATGATCCGGCCACGGAAACGGTCGTACACACCGCCGCGGTTGGAAGGGCTGGCGAGGCCGGCGTCGATCAGCTCCGTATCGGTGAAGCCCTTGGCGCGGAGCCGCTTCGAGAGCGCCTCCCAGTTGTTCAGCGCGTAGCCCACGCTGAACCGATCGAGCGTCTCGTCCGTCAGGCCACGCTCCGCGAGGTAGTCGCGCGCGCGCTCTGCCTGGTGCGCCTGGAGCAGCACCTCGCGGTACCAGGCGACCGCCGCCTCGAGCGCTTCGCGCAGGCGCGCCCTTCGCCGGTCCTCCCGCGCGCTTCGCTCGCTGAGCTCGACCCCGGTTTTCTCCGCCAGCCTGCCGAGCGCCTCGCGGAACTCGAGCCCGTCGCGGCGCATGACGAAGGTGAAGATGTCGCCGTGCTCGCCGCAGCCGAAGCAATGCCAGCTCTCGCGCTCGGGGGTGACCACGAACGACGGCGTCTTCTCGCCGTGGAACGGGCACAGGCCCTTGAACGCAGCGCCCGCACGCTTGAGGGCGACGGTTTCGCCGACGACATCGGCGACGGATAGTTTGGACTTGATCTCGGCGACGATGCCGGAGGACATGCGGCTGCGGTGAACTCCACGCCAGCTCGGGGGCGATTGTCAAGTAGGTGTCAAGAGGTGCGGACCCTATTCTAGCACGTTGTCAAGCAGACGGCCCGGTACGGCGGACGCCTTCCACGGCTGGCGACCCGCGACCTTCGCGCCTAGACTGCCCGGGACCGCATCGGACCATATCTCCTGATAGATGCCCAGATGACCGCTACCACCCACCGGCTTCCCGACCCTGGCTCGCTGCGCGCAGCGTTTCGCGATCTGCATGGCCGGCGGGTCCATGGGTTCGCGCTGCTGCTCACGCTCGGGGACCGAGCGCGGGCAGCACAGCTCAGCGCCGAAGCGCTGGCCGCCGGGTCAGCGGAGGTCGACCAGCTGCGACACCCGGAGCGTGCGGCCGCCTGGCTCCGGGCCAGGGTCACGCGAGTCGTTGAGCGGTCGCCCTTCGGCGGGACACCCTCGGCGACGGCAGAGGATCGGCGTGCTGTGCTCGACGCGCTGGGGCTGACCGAGGCGGGCCAGGCGGGCCTCGCGGCGCTGCCCCTGGCAGACAGGGCGGCGTTCATCGCCGAGGCGATCGAGGGCTTTGGGTCGCTCGACGTGATCACGATCGCGGGCATCGGCGGGGGCCGGCTGGCCCAGCGACGGGCCCATGCCCGACGCGCCTTTGCCATGGCCGCTGCGGGGCCGGCCGCCGAGGATGCCGGCGACGAACCGACCGCCGAGGATGCCGGCGACGAGCCGACTACTCTGGGAGCGCTGGCCGTGGTGGACGTGGGCCGTGCGTCCGAACCGCCAATTCGCGTTCCCTCGACCGCAGACGAACAAGACGATGTTGCATCGCCGATGCATGCCGGCCGCGCCGCCCTGAGCCTTGCCGCGGTCACTGTCATCGCGTCTGGCGCCATCGTGGGTGCCTGGCGCCTGTGGCCGGCCGGCGAGCCGCCCGAGCGCCCGACACCGCAGCGCAACATCGGCGAGGGCGTCCTGGGCGGTGCGGGTGGTGGAACCGCCGACCCGGGCCCGAAGTCGGGCTTTCTGGCAGGCTCGCCATCTCCAACCACGACAGCCGCCCCTTCGCCGTCGCCTGACGGAACGGCCGATTCGCCCGGCCAACCCCAGCCGCCACCACCGGCGCCGCCCCTGCCACCACCGCCGGGACCGACTCCCACACCCGCTGCGACGCCAACGGCCCAGCCAACGCCAACGGCCAGCCCCACGGCTCAGCCGTCGCCGTCGCCGACCGCTTCGCCAGAGCCGTCACCGATTCCAACAGTCCCAATCTCCCCGCCAATGCCCTAGGGCCTAGAGGCGCGACCAGCCGCGCGGGGCGCCCCGCGAGCACAGTGGAATGTTGCGTCTATGCAACGTGGGGTTAGGATGAGTAAGATGCAGTCCTTACCAGTGCCCAGGCTCTGAACCTTGCTGCCTCGCCTCCCCGATCTTGGGTTCACCCTGCCCAGCGTTCCCGAGTTCGACTCTCGTCGAGCATCGGTCACGGGAGGCGTCATCGTGCTCGCTGCCGGGATCGGGTTCGCCCTCTCCGAGATGTCTGCAGGCTCGGCTCCGGAGACGGGCGGCGTCGTCGGATTCGTCGAAGAGGCGCTCCAGACATCAGATGGGATCCAGATCCCGATCGTGACCGACCTGCTCTCGCCGGCTCAGGAGCCGAGAGGGGACATCCTCGGATCGGAGTCGAGCAGCACGCCTTCCCCGAGCCCCGAAGCGACTCCGCGTCCGGATGGAGCGCAGGCCGCGCCGACGCCGGCACCCATCGGCCAACAGTTCACCGGTCCGAGCGGCCGGCCGGTCAGCCCCACCTCGCCGACGCCGGTCGACACTGCCCCCGCGCCTGCGCCTACACCCGCGCCATCGACGGGGCTACCGGAGTGCTCCGACGGCATCGACAACGATGGGGATGGGCTGATCGACTATCCGGCGGATCCCGGCTGCGAGTCACCTGAGGACGACGACGAGTCCCCCGTCCAGCCGCCATTCGCGACGGCCACGCCCACGCCGACGACACCGGGAGCGACAACAACACCGATAGGGTCGACGGCGACACCTACGCCGACGCCGACGCCGGAGCCGACGGAAGAGCCGACGCCGACGCCGACGGAAGAGCCGACGCCGACGCCGACGCCGACGCCGACGCCGGAGCCGACGCAGACGAGCAACTGCTCAGATGGCAGCGATAACGATGCGGATGGGTTCACCGATCTCCTGGACCCGGGGTGCCTCCTGTTCAACGATGAGTTTGCTGCGTAGCGAATCGGCGGCGCCGTTCGGCGCCGTTGCATGACGTGGAGCTAACGGTGAAGTAGAGGGCCAGAACGGCCTCTCCTTCCCCGGCCATTGCAGCCGGTGACAGGGACGGGGAAGATCCCGCCGGTCAGGGTGTCTTCTTCCCCGTTACCTCCACCTGGTGCAAGATGCGCGACCGGCAGCGGGGAACCGACGGCCGCCGGCTACTTGTCGCGGACCTCCGTCTGCGCGAGCGCCGCCTGCGCTGCGGCCAGGCGGGCCACGGGCACGCGGAACGGTGAGCAGGAGACGTAGTCCAGTCCCACCTCGTGGCAGAAGGCGATGCTGGCGGGGTCGCCGCCGTGCTCGCCGCAGATACCGATCTTCAGGTCCTTGCGCGCCGCGCGACCCTTCTCCACGCCCATCCGCACCAGCTGGCCGACGCCCGTGACGTCCAACACCTGGAACGGGTTCTCGGGCAGGATCTTGCGGTCGACGTACTGCATCAGGAACTTGCCCTCCGCATCGTCGCGCGAGTAGCCGAACGCCATCTGGGTCAGGTCGTTCGTGCCGAAGCTGAAGAACTCGGCGTGCTCGGCGATCTCATCGGCCGTCAAAGCCCCTCGCGGCACCTCGATCATGGTGCCGAACTTGTAGTCCACCTGCTGGCCGGAGTCCTCGACGATCCGTGCGACCTCCGCCTCCAGGATCTCGCGCGTCTCGCGCAGCTCGTTCACGTGGCCCACGAGCGGGATCATGATCTCCGGCAGCGGCTTCTTGCCCTCCGCCGCCACCCGCGCGGCTCCGGCCAGGATCGCCCGCGTCTGCATCTTCACGATATCGGGGATCATCAGCCCCAGCCGGCAGCCCCGCATGCCGAGCATGGGGTTCTGCTCGCGCATGGCCTCGACGGCGTGAAGGAGCTCCTCCTTCTCGGCCAGCTCCTTCTCGAGAGTTGACCGATCAGACACGGTAGCCGATGCGGCCTTCCCCTCCCCCGCCCGCGGCTTCGAGAGCCCCAGCCTGCGCATGGCGCGGGCCGCGTCCTTCTTGCCGAAGAGCTTCACGAGGCCCTGCTGCACCAGCCCGGCATCGATGCCGGTCCCGTCGTCTGCCAGCTCGAATGTCGTGCGCAGGCGCGTCACGTCGGCGACGAGCTCCTCGTGCGAGGGCAGGAACTCGTGCAGGGGCGGATCGATCAGGCGGATGACCACCGGCAGCCCGTCCATCGCGCGGAACAGGCCGGCAAAGTCATCGGTCTGGAGCTTCTCGAGCTGGGCGAGCGCGCCGTCGAAGACCTTGATCGCCTGCAGGTCGTCCTTCGAGAGGTCGCCATCTGTGTCACGGCGGCGCTTGGCATCGGTCGCCACGTTGGCGACCAGGATCATGCGGCGGACCGTGGGCAATCGGTCCTCCTCGAAGAACATGTGCTCCGTTCGGCACAGGCCGATCCCCTGCGCGCCGAAGGCGCGTGCCCGCTCCGCGTCGCGGGGATAGTCCGCGTTGGCCCAGACCTGCATGCGGCGGGCTTCATCGGCCCATCCGAGGAGAGTGGCCAGGTCGTGCTCGTCCTCGAAGCGAGCCTCGATGGTCGGCAGCGCGCCGGCGTAGATCTCGCCGCTGGTGCCGTCGATGCTGATCATGTCGCCCTCGGCGACCGTCGCGCTGCCCGTCGTCATCCGGCGCCGCGCGTAGTCGATCTTCAGAGTCTCGGCGCCGGCGACGCAGGGCAGGCCCATGGAGCGCGCGACCACCGCGGCATGGCTGGTGGCCCCGCCGCGTGCGGTGAGCACGCCCTTGGCGGCCAGCATGCCGTGGACGTCGTCGGGGCTGGTCTCGATCCGCACCAGGATCACTGGGTCGCCGGCATCGCGCATCTCGACCGCTCGATCCGGATTGAAGACGGCCCGGCCGGTGGCGGCGCCGGGCGATGCGTTGAGGCCCTTGCCCAGGAATCGGTCCTTCGCCTGCTCCTTGGCCGCCTCGTCGAAGCGCGGCAGCAGGAGCTGGACGATCTGCGCCGGATCGACGCGCTGCAGCGCTTCGTGCTGGGTGAGGATGCCCTCGTTGACCATGTCGACCGCGATCTTCACCGCCGCGGGCGCGGTTCGCTTGGCGCTGCGCGTCTGGAGCATGTACAGCGTGCCGCGCTCGATGGTGAACTCGAGGTCCTGCACGTCGCGGTAGTGGCCCTCGAGGCGCTGGCCGATCTCCTCGAACTGCGCGTACAGCTCCGGCATCTCGTCGCGCATCTGGCTGATCCTGGCGGGCGTCCGGATGCCGGCCACCACGTCCTCGCCCTGCGCGTTGGTCAGGTACTCGCCGAAGAGCAGCTTCTCGCCGGTGTTCGGGTCGCGGGTGAAGGCCACGCCGGTGCCCGAGTCGTCGCCCATGTTGCCGAAGACCATGGTCACGATGTTCACCGCGGTGCCCAGGTCGTGCGGAATGCGGTTGAACTCGCGGTAATCGTGCGCGCGCTTGCCGAACCAGCTGTCGAAGACGGCACGAACGGCGAGCTCCAGCTGCCGATACGGATCGGTCGGGAACTCCTCCCCGCTCTTCTCTTTCACGATCTCAATGTACCGATCCGCGATCTCGCGCAGCTGGTCCGCCGTCAGGTCGGTGTCGAGCTTCGCGCCGTGCTGCTCCTTGAGCGCCTCGAACGGCTCGTCGAATTCCTCCGCCTTGATCCCGAGGACGATGCGGCCGAACATGCCGATGAACCGCCGCCAGGCATCCCGGGCGAAGCGCTCGTTGCCGGTGAGCGTGATGAGACCTTGCACCGTGTCCGGGTTGAGCCCCAGGTTGAGGACGGTGTCCATCATTCCGGGCATGGAGAAGGCGGCGCCCGAGCGGACGCTGACCAGCAGCGGGTTGCTCGCGTCGCCGAAACCCTTGCCGGTCTGCCGCTCCAGCTCCTTCATGTGGTTGACGACGTCGTCCCACAGGCCGGCGGGGAGCTCCTTGCCCGCGGCGTAGTAGGCGTTGCAGGCCTCGGTCGTGATTGTGAAGCCCGGGGGCACCGGCAGCCCCGCGTTGGTCATCTCGGCCAGCCCCGCGCCCTTGCCGCCGAGCAGCGCGCGCATCTGGGCGTTACCCTCGGCGAAGGTGTAGATCAGCTTCCCGTTCTTCGCGGCTGCCGCTCCCCTCGCTGTTCCTCGGGCGCCCCTTGCTCCCTTGGCGGGCGCGGGCGCCTTTCGGCTGCGGGTCGTGGCGGGCTTGCGGGCGCTCGTCGGCATGGGGCGTATCGGCTCCTGGTGCGGTGGTCGTCGTGGGGAGCCCTAGTGTACCGCCGCTGCGCAGTGCTGCCGTCCACGCGGCGCTGCCGGTCACACGGCGCTGCCGGGGCATGACCACTCAATCCGGGCAGATGGACATCTCCTGATGTCATGGCCGGCGTGGGTCGTGTGTCGCCGTCAGCGAGGCGGCTAAGGCCCGGATTCGTCTGTACCGGGATGCTCATCCCAGTGGTCGCCGTGCTTGGCGTGCCAGTGGCCTTCATGCTCGAAGTCGAGGTGGTCCCCGTGGCGCACCGACTCGTGACCGCAGACCTCCTCGGCGTGGACGTGGCCGTGGTCGCCACCGTGCTGCTCACAGCCGTTCGTCTCCATGTCGGATTACCTCCTGGTCGAAGCTTCCCGCATCCGACATGCCACGCCGACGCCGGCATGCGACGCGCGCGGCCTCAGCCTGGAATGATGCCGTCGAACCAGCGGCCAATCGCCGCCCTCCATGGGGTGCCATCCCAGCGGTTCGACGGTCGTCCGCACTCGCCCTCACGGTTCCCCAGCGCATTTGCATGAGATGGAGCTAACGGTGAAGAAGTGGCCGCAGTCACGCTCTTCTTCCCCGTCCGTTGCACGACACGACACAGGCGGCGAAGATCCGGCCGGTCAGAGCCTCTTCTTCCCCTTTACCTCCACCCTGTGCAAATGACGGGCGGCGAACCTGGAAAGGTCAGGCGGGAGGCTCGATTGGCTCGATTTCCCCCCACTCGTCGAACAGGTAGCTGACCTCGCTCGCGATCGTGGCGGTCGCGACGCCGTCGCTGGCGATGACGGTCACCACGAGCTCGGCCCGGCGCGGGATGCCGGCATCGGTGACCCAGATGTCCATGCTGCTCTCCTGCTCGAGGATCGCGATGTTGATGAGCAGGTCGTCGTAGTCGTTCCCGCCGAGCCACTTGGTCACGCGCAGCCGATGAAGCTCCTCGCGGCCATGGCCGGTCTCGGTGATCGAATCGACATGGCGGATCTCGCCCACCGTCGAGATGCGCGCAAACGGGTTGACCGGGTGCAGCGGCCTGAGCGGCACCCGGACTGCGCGATACTCCGGTGACCCGGGCTCACGCGCGTACACATCGCCGCCGACGCGAATCATCGAGATCGCGAGCGCTGGCGCTTCACCCTGGCTGATCTCAAGGTCTCCCGCCATGTCGGCACCGTCCAACCTGAAGCTCGCCGCGACGAGCGCCGGCTCGAACGACTCCGGCAGTCCTTCGATGGTAACGATCCCATCCGCCTCCACGGCGAATGCCGCGTCAGGGTCGCGCGCCGCCTCGAAAAAGGCGCGGATGAGCTGGTCGGACCGCGTCAGCGGCGGCGCGGCGGGCCGCCCCGGCAGTCCGGCTGCGGGCGGTTGCGGCCCGATGGCCGGCAGCACGATCAGGAAGACACCGGCCACGACGGCGACGGCAGCAAGTACCAGCCCAGCAGCGAGAATCGGGCCGCCCCTGGACGACAGGATCCCGGCGGCCTGCGGCCGAGCCGCGTTCATCGGTGCCTGCGGCCTGCCCGATTCACCCGCGGCGGCGCGCCAGAAGTCGAATCCACACGACACGCAGAATCGGGCCGGGCTCTCGCGCGGCGCGTCGCAGGATGGGCAGCTTGTCACTCGGCCATTTCATGACATCGAGCCATCGGTGAATAGAGACCGATCTGCCCAGTACCTCCGCGAGCTCGATGCGGCGGAGTTCAACCCTGTCGATTGCATGACGTGGAGTTAACGGTGAAGAAGGGGCCGGGATCGGCCGCTCCTTCCCCGCCCATTGCACCAGATGACAGGAGCGGGAACGATGAGCCGGTATTCGAGGTCTTCTTCCCCGTTGGCTCCATCCCATGCAATGAGGGCGGCCGCGGCAAGGGCGGCCGCGGCAGTGAGGCGGGGCGGCGACGGGACGGAGCTCGCGCCGTGCAGCCGGGGGCGATCAGCGCGGCCGGCGCAGGCGTCGCCGTCCGGGCTCGCGGTATCGCGTCTCGAGCAGCGGCCACAGGTCGGTCAGCAGCAGCCGATAGTCCCCGCCCATCCGTCGAGAGCGCAGGCGTCCGGTGCGAATCAGGCGTCGCACATGCTCGGGGTGGAAGCCTAGGATGACGCCGGCAAGCCGCGTCCCGACGTCGAGCGACTCGACCTCCACCTCGGCGTCGTCCGGCAGTCCGGCGAGGGCGACCGCCATGGCCTTCGTGCGGTCGGCGGTGAGCGCAATCGCCTCGGCCTCCCGATTGCGCATCGCCGCATCGAGCGCCGCCGAGAGCCGCTCGCGCAGGAGGCTGACCCTCATCGGTCCGCGCGGAGCCAGCCGTTGCGGAACGCGAGCGCAAAGGCGGGACCGATGCGGGCCAGCAGCCGACCGAATGCCCCCGCATGCTGCCGGTAGAGCGTGCGAGCCTTCTCGGTCACGCGATCCCGATCGCGCCCGTCCAGCTCGTCCGCGAGCGCCCGGAACTCGGCGAAGGCAGCGCCGTCCTGGTCCGCCAGCCAGTGCGCGTCGGCGAGCGCCTCGCGCGCCTCCCGATCGCCGGGGAGCAGCTCGGTGGCCGCAGTCGCCGCCTGCAGCGCGCCGCGCGCATCGCCGATGCGGGCGAGGCCCTGGG
>JBOGTC010000087.1:0-5009 GCA_050692055.1 Candidatus Limnocylindria bacterium | reverse complement strand
GCCGCAGCCCGCGCTCATAGCGGCCGCCTGAGCCCGCGCGCTGGCCGCGGGAGCCCGAGAATGCGCCGAAGCCGCCGGTCGGCTCCAGCGGCGCGAAGGCCGGGTTGCCGGCCGCCGTCTCGCTGATGCGGTAGTCGTACTTCGTGGTGGCACGCAGCTCGCCCGCATCGTCGCGGTAGCGTGACTCCGGCGGCACCATGTGGCCGCGCAGGATGGCGTCCACCGTCTCGGCCACGTTGCGATGAACGATCACGTTGTCGCGCTCGACGATCTCGACCAGGACGTCGAACGTGGGCGGTGCCTTGCGCTCCAGCACCGTCTTCTGCGTGCCCCGCCGGCGTGCCTCCTCGTCGCCGAGCGTCACCGGCTGGATGCCGCCGACGAGATCGCTCAGCGTGGGGTTGAGCATCAGGTTGTCGAGCGTGTTGCCGTGAGCGGTGCCGACCAGCTGCACGCCGCGCTCCGCGATGGTGCGCGCGGCACCGGCCTCGAGCTCGGTCCCGATCTCGTCGATGACGATCACCTCGGGCATGTGGTTCTCGACGGCCTCGATCATCACCGCGTGCTGCTCGGTGGGGGTACGGACCTGCATGCGGCGCGCGTCGCCGATGCCCGGGTGCGGGATGTCGCCGTCACCGGCGATCTCGTTGGAGGTGTCGACCACGACGACCCGCTTGCCCAGGTCATCGGCGAGCACGCGGGCCACCTCTCGCAGCATCGTGGTCTTGCCCACGCCCGGCCGCCCGAGGATGAGAATCGACCGGCCCGATTCGGTGATGTCCCGAATGATGTCGATGGTGCCGAAGACCGCTCGACCGATGCGGCACGTCAGCCCCACGACCTTGCCGGCGCGGTTGCGGATGGCGCTGATGCGGTGGAGCGTGCGCTCGATGCCGGCGCGGTTGTCGTCGCCGAACACGCCGATATGGTCCATGACCATGGCGATGTCGCCATCGTTGATCTCGCGGTCTAGCAGCTCCTCCTCGCCATGCGTGAAGCGCGCCTGGGGCCGCCGCCCGAGGTCCATGACCACCTCGAGGAGATCCTGGCGGCTGGCGAACGAGCGCAGGCGCTCCACGATCTCGGGAGGCAACGCTTCCATCAGGGCGTCCAGATCGTCTGTCGTCGATTCGCGGCGTGCCACGTTCGGCTTCACTCCTGCGCTGGTCTCAGCGGATCGCCGGCACCATCGCCGGCTGACGGATCTGCGCTCGCACCTCGCGTACCAGCATCGTCACCCTGCCGATCGGCTCGAACCCGGTACTCGTCGCGGCGCGTGTCCCGCCTGACTCATATGTTCGCACCGGCGACAGGATGCCTGCAGCCAGCGCATCGCCGCCGAGGCTGTGGAGCGCGGCGCGCAGGAAGGCAGCGCCATCGGTCCCGTCGCGAACGAGGAAGCGCAGGTAGTGAGGGCCGGAGCGACAGGCGCCGTGCTGGGCGAACCCGCCGACGCGCTGCTCTGCCGGCAGGAGCCAGGCGTTCACACCGCCGAAGTGGAGCAGGGGATTGAGCGATGATCGCGGCACGATCGCCTCTTGCCCCACCGACTCCCAGTCGGCGGCCGCGTAGCCCTCGACGCGCGCGATGGCCGGTGGCGTGGTGTGCGTCCACAGATCGAAGAGGTGCCAGGCGTCGGGTGCCCCGGCGGGTCGCAGGCCGGCCTCCTCCGCGCCGGAGGCGCCATCGGTCCCGGCCTCGGAGGTGCCTGCGATTCTTCCGTCGCGGGAGATGAGCGAGCGCAGCCAGGAGCGCGGCCCGCGCACGAACTCCGGGGGCCGATACCAGATCTCCTCCTGGGCATAGGCCATGAAGCCGGCCTGCCCGAAGAGCTCGAGGTTCTCGCGGACGTCACTGCACGCGGCATGGAACCGCTCGACCGCGTGGCGGGACGCCTCGTCGACGAGCGCGCCGAGCAGCGCATAGCGGATCTCCGTGGCCATCGGGCCGTCCACGGCGTCGAGCTCGGTGATGGCCCAGTCGTCGCGGTGCGGCTCCTCGATGGCGCGGCAGCTTCCCACCAGCTCGCCGTCCGACTCGGCCACCAGATGGACAGAAGGCGAGCGCAGCGGCAGCCACGACGGAATGAGCGCGCCCAGGCTCACGCGCGTCCGGCCTGCCGACGGAGCAGGGACGCCCAGGCTGCGCCGATGCGCATCGCTGGCGGCGTGCACGCGGCGCGAAAGGTCGGCCAGCGCCTGGCGATCGGTCAGGCGTGCCGCGCGGATCCCGGGGCCGGCGCCTGTCACGCGGCCCTGCCCGCCTCCCTCCCGATGAGGCTGACCAGCAGCCGGTGCACGCGCCGGTCGCGGGTCAGCTCGGGGTGGAAGGCCGTCGCCAGGAGCTTGCCCTGCCGTACCGCAATCGGCCGTCCCTGTGGGTCGCGGGCCAGCACTTCGACACCGGGGCCGACGTCGGTGAGGACCGGCGCCCGAATGAAGACGCCGTGCAGCGGCTCGTTGCCGAGCGCCGGGACGTCGAGATCGGCCTCGAAGCTGTCGAGCTGCCGACCATAGGCATTGCGCTGTACCTCGACATCGAGCAGGCTGAGCACCGGATCCTCGCCGTCGCTCAACCGGTCCGCCAGGAGGATCATCCCCGCGCAGGTGCCGAGCATCGGCGCGCCGGCGTGAGCCAGTGCTCGGATCGGCTCGGTCAGGCCGTATCGGTCGATGAGCCGGCGCATCGCCGTGCTCTCGCCGCCGGGCAGGATGAGCGCGTCAAGCCCGTCCAGGTCGCGGGGGAGGCGCACCTCGACCGGATCGGCGCCCACGTCGCGCAGGGCATCGACGTGCTCGCGCACGGCTCCCTGGATGGCCAGCACCCCGATCCGCGGCCGCCGGCCGGCGATGGCCGGCTCCGGCGACGCCATCGGCTCAGCCATGATCGTCACCAACCGCGGGCGGCCAGCCGTTCTTCGACGGGGATCTCGCCCAGGTCCACGCCGCGCATTGGCTCGCCGAGCCCGGCGCTGACCTCCGCCAGGAGCGCAGGGTTGTCCCACTGGGTGGTGGCCATGACGATCGCCCGCGCGTAGCGCTCCGGGCTCTCGCTCTTGAAGATGCCGGACCCCACGAACACGGCCTGGGCGCCGAGCTGGCGCATGAGGCTTGCGTCGGCGGGGGTCGCCACGCCGCCGGCGCTGAAGTTGGCGACCGGCAGCTCACCGAGCTCCGCCGTGCGCTTGACCACGTCGTACGGGGCGCGCAGCTCCTTGGCCGCGGCGTAGAGCTCATCGGGCCGCATTGCCTGCAGCTGACGAACCCCCTTCTGCACGGCGCGCATGTGGCGGACGGCTTCGACGATGTTGCCGGTGCCCGCTTCGCCCTTGGTGCGGATCATGGCCGCGCCCTCGCCGATCCGCCTGAGCGCTTCACCAAGGTCGCGGCAGCCGCATACGAACGGCACCTTGAACTGGTGCTTGTCGATGTGGTGCTCCTCGTCGGCCGGGGTGAGCACCTCGGACTCGTCGATGTAATCGACCTCGAGGCTCTCGAGGATCTGGGCCTCTGCGAAGTGGCCGATGCGGCACTTGGCCATGACCGGGATGCTGACGGCCGCCTTGATCTCGTTGATGAGCTTCGGGTCACTCATGCGGGCCACGCCGCCGAACTTGCGGATATCCGACGGCACGCGCTCGAGGGCCATGACGGCCACGGCTCCCGCCTCCTCGGCGACACGTGCCTGGTCGGCGGTCACCACGTCCATGATCACGCCGCCCGCCAGCATGCGCGCGAGCCCGACCTTGGTGGTCCAGGTGCTTCGTTCAATGGTTGTCATCGGCCACGCATTCTACTCTCGGTCCGGCCGGCGCCCATAGGACCAGATCCGTGCTTTTTTCCGTGTGCCAGCCACGGTGCCGCCCGGCGGTTGCCGGGGCGTGCGAGCACGGAATCGGTTCGTTGGTATCATCCGGCGCAGGAAAGGCGCGCGAATGATGATCAATGCACCCGTGCTGGTGCTGAACCAGAACTACGAGCCCCTCAACGTCTGCGACATCAGGCGCGCCTTCCGGCTGCTCGGCGCCTTGAAAGCCGAGCTGCTGGCGAAGAACCACCAGGTCATCCGCACCCCCACCATCGAGATTCCCGCCCCGTCGGTGATCCGGCTCCAATACCACGTCAAGCGCCCGCAGCCGCGCGTCAAGCTGAGCCGCCGCGAGGTCTTCAGCCGCGACCGCCACACCTGCCAGTACTGCGGCACCACCAGCCGCGACCTGACCATCGACCACGTCATGCCCAAGCACCGCGGCGGGCGTCACGAGTGGGACAACCTCGTCGCCGCCTGCCGCGCCTGCAACCACCGCAAGGGCGGCAAGACCGTGGCCGAGGCGCGCATGAGGCTGATGCGCGAGCCGCGGGCGCCGCGCGCCGACCTGCGCTACCTGTTCGGCACCTACCTCGCCGATGAGCGCAACGACGCCTGGCGCAGCTACCTGTTCCTTCCCGAGCCCGCGCCGAGGCCGCCCGCGAGCTGACGACCGGGACCTGCGCCGACCGGTCCTACTATGCGTCGCATGCCCGCCCACTCCCCATCCGGTGCGATCCCGGCCGACGACGGCCGCGACATCGAATACCCGCGCCTGCCCGAGCCGGTCGTCACGGTGCTCCGGACGCTGGCGGCGGCCGGGTACGAGGTCGCCCTCGTGGGTGGCAGCGTCCGCGATCTCGTCGGAAACCAGGAACCGCCCGACAACTGGGATGTCGCGACCTCGGCTCGGCCGGAGGAGGTCGCCGCCCTGTTCGAGCGCTCGGTGTGGACGAACAGGTTCGGAACAGTCACCGTCGTCGGGCCGCCCCAGGTCGAGGTCACCTCGTATCGCACCGAGGGCGCCTACGGCGACCGCCGCCGGCCGGACGAGGTTCGCTTCGGTGCCTCGCTCGAGGAGGACCTGGCGCGGCGCGACTTCACGATCAACGCCGTGGCCTGGGTGCCGACCGATCTCGACGCCCTGGCCGGACGCGTGGTCGACCCGTTCGGTGGGCGCGCCGACCTCGCCGGCCGCACCC
>JBOGTC010000086.1:0-9404 GCA_050692055.1 Candidatus Limnocylindria bacterium | reverse complement strand
GGCCTATGTGGCGTGGCGCACGGCCCTGGGCTGGGTGATGACCCTGATCCTGGTCGGCGTGGCGGCGACGTACTTCACCGCCCGGCCCCGATTCCTCGGCTGGGCCAGCGACATGGTCCTCCCCTTCTACGTCCTCCATCACCCGGTGACGGTGGTCGTGGCGGCGGTGGTGGTCGGCCTGTCCGCCGGGCTATGGGTCAAGTTCGGGCTCATCCTCCTCGTGGCCGGGGTCACGACGGTGGCCCTGTGCGTCGCGCTGGACATGGCCACCACGGCGCTCCGCGGCCGGCCCAGGCGGGGTGAGCCGGGATCGGTGCGCCAGGCGGAGGCGCCGTCGTGACCGTTCTGGCGGGTGAGCCGATCGCGGTCGCGGCTGAACAGCGGTCCCAGAGCGTGGTGGAGCTGGTGCAGCGCACCGTGCAGCGATGGCCCGACAAAGAGGCAATCCGCTGGAAGGCGGGTGGCGGCTGGTCGAGCTGGACATACGCCCAGCTGTGGGCGCAGGTCGCAGCCACGTCGATTGGACTGCGCCGGATGGGCATCGGTGCCGGAGACCGCTTCGTGATCCTGAGCCGCTCGCGGCCGGAATGGCTGGTCGCCGACCTGGCCTGCCTGGCGCTGGGCGCGGTCACGTGCCCGCTGTACCCCGGCGACCCGCCGGCGCGGATGGCCGAGATCACGCGTCGGGTTGGCGCCCGGCTGGCGTTCGTGGAGGATGCCAGGCTCCTCCTGCGCCTGCAGGCGGCGTCGTCGCGCACGGTGCTCGACATCCGAATCGTGCTCTTCGACCCCGATCCAGCCGGCGGCGCGGCGCTGACCCTGGCCGGAATGACCCGGGACGCGGATGTCTCACCGCATGCCCTCGCCGACTGGGAACGCACATGGCGGACGATCCACCCGGCGCAGGTGGCGACGATCGTCCACACCATCGGAGTGGACGGCGATCCGCTGGGGGTAGTGGTGGCGCACAGCAACATGCTGCACTCGTTTCACGCCACGATCGAGGCCATCCAGATTTCTGCGGCGGACGTCCTGCTCTCCGTGCTCCCGCTGAGCCACCTGTTCGAGCGGGTCGCCGCAACCCTGGCCGGACTGGGGGCCGGGGCCACGATCGCGTTCGCGGAACGCCAGATCGAGCGCTGGGCAGCGGACATGGCCGAGGTCCGACCCACCCTGATGGCATCCATCCCGCTGTACTTCGAGCGGACCGAGCATCGGATCCAGACCAGTGTCGCGACGGGACCCGCCTATCGCCGGGCGCTGTTCGGCTGGGCCACCGGACTGGGACGGCAGCACTACGCCAACCACCTGGCCGGAAAGGCCGACGGACCGTGGCTTCGGCTGCGGCGCTGGGTGGCGGAGCGGACGGTCCTGGCCCAGATCCGCGGCGCGTTCGGCGGCCGGCTGCGCTTCTTCATCTCGGGCGGAGCGGCGCTGCCCGAGTCGACGGGCGTCTTCTTCGAGTCGATGGGGTTCACGATCCTGGAGGGCTACGGCCTGACCGAGGCTTCCCCAACCCTGACGGTCAATCAACTGGCGACGTACCGATACGGCACGGTCGGGCGGCCCCTTCCCGGGACCGAGCTGCGGATCGATCCAGGCACCGGCGAGATCCTGGCCCGCGGCCCGCAGGTCATGCTCGGCTACCTCGACCGGCCGGCGGACACGGCGCGCGTGCTGGATGCCGGGGGCTGGTTGCGGACCGGGGACATCGGCGAGTTCGACGAAGCTCACCGGCTGCGCATCACGGGCCGGGTCAAGAACCTGCTCGTGTTGGCCACCGGCAAGAACGTGGCGCCGGCCCCGATCGAACGGGCGCTGGTCGGGTCGCCATACATCGCGCAGGCAGTGGTCCTCGGAGACGACCGCGACGCGACTGGGGCCCTGCTCGTGCCCGACCTGGCGGCAATCCGCAAATGGTCCGGCGTGACCGGAGATGACGCCGATGATGCCGATGCCGGCGCAAAACTCCTCGCACGGCCCGACCTCGCCGCGCTGCTTCGCCAGGAGGTCGATCGGGTGACCGCCGAGTTCGCCACCTACGAGCGGCCGCGTCGGTTCGCGATCCTGCCACGTCCCTTGAGCATTGCGGCCGGAGAGGTCGACGCCGGAGGCTCCCCGGTCCGATCGGTGGTCATGGCCAGCTTCCCGGAGCAGGTCGCCGAGCTGTTCGACCGCCCTCAAACCGAGCTCAACCGTGCTCGCGCCGGCGGTTCACCTCGTCCAGCTGCGTCCCCAGATGCCACGCCCGAACCAACGGCCACCGCGTCAGGCTGACTGCCGCCGTACGATGGGCGCCGGGCCGTTAGCTCAGCGGTAGAGCAGGGGACTTTTAATCCTCGTGTCGTGGGTTCGAATCCCACACGGCCCTCCACTGCGCGACGAGCAGGAGTGAGGCGTGGAGGTCTACGAGCCGCTGCCAGGCGGCGTCGAATCCGGCGCGATCATAATCGTCATCGCCGCGATTCTCGTGATCGCGGCGGTTGCCTACCTTGCCTTCCGTCAGCGGTAACTGGATGATCCGTCCCCCGCGGATCGGCGCTTCCTCGAGCTCACTCGCCGGACTTCAATCTCGCCCCACACCGATCCGGCGATGCGCTCTCCGGCGGTCCGGGCATGGTCGACCCGTTGGAAGCTCTTGGTCGCAGACGGCCCCTCTAGCTGCGGCCGCGGGCGGCCCAGGCGTGTACGTCGAGCGTGAAGGGCGCGGCCGGGGTGAGCTGCCTGCTGCGCTCTCTCAGCTCCTCGCGGCGGGCGGGGTTGAGCCCAGCGACGTAGGCACCCGCGGGACCGACCCCGAAGGTGTGCGGCTCCCACCAGTCCTCGAAACTCGCGTGGTCGACTTGGACGGCCAAGTCGGTGTCGTCGACGTCGTCGAGGCCTGCGGTCGTGAACAACTCGGCGAGGTGGCCCTTGCGGGCCCCCGCGAGTGACGATTCGCCAGGAGCGTCAGGATCCAGTTGCCGAACCGCCGTCCAGAACAGGCTGAGCGGTCCCCTCCCTCCCGCGTGGTCCCAGACGCAGGCGGCGACGATTCCCCCGGGGCGGGTGACCCGCGCCATCTCCCGCAAGCCGATAACGGGATCCGCCATGAAGTGGACGACCAGCTGCGCGATGGTGACGTCGAACTCGCCATCGGAGAACGGCAGGTCCTCGGCAGCGGACTGTCGGACCTCGACGCCGGGGTGGCGCTCACGGGCGGCGACGACGAACGGCTCCGAAGGATCGACGCCCACGACCAGCTCGGGGCCGAGCCTCGCGACGAGCTCGCCGGTCAAGGCGCCCGGCCCGCAACCCACGTCGAGCGCTCGCTGGCCTTGCTGGACGCCCGCGAAATCGGCCAGCTGCCCCGCAAGCGGAGTCGAGTACCGACCCATGAACCGGTCGTAGGCGACGGCGGAGACCACGAAGCTCACGCCGCCACTGTAAGCCCACACCACGCCTCACACCGGTGGCGGGTACTTGAGGCCGTTGCCGGTGTTGAACAGGACGATGCGTTCGTCACCTGCCAGGAAGCCGGAGGCGATCAGGTGCGGCAGGGCTGCGAAGGTCGCGGCTCCCTCGGGCGCTGCGTAGATGCCCGCCATGCGTCCGAGCGTGCGCTGCGCCTCCACGATCTCCTCGTCGGGCACCGCAACCGCCGTCCCGCCGCTATCGCGCACGGCGCGAAGGATGAAGTAGTCGCCGATGGCCGACGGCACGCGGATCCCCGCCGCCACCGTCCGGGCATCGGTCCAGGGCTCGGCGTGCTCAGCGCCAGCCTCGAAGGCGCGGACGATCGGCGCGCAGCCCGTCGACTGCACGACCACCATCCTCGGCCTGAGCGAACCGATCCAGCCCAGCTCCTCCAGCTCGTCGAACGCCTTCCACATGCCCACGATGCCGGTCCCGCCGCCGGTGGGATAGACGAGCACGTCGGGGCACCAGGCATCTCCCCAGCCGCCGGCCTCGGCCAGCTCGATGCCCATCGTCTTCTTGCCCTCGACCCGATACGGCTCCTTCAACGTCGAGAGGTCGAACCAGCCGTCGGTGGCGGCCCGCTCCCGAATGAGAGCGCCGGCGGCATCGATCAGGCCGTCGATGAGCAGGAGCTCAGCGCCGTAAACGCGAACCTCGGTCTGGGCTGCGTCCGGCGCATCACGAGGCATAGCCACGTGGCAGCCGATCCCATGGGCGACCGCGAAGGCCGCTGCGGCGGCACCCGCGTTGCCGGCTGACGGAAGCGCCACGTCGCGAACCCCCAGCTCCGCCGCCCGTGCTACCGCCACAGACAGCCCGCGCGCCTTGAACGAGCCGGTCGGATTGGTGCCCTCGTCCTTCACCAGCAGCTCGCCACGCGTTAGGCCGGCGGCGGCCATGGCAGCGCCGGACAGCCGGACAAGCGGTGTCGCTCCCTCGCCAAGACTGATCCGATGATGCTCGTTGCGGACCGGGAGCAGCTCGTGGTAGCGCCACAGGTCCCAGGGCCGTCCGTCGAAGGACGGTCGTGGCATGGCAGCCCGCAGCGCGGCCAGGTCGTATCGGGCGAACAGGACTTTGCCGCAGGACGGGCATAGGCCCTGGCGCGCATCGGCCGATAGGACCGATTCGCAGGCAGTGCAGACGAGGTCCTTCAGGTAAGAGGTCGCCATCAACTGTGCTGCCCCGGCTCGTGGGTGATGCGCTCGAGCCAGCTCACGGACCGATGCTACCGCCAGCGCCGGCGCTGACGCTGGTCATCGGCGAGTAGTGGCACGCACGCGCTACCCTTGTCGCGGCGCCGATCCGGCCGATCCGGCCACTCCACCGTGATGTGACTCGCAACGAGCTCGCCCATTGCTCGACCTGACCATCTTCGACCTCAGCCTGGCGGCGTTCTTCGTGATCCTGGTCGCCCTCGGCTTCGACTTCGTCAATGGCTTTCACGACGCGGCGAACTCGATCGCCACGGTGGTCTCGACGCGCGTCCTGCGCCCGCAGTACGCGGTGGCATGGGCGGCCGTCTGGAACTTCGTCGCCTTCGCCGTCTTTGGCACCGCGGTCGCTTCGACGATCGGGCGCGGCACGATCGAGATCGGCCAGGTTGCGACGCTCGACGTCATCCTCGCCGCGCTGGTCGGCGCCATCGCGTTCGACCTGATCACCTGGTACCTCGGCCTGCCGACCTCGTCGTCGCACGCCCTGGTCGGAGGCCTCGCCGGCGCCGCCGTCGCCTTCAACGGGTTCGGCATGCTCGTCACCGATGGGATCCTGATCATCGCCGTCTTCATCTTCGTCTCGCCGATGATCGGCCTGTTGCTGGGCGTGATCGCGATGAACCTCTCCGGCTTCATCGGCCAGAAGGCGGCTTCGCGCGGCGCGGCCGGTGTGCGATCGATCAACGGATGGTTCCGGCGCCTTCAGCTCGTGTCGGCCGCCGCTTACTCGCTGGGCCACGGCGCGAACGACGCGCAGAAGACCATGGGCGTGATCGCCGCCATCATCCTCATCGACCGGGGAGCGCCGGTGAGCGAGTTCGAGGTCTCACTGCCCATCGTGCTCGCCGCTCACGCCGCCATCGCGCTGGGCACCCTCGCCGGTGGCTGGCGGATCGTGCACACCCTCGGCTCGAAGCTGACGCGCCTGCAGCCGGTGGGCGGCTTCTCCGCCGAGACCGCCGCGGCCGCCACGCTGTACGGGACGGCGAGCCTGGGCATCCCGGTCTCGACGACGCACACCATCACCGGGGCGATCATCGGGGTCGGCACCGTGAACCGCTTCTCGGCGGTGCGCTGGGGGCTCACGCGGCGAGTGCTGCTGGCCTGGATCGTCACCATTCCCGGATCGGCGCTCATTGCCGCCGCCACGTATTGGGCGCTCACCGTCTTCCCGCTCAATCTCATCGTGCTGAGCACGATGGTGCTCGTGCTGATCGCCATGGTCCTCCGCAATCGGCGAGAACGCGCCGAGGCGACCGTCTACTCTCCGCCGTAACCACCGGGAGGGCTGTTAACCGATGCGACTACGCCTGATGCCGCGCGAGGAGCGCTTCTTCGACCTCTTCGTGAAGGACATGACGAACGTCACCGCCGCGGCCGAGATGCTCCAGCGCATGATGGAGCACTACGACGAGCGCGAGGAGCTCGCCCGGCGGCTGCGAGAGGCCGAGCACGAGGGCGACCAGATCACCCACGACATCGGCCGTCGCCTGGAGGAGACCTTCGTCACGCCGTTCGACCGCGAGGACATCCACGCGCTCATCAGCGGTCTCGACGACGTCCTCGACCTCGTCGAGGAGGTGGGCGACACGTTCGGCCTGTACGGCATCGCCGAGCCGACGCCGCCCGCGCGCCAGCAGGCCGGCATCGTGGTCGAGCAGTGCCGCCAGCTGACCCTGGCGCTGGGCCAGCTCCAGGCGTTCCGCGACCTCGAGCGCTACTGGATCGAGATACACCGCCTCGAGAACGAGGGCGACGCCATCGTCCGCCGCGCCATCGCCAACCTCTTCCGCGACGGCCAGGAGCCGATGGAGGTGATCAAGTGGAAGGACCTCTACGGCTTGCTGGAGGAGACGATCGACGCCTGCGAGGACGTCGCCAACGTCATCGAGCGCATCGTCGTCAAGCACGCCTGAGCGTCGAGGCCGGTACGGCCCCGCTCCCCCACCCAGCCTTGTGCAGGTGTTGACGTGGTCTTGACGTCGCCGCGCCAGGATCGGTCCATGGCGATGCCGGGCATGCACCGCATGGCGGTCGGGATCGACTGCGAGTGCGGGCTCACCATCGAGGCGAGCGATGACGAGGAGCTCTTCGACGAGCTGGTCGAGCACGTCGCCTACGCCCACGAATCGCCGATGAGCGCCGATCCCAGGGACCTCGTGACCGCGGGCGCCTACGACCTCTGAACTGCCGGGCGTTGCAACCGCCGGGCGTTGCAACCGCCGGGCGTTGCACCAGGTGGAGATAACGGGGAAGTAGAGGCTGGTTTCGGGGTCTTCTTCCCCGTCGATTGCACGACGTGCAACAGACGGCAAAGGTGGGGCCGTTTCAGGCGCCTTCTTCCCCGTTACCTTCACCTCATGCAATGCCGCCCCCCGAAACGGGCGCGGGACGGGCGCGAGACGCTACGGTTCGCGCATGGCCGATGACCGCCGGGCACGACTCCGCGAGCTGGTGCTCGTGTTCGGCACGCTGGGCTTCATCGGGTTCGGCGGACCGGCGGCGCACATCGCCCTCATGCGGCGCGAGGTCGTGGAGCGCCGGCGCTGGCTGAGCGACCAGCGGCTGATCGACCTGATCGGGATCACGAACCTCATCCCCGGGCCGAACTCGACCGAGCTGGCGATGCACGTCGGCCGGCTGCGCGCCGGCGGCTGGGGGCTGGTGGTGGCGGGGCTCGCCTTCATCGTGCCCGCCACGGCCATCGTCCTGGCGCTGGCATGGGCGTACGTCACCTTCGGCGAGACCCCGACCGGCGAAGCGCTGCTGTACGGCATCAAGCCGGTCGTCATCGCCATCGTGGCCGCGGCGCTGGTGGCGTTCGCGCGCACCGCGCTGACCGGACCGCTGCGGACCGTGCTGGCCGTCGCTGTCGCGGCGCTGTGGGTCGTGGGCGTCAACGAGCTCGTCCTTCTCGCCGGCGGAGCGTTGATCGTGGCCGGCGCGCGCACGGCGACGCGCCATCCGTGGGCCGCGGCGGCGCTGGTCCTGCCGGCGGCTGCCACGGCCGCATCGGTCAATCTGCTGACGCTCGCGGCGGTCTTCCTCAAGGCAGGCGCGCTGCTGTACGGCTCCGGCTACGTGCTCCTGGCGTTCCTGCGCGGCGACCTGGTCGACCGCCTCGGCTGGCTGACCGATACCCAGCTCCTCGACGCGGTCGCCATCGGCCAGGTGACGCCCGGACCGCTCTTCACGACCGCGACGTTCATCGGCTACGTGCTGGCCGGAACCCCCGGTGCGCTCGTCGCAACGGTCGCGATCTTCCTGCCCGCGTTCGTCTTCGTGGCGCTCATCGGCCCCGTGGCAGAGCGGCTGCGCGACCGACCGCTGACCGCGGCGCTGCTCGACGGCGTGAACGCGGCGGCGCTCGGGCTCATGGCCGCCGTCTCGCTGCAGCTGGGGGCCTCAGCCATCGTGGATCCGCTCACCGCGGCCCTGGCCATCGGCGCCGCGATCGGCCTCCTCGTGCTGCGCCTGCCTTCGGTGGCTCTAGTGGCAGGCGGTGCCGCCATTGGCCTGATCGGCTCGCTGGCCGGTATCGGTCCTTAACCAGCCTTTGACGCTCCGCTAAGGGTGCGTTAAGCGCGTCGCTTCAGTCTACCGAGGACAACGCGTGCCCGCGATGAGTCTCGTGCCACCCGGGACGCACCTCAAACGGAGGAGAAGCATTGACGATACAGCGGCTTGGGCGACGCCCAATCCTGGGATTCATGGTTGCCGGCATCATGGTCCTGGCGGCCTGCACGGCAAGCGGTGGCGGGTCCGCGACCGATGGCGCCGATGGGGACGGCACCGGCGGAGAGATCTTCGTCTCCGGATCCTCGACCGTCGAGCCCGTGACCAACCGCGTCGCGGAAGTCTTCGCGGAGTCGAACGACGACTTCTTCTACACCGTTGAGGGCCCCGGCACCGGCGATGGGTTCGCGCTCTTCTGCGACGGTCAGACCGATATCAGCGACGCGTCGCGGGCCATCAGCGAGGAAGAGGTCGCGGTCTGCGAGGAGAACGGCATCGAATACGTCGAGCTCCTGATCGCCTACGACGGCCTCTCGGTGACCACCTCGGCCGAGAATGCCGACGTGAGCTGCCTGAGCTTCCTCGATCTCTATGCGCTGCTCGGCCCCGAGTCTGAGGGCTTCGGCAACTGGAGCGACGCCAATGACCTGGCGGCGGAGCTGGAAGAGGAGCTCGCAGGCGAGTTCGGTACCTCGAACGCCCCGTACCCTGACGCAGCGCTGAACGTCACCGCGCCCGGCGAGGAATCGGGCACGTTCGACAGCTTCGTCGAGCTCGCGCTGGAGGGGATCGCGGAGGTGCGCGGCGCCGATGCAACCACGCGTCCCGACTACACCGCCTCGGCCAACGACAACGTGATCATCGAGGGCATCGCCGGATCGCCGGGCTCGCTCGGCTGGGTCGGCCTGGCGTTCGCGGAAGAGGCCGAAGGCGTGAAGCTCATCGACGTGGACGGCGGCGGGGGATGCATTACCCCATCCGATGAGACGGTCGCCGACGAGTCGTACCCGATCGCCCGACCGCTCTTCATCTACCCCAACCTCGCAAGTGTCGAGGAGAACGCCGCACTGGCTCCGTTCATCGACTTCTACGTCTCGGCGGAGGGCCTTGCGCTCGCGGGTGAGGTCGGCTACGTCGCCCTCACCGAGGAACAGGGACAGGCAGCCCGGGACGCCTGGGCAGGTCGATAAGGTCCACCGAGCCTCTTGCGTG
>JBOGTC010000085.1:0-32374 GCA_050692055.1 Candidatus Limnocylindria bacterium | reverse complement strand
ACAACACGGTTACGTCCAGCCCTGTCGTGGCCGCGAGGGTGCGATCAAGCATTGGCCCGACCGCAACGACCGTGCCGCGGCTACCTTGGCGGATTTGGCTCCAACCCGGACGGATGAACGTGTCGGGGTGCCGAGTTGGTGCGGCTCGAGAGTCGGAGATACGTCCGGTCGCCCCTGCTCACCGCTGACCGCAGGAGTGGCTCGATCTCCGCGGGGTGTCCGGGTACGTGGACAGTCCACGCCTCCTGGGTGTCCAGGAGTGCCACGTCTTCGGGAGCTTGGTGCGTCCTACCGCCCTCGCTGGTGTCGTAAGAGGCTCCGATACTGACCAACACGGCTCCGACGCCCTGGTGGGCGAGGTCGAGCTTGACCTGCTCAAACGGGCGCTCGACCAGGAACGGCGCGTAGGTGTGGGCGATCGGGCGCATGCCGGCCAGCGCCAGTCCCGAGGCCACGCTGATGAGCAGCTGCTCACGGATGCCGACGTTGATGACTCGGTCGGGGTGGCGGTGCGCCGCGCGCGCGAAGTTGGCGACACCGATCTCGGCCAGGACCACTGCCAGTCGCGGATCGTCGTCGAGCAACCGTGAAGCGACCCGCGCGAAGCGGTCGCGCATCGACTCGGCGGCGGTCACGCGCCGGGCTCCACTACGGCCACGACGACGTCGGGCCGGTCATGCGGCCTGGTCAGCGCTGCCTCCAAGGCGTCGTGATCGCGCCCGTCGACGGTGGCCGACGCCCAGCCCTCGAGCTCGAAGCGCGACGCGATGCCGCCCGGCCAGCCGTGGCTCGAGGTGCGGTTGTCGACGACGACCACGCTCAGGCGCTCCAGGCCGAGCCGTCCGGCGAGAGCGATCGCCTCGTGGTTACTGCCCTCCTCCAGCTCCGCGTCGCCGACCAGCACCACCACCCGCGCGCGGCGACCTTGCGCCCGCCGCCCGAGCGCCACGCCGACGCCGATCGGCAGGCCGTGGCCCAGCGAGCCGCTCGAGATCTCGACGCCGCGGATGAGCAGCCGGTCGGGGTGGTAGCCGAGCGGCGAGTCGTAGGCGCCGAAGGTGGGGAGCACCTCGAGCGGGATGAAGCCCTTGGCGGCCAGCACGGCGTAGTAGGCGATCGGGCCGTGGCCCTTGGACAGCAGGAAGCGGTCGCGGTCCGGGTCATCGGCGGTCTCCGGCGTGATGTCGAGCACTCGGTCGTACAGCGTCCACAGCACGTCGATGGTGGAGTCGGCGCTGGTGCCGTGCTTCTCGTCGCCGGCCATGAGGCTGACCAGGCGCGGCAGATCGTCGTACCCGAGTGGCGCGGCGGTGAGCGCCTCGGCGGTCATCGCATCGGTCATGACCGGGAGTCTGCAACTTCAAGCGCACTTGAAGTCAAGGCCTAGACTGAATGCATGCCTGCGCTCCCCGACCGCATCTCCATCGGCGAGCTAGCCACGCGCAGCGGCGCGGCGACCTCGGCGCTGCGCTTCTATGAGTCCCGCGGGCTCATCGCCGCCGAGCGCACCGCCGGCAACCAGCGGGTCTATGCACGCCCAATGCTGCGCCGGGTGGCCTTCATCCGGGCCGCACAGGCGGTCGGGCTTACGCTGGATGACATTGCCGCAGCACTCGGAAGCCTCCCTGCGGACCGCGCGCCGGTGAAGCGCGACTGGGAGCGCCTGTCGCGGGCTTGGCAGGCTCGCCTGGACGAGAAGATCACGGAGCTCGAGCGGTTGCGGGACAACCTGACCGGCTGCATCGGCTGCGGGTGCCTGTCGCTGAAGACGTGCCAGCTGCTCAACCGCGGCGATCGCATTGGCGCCAATGGCGCCGGCGCCCGGTACCTGCTCGGCGACCACTCCGACTGAAGGCGCCCGTGGTCACAACCGCCTGATCGATGCTTCTATGTCGGTCAACCATGCACCGGGACGAGCAGTCGATACACCTCGCGGGTCAGATAGCGTTTCAGACAGCGCATGATCTCCGGCTTGGTCTTGCCCTCGGCCGTCCGACGCCGAACGTAGGCTTGGGTGCGTGCGTCGCGCGATAGGCGACTCAGCGCCAGCATGTAGAGCGCCGAGTTGGCCTGGCGATCGCCGCTGCGGTTGAGACGCTGGCGCTCGGTCTTGCCCGACGAGGCGGGGATCGGTGCCGTGCCGACCAGCATGGCGAAGGCGCCCTCGCTGCGCAGCCGCGTCGGGTTGTCGCCGGCGGTGACCAGCAGCTGCCCGGCGATCTGGGTGCCGATGCCCGGCCGCGCCACGAGCTGTGGCGCCGCAGCGGCCACCAACCGGACCAGCTGGACGTCGAGCCGCGCGATCTCGGCGCTGAGCTGCCGAAAGCGCTGCGCCAGCGAGCGCAGGGCCAGGCGCGTCGCGGCCAGCGGGGAGTCGACCACGTCTGGCACCCGGAAGCGCGAGGCGCGCAGGCTGAGTCGAGCCAGCGACAGGCAGCGCAGTTCGGCACGCAGCTCGTCGGGAGCGGTGACGCGCAGGGCGTGCAGCTGGTTGGCCACCCGCGAGCGCGCGTCGAGCGCGCTGCCGCGCGCGATGCGCAAGGCGCGGATGGCCTCGACCCGCCCATCACCAGCCTTGGGCGTGCCGTTGGCACAACCCGATTGGACCGCCCGCGCCGCGATCTCGGCGTCGATCGGATCCGACTTGCCGCGCCGCTGACGCTCGCCCCGGTCGGGGCGGTCGACCTCGATCACCACCCGTCCCTGGGAGCGCAGCCAGCGCGCCACGCCGGCGCCGTAGCTGCCGGTGCCCTCGATCCCGACCCGATCGATGGTCCCGAACCCGGCGGCCCACTCGAGCAGCGCCTGGAAGCCGGCGGGGCTGGTGGGAATGGTGGTGCTGTCGAGCAGGCGTCCGCGTTCGTCCAGGGCGGCCACGGCGTGCACCTCGGCGTGGGTATCGATGCCGAGGGTGACGAGCCGATTGGGGTCTGCCATGCTGATCGTGGTCACCGCATCTCCTTGCTGTGAGCGACGGTGACACGCATCCGTCGGGGCGGCGGACAGCACTGTGACGAGGCCTCCAAGCCAGGCTTCTATCAGGTCACTGCCGCCCAACCGATGGGTGTCGATTGAGGCGCCTCCCACACCAGACGACGGATCGATCACAAGGCAGCGAAGGCCGGTGGGTCAGTGAGTCAGCCGGGCTGGGAGTGCGCCTCGCTCATTCTCACAGTGCAACGCCGCCGCGCGTGCCACGCAACGCCGCCGCGCGTGCCACGCAATCGCCGCCGACCGTGCCCACCGAACAGGCGCCGCGGCCCGCGGCTTACACTACTGCCCGATGAGCATCGAGCCAGCCGCCCAGCCAGTCGAGGCCCGCCGCGCCCCCAGCGATTTCCTGAACGATCGGGTGCGCGCCATGCCGCCATCGGGCATTCGGCGCTTCTTCGACATGCTCGCGGAGATGAAGGACGTCATCAGCCTGACCATCGGGGAGCCCGACTTCGATACGCCCGAGCCGATCACCCGCGCCGCGATAGCGAGCCTCGAGCGTGGAGAGACGCACTACACCGCCAACGGCGGGATGATCGAGCTGCGGGAGCTGGTCTCGGCCAATCTTCGGGATCGCTACGGCGTGACCTACGACCCTCGGACAGAGCTCATCATCACCGTGGGCGCGTCGGAAGGGGTCGATGCCAGCCTCCGAGCCACCTTGAACCCCGGGGACGAGGTGATTCATCACGAACCGTGCTTCGTGGCCTACGCGCCGTGCATCCAGCTCGCCGGCGGCGTGGCGGTCGCCGTCAGCACCACGGCCGCCACCGACTTCCGGGTCAGCGCCGAGATGGTCGAGGCGGCGCTCAACCCGCGCACCAAGGGGATCTTCCTGGGCTACCCGAACAACCCGACCGGCGCCGTCCTGGACCGATCCGAGCTGCTGGCGATCGCCGAGGTGGCCGACCGGCACGATCTGCTCGTCTACAGCGACGAGATCTACGATCGCCTGGTCTACGGCGACCACGACCACGCCGCCTTCAGCGCGCTGCCCGGCATGCGAGAGCGCACCGTGCTGCTGGGCGGATTCTCCAAGAGCTACGCCATGACCGGCTGGCGCATCGGCTACGTGGCCGCCCCGGCCGAGCTCATGACCGGCATCGCCAAGGTGCACCAGTACGGGATCATGTGCGCTCCCACGCCCGGCCAGCACGCCGCGATCGAGGCGCTGCGCAACGGCGAGCCGCACCTCGGCGCCATGCACGCGGAGTACGACCGGCGCCGCCAGCTCATGACGCGGCGCTTCAACGAGATCGGCCTGAGCTGCTTCGAGCCCAAGGGCGCGTTCTACTGCTTCCCCAATGTGACCGATGCGACCGGCATGGACGAGTCGACCTTCGCCGAGCACCTGCTGGAGGAGGAACGCGTGGGCGTCGTGCCCGGCACCGCGTTCGGCCCGTCCGGCGCGGGCCACGTCCGCGCCTGCTATGCGGCCGGGTACGAGGACATCGTCGAGGCCATGGACCGCATCGAGCGGTTCGTGACGCGCCACCGCGCCTGAGCGGGACGCTCGATTCGTCGATGACCCTCACTCCCGCTCAGCGGTTCAGCGAGACTGCCGGTGGCTACGCCGCCACGATGGTGCCCTCGCTGCGGCCGATCGCGGGCGAGGTCGTGCGCCGCGCGTTGACCGATGAGATGCTCGCTGTCACGCCGCGCACCCCGGAGGGCGGCTACCGCATCCCGTTCGGCACCATCTACCTCACCGCACGGAAAAGCCCCCTGGCCCCGCCAGGCTGAAACGGCTGGCGTATGGAACGGCATGACGCATCGATGGATAGGCGGGCTCGTGCTGGCGACCGCGCTGGCGCTGAACGCCTGCGCGCCGCCCGGCGAGGGCCAGGCCGACCCGACGCCGCTGCCCACGGAGGCCGTTCCCGCGGAGCCGACCCCCAGCGAAGCCCCTGAGCGGGACAACCCGGACGACTACGGCTACTGAGCCTGCTGCTTACGCGCCGCTTCGCTCGAGACAGGCGCGGCCGAACGCGAGCAGCGCGGGAAGCGACGGGTCTCCGGCCTGGCCGCCGCCGGCGCTGAGCTCGATCTTCGGATCCTCGGCCACCAGGCGCCAGATCGCACGGGCGTCCTCGCTCACCGGATCGAACTGCGCGTCGGTCTGCAGGCGCAGGCCCCGCACGCTCGGCCAGCGGACGAGGTTGCCACGCAGCGACCAGCGCGCGTCGGGCTGGGGCGACTCAGCGCTCCAGACGTAGTCGAGCAGGCCGATGTCGGTGGCGACGAGGATGCGCTGGCGGCCGGTGTCGGGATTGAGCGCCACATGGGCGGCCAGCTCGTCCGCGCCGAGCTGGCCCAGCTGGTGAACGATCAGGCCGCGCGCCCGCCCGATGTCGTCCCACTCGCCGATCTTCATCGGCGCGCAGCATACAATCGGGGCATGGCCGTCGGCACGCGCATGCAGTACGAGACGATCATCGGCATCGAGGTCCATGCCCAGCTGCGCACGGACTCGAAGATGTTCTGCGGGTGTCCAACGGCGCCGCCGCCGGGCCAGCCGGATGAGCCGAATACCAGGGTCTGTCCCATCTGCCTTGGGATGCCCGGCACGCTGCCGGTCATCAACCGGCGCGCCGTGGAGCTGGTGATCCTCACCGGTCTGTCGCTCAACTGCCACGTCGAGACTGAGGCGGTGCGTTTCGAGCGCAAGAACTATTTCTATCCCGATCTGCCGAAGGGCTACCAGATCAGCCAGTACGCCCTGCCGCTGTGCTCGAATGGCCGGCTGGTGGTGCTGGTGCCGGCCGATGACGGCGAAGCGACCATCGGTATCACACGCGCGCACCTGGAGGAGGACACCGCGCGCATGCAGCATGCACGGCGCGGGTTCAGCGTGGTCGATTTCAACCGTGCCGGCGTGCCGCTCATGGAGATCGTCACCGAGCCGGATCTTCGGTCGCCTGCCCAGGCGCGGGCGTACGGGGAGACGCTGCGCGACATCCTGCGCTACGTCGGGGCATCATCCGCCGACATGGAGGCCGGCAGCATGCGGATCGAGGGCAACGTCAGCCTGCGGCCGCCCGGCGCCTCGACCTTCGGCACGAAGGTCGAGGTGAAGAACCTGAACAGCTTTCGCTCGCTCGAGCGCGCCATGGAGTTCGAGGTCGCTCGCCACGCCGAGGCGCTCGGGCACGGAGAGACGCTCGTCCAGGAGACACGTGGCTGGGATGAGGAGGGCGGCCGGACGATCTCCCAGCGCTCGAAGGAAGAGGCGAACGACTATCGGTACTTCCCCGAGCCGGACCTGCCGCCGCTGCGTCCCTCCTCGGAGTGGGTCGCCGAGCTGCGCGCTCGCCTGCCGGAGCTACCCGCGCAGCGCCGGGCGCGCTACACGGCCGAGCTGGGCCTGTCGGACTACGATGCCGGCGTCCTGACCGCGGATGTCGCCCTGGCCGATTACTTCGACGCCGTGGTCAACGCCGACATCGCCCCCAAGGCGGCTGCAAACTGGTTGACAGGTGAGTTCAGCCGGCTGCTCAACCAGCATGCCGCCGACGGGCTGCGCGCGGACGGCGTGGCGCTGCGGCCGGAGGGCCTGGCCGAGCTCATCCGCGAGGTCGAGGCGGGGCGCGTCTCCGGCACGAATGCCAAGGCGGTCCTGGCGGCAGCCTTCGAGTCCGGCGAGTCGCCGCGCACGATCATCGAGCGCGAGGACCTGGGAGCTGTGAGCGACCCCGGGCTCATCCGCGACGAGATCGAGGCCATCCTGGCCGAGTTCCCGGCACAGGCCGAGGCGTATCGGTCCGGCGACCAGAAGCTGCTCGGCTTCCTGGTGGGGCAGGTCATGAAGCGCACGGCCGGACGGGCGGATGCACGCCTGGTCCACGACGAGCTGCGTCGTCGGCTCTCGAACTGAGATGGAGACGGAACGCCTGGCGGAACCCGAGCTGACCCCGGTGAGCGACATCGTCACTATCGGGAACCGGTTCTACGTGCTCGCCAGCTCGTCCCTGGCCGACGAGAACGACCAGGTCCTCAAGCATGGCGAGTCGTTCGCGGTCTTCGACCGATACGGCGACATCAAGCCTGTCGGCCTGGGCGAGGAGGGGCTCTACCATTACGGGACGCGGCATCTCTCCGGGCTCCTCCTGCGCATCGGAGAGGAGCGGCCGCTGCTGCTGGGCTCGACCGCCAAGCGCGACAACTCACGCGTGTCGATCGACCTCACCAATCCCGATGTCATCGTGCGCGGCAGGCGCCTTTCTCAGGGAACCGTCCACCTGTCGCGGACCAAGGTTCTGTGGGATGCCGCCTTTCACGAGCGGATCATCCTGCGCAACTTCGGGACCGATGCCGTGCGCATCCCCCTGGAGCTTCGCTTCACGGCCGACTACGCCGACATCTTCGAGGTCCGCGGCACGACGCGCGAGCGCCGCGGCCGAGACCTGTCGCCGCGGGTGGAGGCTGGATCGGCGACCCTGCGCTACGAGGGTCTGGACGGCGTGCGGCGGCGCACCCGAGTGATCCTGGACCCCGCCCCGAACGAGCTCACCTCGGAGCTCGCCAGATACGACGTGCGACTCGGTCCCGGGAAGGCCGCCACGATCGAGCTGCACGTGGCCTGCGAGATCGATCGCCGGCGCCACGTCTCGCTCGGCTTCGACGCGGCGCTGGCGCGCGCCAGCGCGCTGCTGCCAGAGGCCCAGCGCCTCGGCGCGCGGCTGCACAGCTCGAACGAGCTGTGCAACGACTGGCTCAACCGCTCGGTGGCGGACCTGGTCATGATGACCACGGAGACAGCCCATGGGCCCTACCCCTACGCGGGCGTCCCGTGGTACTCGACGGTCTTCGGTCGCGACGGGCTCATCACCGCCTACCAGGCGTTGTGGCTGATGCCCGAGCTGGCTCGGGGCGTGCTCACCTTCCTGGCAGCCAACCAGGCGGAGGAGGATGACCCCGTCAACGAGGCGCAGCCCGGCAAGATCCTGCACGAGCTCCGCCGGGGCGAGATGGCGGCCATGGGCGAGATTCCCTTTGCTCGCTACTACGGGACGCACGACGCCACGCCCCTGTTCGTCATGCTCGCTGCGGCGCACTATCGCCAGACGGCGGATCGCGATTTCGCCGAGATGCTGTGGCCGAACATCGAGCGTGCCCTCGCCTGGATCGACGGCCCGGCCGATCCCGATGGCGACGGCTTCGTCGAGTACGAGCGCAAGTCGCCCGTGGGCCTCACCCAGCAGGGCTGGAAGGACTCGTGGGACTCAGTCTTCCACGCGAACGGCGAGCTGGCGCAGGGGCCGATCGCGCTGTCTGAGATCCAGGGCTACGCCTACGCCGCACGACTGGGGGCCGCCGACCTGGCCGGGGTGCTCGGCCACCACGACCGGGCCGCCGCGCTCCGCGACCAGGCCGAGCGACTGCGCGAGCAATTCGAGGAGGCCTTCTGGTTGGATGAGCTGGGCACCTATGCCATCGGCCTCGACGGCGACAAGCGCCCGTGCCGTGTCCGGACGTCGAATCCCGGGCATTGCCTCCTGACCGGCATCGTGACCCCCGAGCGTGCCGCGCGGCTGGCCGAAACCTTGATGGCCGATGCCTCGTTCTCTGGATGGGGCGTTCGGACGGTGGCCGCGGGCGAGGCGCGCTACAACCCGATGTCGTACCACGATGGCTCCATCTGGCCGCACGACAACGCCATGGTCGCCCTGGGCCTCGCCCGCTACGGCTTCCGCGACCACGCGGCTCGGATCACGCATGCGCTGTTTGATGCAAGCCGGCACTTCGAGCTGGCCAGGCTGCCGGAGCTCTTCTGCGGCTTCACCCGGCGCGAGGGTGAGGGGCCGACCCTCTACCCGGTCGCCTGTTCGCCGCAGGCGTGGGCCGCCGGCGCGCCGTTCATGCTCCTGCAGGCGTGCCTCGGCATGGAGATCGATGCGCCGGCGGCCACGCTGCAGCTGCGCCACGCCCGTCTGCCGACGTTCCTCGACTATCTCCGGATCGAGAACCTGCCCATCGGCACTGCGCGTGTCGACCTGTACCTGGAGCGACAGCGTGAGGGGGTCGGCGTAAACGTGCTCGGTCGCGAGGGCCAGGTCGAGATTGTCACCCTCAAGTGACCGCGCGCGGTGCCGGCTTCAGGCCAGCCGGCGCTCGACGAGCCGGCGGAGCACGGGCAGCGGGAGCGCCCCCTCTCCGAGGACGGCGTCATGGAACGCTCGGATGTCAAAGGCGTCGCCGAGACGCGAGCGAGCCTCTTCCCGCAGGCACAGCAGCTCGAGCTGGCCAAGCTTGTAGGCCAGCGCCTGTCCGGGCATCGCGATGTATCGGTCCACCTCGTTGGCGATGTTGTTCGCCCCCAGGCCGGTGTGCTCCGTCATGAAGCCGATCGCGCGGCCGCGTGACCAGCCCATCGCGTGCATGCCGGTGTCCACGACGAGCCGGCAGGCGCGCCAGGCGTCGAACGAGGCCACGCCGAAGAGATCGAGGTCGCCGGAGTAGAGGCCCATGTCGACCGCCAGCCGCTCGGCGTACAGGCCCCAGCCTTCGACGTACGCCGTGGTCCCGAGAAAGCGCCGGAAGTCCGGCAGTCGGGCGAGCTCCTGCGCGATCGCCGTCTGCAGGTGATGCCCCGGGACGGCTTCGTGGAAGGCGAGCGCCTCCGCCTCGTACCGCGGACGCGTCTCCGGCTCGGAGGTGTTGATGTAGTACTGGCCCGGCCGGCTGCCGTCGACCGCTGGCTCGCGGTAGTAGGCGATGGTCGAGTGCTTCTCCTCGTGCGGTTCCATGCGCACGACCTCGCACGGCGCCAGCGGCAGACGGCCGAACCAAGCGTCGATCGACGCGCTGGCTCGCCAAAGCGAGCCTTCCGCCACCTTGAAAACCTCGTCGCCCTGCGTGAAGCGCAGGGCCGGATCGGAGCGTAGGCGGTCGAGCGTGGCAGCCAGCCCATCGGTGTCGAGCAGGCGTGCTCCGAGCTCGACGAGCTCGACGTCGATGCGCTCCACCTCGGCCAGACCGGTTTCGTGGATCTCCTCGGGCGAGGTCGGCAGGGACGTGTAGGCTCGCACCAGGGACCGATACGTCGCGTCGCCCCCGGGCAGATGCACGAGTCCGGGTTGCTCGTCTGAGCGCGCCCGCGGTTGGATCTCGTTTACCAGGAACTCGCGGTAACGGCCGAACGCGGGCCGAATGTGGACCGCAATCGCGTCGGTCAGACCGCTCCGGAAGCGGTCCGCGTCGGCGTCGGACCAGTCGTCGGGGACGGCGCGCGTCGGCGCAGCGAGCGGCCACTCGGCATCGGGGCGCGCCAATGTCTCCTCGAGCTGCTCGATCACGCAGCCGACCAGCATCCGCACGCCAAGACGACCGTCGGATGCGCCGCGACGCAGGTTCGCGATCAGATCGTCCACCCAGGGACCCATCGCCCGCCAGCGCGCGAGGAGGTCCTCGGCCTCGTCCTCGGTGCGGACGGACTGGAAGGCCGGGATGTTGAGGAAGCCAACCTGCGGCCCATCGAGCGGATCCACGGAGTAGGCGTGGCGGTCGGCGTCGGCGATGGCCACGTCGGTCCGGATCACCTCGTCTAGCGCCGCCTGCGTGATGCGATCCTCCTCGTCCAGCTGCGCCGTCGTGATGCGGCCGACGCGGTCGTGCAGCTCCATGAGCCTGGCGTGCCAGGCAGCCCGGCCCTCGGGCGAGATGTCCTCCAGCCGATCATCGAAGCGTCGGTCGCCGATGGCGGTGGCCATGACCGGATGCGCCTGCAGCCGCGCCTCCCAGTATTCGTCCGCCAGCGAGGCCAGGACCTTGGAGTCGGTCACCGTTCCCTTCCTTCAATGCCTCTGCCAATCCGTCGAACCTGCGCGGCGCGCCCTCCGCGGGTCGCGCATCGGCCTATCCTGCCACCGATGCCGCCCTCGAAGGCCACGACGCATGCAGATCCTCGGCCGCGATCGGGTCGCCTGGATCCGGGCCGGGTCATCCGTACCTGCGCCAACTGCGGGTCGGAGCTGGAGGAGCGCAAGTGCAAGCTCATCTGCCGGCGCTGCGGCTACTTCCTCTCCTGCAGCGACTACTACTGAGGCCCCGGCCACGGGACGGCACGGCGAGCCAGCGCGATGCGCGTGGCGCGCGTGATGCCCGTTGTGCGCGGGTGCGCGTTGCACGAGGTGGAGGTATCGGGGAAGAAGAGGCCCGGATCGGCCTCTATTTCCCCGCGTGTTGCACCCTGTGAAGCCACCGGGGAAGCAGCCGGTGTTTCGGCGCTCTTCTTCCCCGTTGTCTCCACCCGGTGCAACGTCGCGGCATGCCGCGAGGAGCCGTCAGCCCGTCACTCGTCGAACCGGAGGCTGGCCATGATCCGGTCGAAGACCGCCCTGTTGAGCTCGTAGGTTCCGCCGTACTCGGTTCCCGTGAACGCCCACAGCTTCAATCCTTCGGACGGCTCGTCGTCCAGGTAGGCGAGGTAGCTGTACTGGAACTGGTCGGTGGGCGTCGCGGCGTCCTTCGTCATCCCGGTCTCGTATCGTCGCGCGTCGACGCCGTCGAGCACGACATCCTCGCTGTACAGATCGACCCAGACGAAGCCGATAAGGCCCTCGAAGACGCGGATCGCGATCGCGATCTCGTCCGGCACCGGCCCACCCTCGGTCGCCTCGTAGAAGGTCGGGCTGAACCACGAGCAGGCCGGCACGTCGCCGATCGCGGTGTTCGTGTACCACGACTCGGGGAAGGTGAGGGTGTAGCCGGCCTCCGGGTTGGTACAGGTGTCGGCGTCGGCAAAGAGCTCGTCCGCCTCGGCGCTTTCGAGCACGGTGAAGGGAAGCCCGGGCTTCGCCACGTACACCGGATCGGGTCGAGGCCACTCGGCAGCCACAGGCTCCGGTGCCGGACCGGGCGCACGAACGGGAATGCGCTCGAGCGGCCCGGAAGCGCTCGTCGGCTCATAGACCAGCTCCAGCTCCACGTCGGCCGCCTCGCGCGGGAGCGCGAAGAGCATGCATCCCTCGTACCGATCCTCCGGCACCGTCGCACCCGGCCACTGGGCGAGCCCCATGCACGGCTCGGGTGGCGGGAAGACCGACACCTCCCCCGCGGCGACCGACCCGTCGGCGCTCTCGATGCGCCAGTCGAGCCCGCCCCAATCGGCGCCGTCTGGCACGCGATCGAGCTCGTACGTCGTGGGGATCTCGATGAAGAAGTGGGTCTCGCTGCTCGGCTCGGGGACGAGCCGGTAGCCGCCGACATCCGGGCCACGCTCGAGGGTAATCGTGCCGAACTCTCCGTCCGTCCATACCGCCTCGATCAGGGCGGTGTCACCCGGTTCGAGCAGAGGTCCCTGCGACAGTTCGGGCGTGCCCCTGGGCGTCGGCGACGGCGACGCGCTGGGCGACGGCTCCATCGTCGGGGTCGCGACAGGCGGCGGGGAGCCTGAGGCAGGCGGGCCGAGGTCCGGGCTCTGGCCGACGATGAACGCGAGCAGCACGACGCCTCCGGCAGCGGCGAGCGCGGCCACGGCCGGGACGAACGGGGCGAACCACGAAAGCCGGCGCTGCGGTGCATCGGCGACCGCATCCATCACCGAGCCGACGAGATCTGCGGGCGGCATCATCCGGCCACGGGAGCGCAGGTACTCGACGATCTGCTCGTCGCTCACAGCGCCACCTCCGGCTTGGGATTGGCGTCGATCGTGCCCACCGCCCGCCGCAGCGCCACCAGTCCCGCGTTGAGGCGCGACTTCGCGGTCCCCACGCGCACGTCGAGCGCATCGGCCGCCTCAGCGATGGAGTACCCAAACGTGTAGTGCAGGACGAGCATCGCGCGCTGGTCCGGCGTGAGGCCTTCGAACGCGGGCTGGATCACGACCCGCGCCTCGATTGCGCCGCGGAAGTCGCGGCGGCCATCGTGCAGGCGGTCGGCGAACGTGTCATCGGCGTCCAGCGAGATCGGGCGTCCTCGACGGCCGGATGCTCGCAGCCAGTTTCGGCATCGGTTCACGCAGATGCGGCGCAGCCAGAAGGGGAAGGACTCCGGCTGCCGCAGGCGAGGCAGATCGGTCCAGGCCTTCACGAATGCCTCCTGGGTCAGATCCCGAGCGTCGACCTCGCCGACGATCGCCGCCGCAAGGCGGTACAGCTCCGTGGCATGGCGTTCCACGAGCATCTCGAATGCCTCCCTGTCGCCGGCCTGGGCCAGCCGCACGAGGTCCAGTGCTGCTCCCTCCCTATCCGTTCACCCTTCCAGACACCGATGACGCCCAGGGTGTTCGTTTCGTGACATGCCGGCGTGGACGCGCTCCCGTTTGCACGGTATGGAGGTACCGGGGAAGAAGACGCGCTTTTCCGCGTCACCGTCCCCACCTGTTGCACCAGGTGAAAGCCGCGGGAAACATGACGGTGAATCTGGCCTCTTCTTCCCCGTTAGCTCCACGTGGTGCAACAGGGCCGCCGCCGTCCCGCCTAGCGGCGCGCAACGCGCCGCCGTGCCGCCGTGTCGGTGGCCGCCCAACCGTGTGCCAGGGGGCCGCCGTCAGTCGGGAGGCAGGATGCCGCGCAGGCGGAGGAACGCCTCATTGGAGGGGTCCCGGCCGAGAAAGGCGCGGATGAGCTCGTCGGCCGGTCGGGATCCGTTTGGTTCCAGGATCTCGCGCCGATACTCGGCGCCGACGGCGGGCGACAGCACACCCTCGGAGGCGAAGCGGCCGAACATGTCGTCGCCGATCACCTCAGACCACAGGTAGCCGTAGTAACCGGCGTCGTAGCCGCCCACGAGGTGCGCGAAGCCTGAGAGCATGAACGTGCCCTCCGGATACGGCATGCCGGTAACGGCGTATGTCTCGCGCAGGGCGGTGTCCAGCTCGGGTGCCTGCACCTCGGCATGGAGGGCAAGGTCGAGCAGGCCATAGAAGGCCTGCATCCCGATCTTGATCCCGACGTTGACGTAGCGGGCCGCGACGAGCTGCTCGACGAGATCAGCCGGGATCGGCTCACCGCTGGCGTGATGCCGGGCGAACCTTCCCAGGACCGATGCGTCCCAGGTCCAGTGCTCCATGATCTGGGACGGGGCCTCGACGAAGTCCCATTCGGTCTCGGCGGCGGAGAAGTGGGTGAATTCGGCGCGGGTCAGGCTCATGTGCAGGATGTGGCCGAACTCGTGGAACAGCGTCTGGAGCTCCGAGTGGCGCAGGAGCGATGGGCGGTCGCCGGTCGGAGGCGTGAAGTTCGCCACGATGGCGCTCACCGGGATCACCCGTCCGCCGTCCGCGGCCCGGTGCCCGATGATCAGCGGAAACGCCGCAGCGTGCCCGAACTTGCCCTCGCGCGGGAACAGATCCGCATAGAAGTGGGCCAGCATCTCGCCTGACGACCGATCGCTGATCTGGTACAGCCGGACCGATGGGTGCCAGGCCCTGGCATCGGCCTCATCCACCTGCCGGTAATCGAGCCCGAAGACGTCTCCGGTGATGGCGAGCATCCCGTCCATCGCGGCCTCCAGGGGGAGGTGCTCGCTGATCTGCACCTGGTCGACGCCGTACTCGGTCCGTCGCAGCTGGTCGTCGTAGTAGCGCCAGTCCCATCCGCTGATCTGGCCGTCGTGGCCGTCCGCGGCCAGCCGTTGGCGCAGACGGTCGAGCTGCGCATGCGTCGTGCTGGCCACCATGGGCAGCAGCTCGTCGTAGAAGGCGCGCACGCGTGCCGGCGCCCCAGCCATCTTCAGTTCCATGGCGTGATGCGCCCAGGTCGGCTGGCCGAACAGGGCGGCGATGCGGCGTCGAACCTCGAGCGCCTCGGCCAGCAGGGCGCGATTGGCCCCGACCGCCCGGTTCCAGTGCTTGCGGAAGAGCTGCTCGCGCAGACCCCGATCGTGCGCGTGGTCGAGAAACGGGTTCAGCTCGGGATAGTCGAGGCTGACGCGGAACGTGCCCTCTGCCTCGCCGCGCGTGAGGCGCTTGATGTAGTCATCCGGCAGACCCGCCAGCTGCTCGCGCCTGACGTCGATCCCGTCACGGTGCTCGTTGACGTTGCGCTTGAAGGCCACCTCGATCTCCACCAGCCGGTTGCGCAGCCGCTCCAGCTCGGCTCGTGCATCGGCGTCCAGCTGGTGGCCCGCGCGCCGAAAGTCGCGCAGCCAGTGCTCGAGCAGCCGGGCGCGTTCGCCCTCCAGCATCCGTGCCTCGTCCGTTTCGGCGAACGCTCGGACCGCCCGGTACAGGTCTTCGCGGAAGACGATGGCCACGCGCCACTTGTTGATCCGCTCCTCAGCTTGGGTGCCCGCGTCGCGCACGGCGGCGTCGCTGTGCACCTGGCCCAGGAAGCCTCCGCGTCCGTAGCCGGCCGCGACCTGGGCGCCGGCCAGCTCGAGCGGCAAGAGCGTGGCGTCGAACGTGGGGGAGCCGGCGCTGGCAGTAGCCCGCTCGACGAGCGCATCGGCGCGCGCCAGCGCGGCATCGGTCTCCGTCGTGACCGTCTCGACGGTGACCGCCGGGTAGTCGTACAGCATCGGCGGCATGGTAGCCGCTGTCAGCGTTGGCGTCGGCGCGGAGCTTTTGCGTCACCCGTCAGGACCTGGCGCGTGCTCCGAACATATGGTAGCCGTGCGGCTCGACGGACCACTGCATCGCGGTGCGCACGGCATCGCGCTTGGGATACTGCTGGTCATTGCCCCTGCCGATCTCCTCGCCGTAGAACAGGACCGCGTGCCAGCATTCGGCTCCTGATCTCGTCGCGCCCAGCACCGGTATCGCGGCTTCGCCGACGGCGGGCCTACGGCTCACCGCACGAGCCCTATCGGCGCGCTCACGCGTTCGAGGGCCTGGAAGCCGTGTCACGCCCCTCCAGTGAGCGCTACGCCATCCAGTGGGCTGTCTAGCGCCGCTATGGCTCGTCCGATGGGCGTAAGGGCCCGAGGGCCGACATGACCCGCAGATAGCGCTCACTCGGCGAGCGCCATGGCTCATCGACGCTCGGATAGCTCACGCCGGACGACGACGCGCGGCAGACCGCCGCCCGCCTTCGAGGAGGTGTCGGCCACGACATGGAAGCCGGCGCGCTCGAACATCCCGAGCGTCCCCGTGTAGGCCGATGCCGAGCTCATGCGCTGCCCATCGGTCCGCACAGGATAGGCCTCGAGCACCCTGGCGCCGCTGGCGCGGGCGTGATCGACCGCGGCCTCGAGCAGGACCGATGCAAGGCCCGATCTTCGCGCCTTCCGGCCGACCACGAAGCAGACGACCGACCAGACATCCTCGCCGGGTGGCTGGGGAATCGTCCGCGAACGGCCCAGGCGCTCGAACTCGCCACGCGGTCCCAGGCTCACCCATCCGATCGCCTCGCCGTCGCGGATGGCGACAAGGCCCGGCGGGATCCCGCCGGCATCGGTCCGATTGCGGAGCCAGGCGCGGTTCGCGTCGGCGGTGGAGCCGAACGCGCTGGCGTTCGAGAGGCGCCAGAAGGTGCACCAGCAGCGCTTCGGGTCACCGCCCTGCGAGAATAGGCCGGCGAGGACGTTCCACCTCTCCGGCGTCAGCGGCTGAACGATCAGGTCTTTCAATGCATGGGCATGGTAGGCGCCGGTACACGCGATGGAGTGTCATCTATGTGACCGGTGTCTCCCCTCGCTGCCGGCGCGGAGTCCGGGCGCAATCAGCGAGCGCTTTGCCAGACGGTCACCTGGACACTAGATGGCAAAGTACCCGTGCTACCCAGGCAGCGTCACGCCGATCCCGACCGCCAGCAGCAGGCAGACGATCGGTCGCAGAACCCGTTCGATGAGCGAAATTGTCCGTGCTGCCATCTCGGGCGCACCTCCAACTTCAGTCTCCGTCGCGACGACGTGGCGGTGAAGCAGGAACCGGACATCGGCTCCGTCATGGTGGCGACATCGCGTCCGCGTCCACGGTCGATGGGAGCTCTCCTCAAGCGTCCCAAAAGGCTGTATACTGCGCTGTATATGGCAAGCGTACGAACGCAGATCTATCTGACCGATGACCAGCGGCGGCGACTGGATGCTCGCGCACGACGGACGGGCGCGCCGCTCGCCCGGGTGATTCGCGAAGCTGTTGACGCCTACCTCACCGATGACCGGCCTGACGTGCAGGCTGCTCTGGATGAGACGTTCGGAACACTGCCTGACCTCGAGCTGCCGGATCGAGACGAGTGGGAACGTGGCCAAGGTTCTGGTCGATAGCGACGTCCTCGTCGATCACCTGCGTGGGCATAGGGCATTCGTCCCGGCGGACGACGACGTCCATGTGTCATCGATCACGCGCGCCGAACTGTTCGCGGGGCGTGGCACGGAGGAGCGTCGCGTACGCCGCCTGCTCGAACCGTTCACCGAGCTGTCGGTGGATCGCTCGATAGCCGAGCGTGCCGGGCGTCTGTGCCGGACTGGCTCGATCCGCCTGCCGGATGCGCTGATCGCGGCCACCGCAATGCGGCATCGGCTGGCGCTGGTGACCCGCAATGCACGGGACTTCGCGCAGGTCGAGGGCCTTCGAATCCGCTGAGGGGTGAGAAGGTGCGGGTGAGACAATTTGTGGGGCGCGCATTGTACTGAGGCGAAACGCCTCAAGCCGCGCGGTAGGCCCATAAGCCCCGGGAC
Source organism: Candidatus Limnocylindria bacterium (assembly GCA_050692055.1). Lineage (GTDB taxonomy): Bacteria > Chloroflexota > Limnocylindria > QHBO01 > QHBO01 > JBOGTC01. Next base: position 14,821 of record JBOGTC010000085.1, on the reverse strand, counting down.
ACTACGCTCTGGCTCAGGTCATCACCCGCACCGACCCATAGTATGACTCGTGTGCGCAAGGTGGCCTGATTGCAACACCGTCAGGCAGGCTGCAGGCGCATCGTGGTGGGCAGCGTCTCGGGAAGGAGCATGGACTGCGTGCTCGCACGGCTCGTCCGGCCGTACTTCGCCTCCAGCAGATAGCTCACCAGCTCGATCACCGCCGGCTCGGTGGCCGCCACGGCGCGGACGGGGATGCGGTCGTCGCCGATCAGCAGCGCGCCCTCAGGGTGGTCGCGCAGCTCGCGATACCAGCGCCCGCGCCGTCCGCGCCAGGACCGGACGAAGGCGTCGTGCTGGTCGGCGACGACCCAGATGATGGCTCGGTGCGTGGCGCCTGCCGGCGACGTCGTCTCGATCTCGACCTCGCGCACGTCGCGCAGCCTGGCGAGGGTGGCGGAATCGAAGGTCATCGGCGCAATGCTCAGGCCGCCGCGCTCATCGGGCATGGTGCTTGACTTCCTGGACGAGCCAGCCGTTGCCGTCGGGATCGCTGAGGGACTTGAACGTGCCGTAATCCGCGCGCTTCGGATCGAGCCCTGTCGTCTGCCCGTCCGCCCCGAAGTGGAACGGCTCGCTGACCTCGACGCCGCGCTCGACGAGCGCGGCTCGCGCCGCCTCGTATATCGGTCACGATGAGATGCAGACCCTGGTACGTGCCCGGCGCGACCTGCGTGATGCCCGTACCAATGGTGATCGAGCAGGCCGAACCCGGCGGCGTCAGCTGCACGACGCGGAAGGCATCGCTGGCGCGGTGATCGACGTCGAGGGTGAAGCCCATCTTGTCGACGTAGAAGTCCTTGGCACGGTCCACGTCCGCGACGGGAAGCACCACGAGCTCGAGCTTGAAGTCCACGTATCTATCTCCTTGACCTGAGCGGCTGAGAGTATGCCGATGTCTACGAGGTGAAACGTCGACTTCCCGAGAAACTCATCGGTGAACCGATGAAGCGCGTGCTGACAGCTAGGGCACGGCGCGGGACACCGATCCCAGGTACGTCCCGACGAGTAGGAGGAGTGCCAGGAGAGCCGAAACGGCCAGGGTCACCCAGCCGCTGTCTCCGAAGTGCGGATCCGCGGGCTCGGGTCGCGGAGGACGGCGCGTCCTGGGCATCGCCGATCCGGCTGGCCGCCGCGTCGTCCGGGCGGCCGATTCGAAAGGCGGCGCCCAATGGCCCGCGCGGGCTGTCGCAGCCGATCGTGCACCTGCATCGTGGCGAGCGCGCGCGCCGGGCCTCGAGAGGATCTGCCACGCGTGGTTTATGCGCTGCATCCGTTCGGCTGCCGCTGGCTCTCGATGAAGATCGGGGTGGTGCCGCTTGGCCAAGCGCCGATACGCGCGTGCAACCTGCTGCGGGGTGGCGTTCGGGGCGACGCCGAGCTCCGCATGCGGATCGAGGGTGCCGTGTGGCATCGGTCAGGTCCCCCTCCGCGATGGTGGCGGCGCGAACGACTCCTCGGCGGCACGGATCAGGCTCGCGGGGCTTCCGTAGGTGACCAGCAGGTCGGCGAGCACGAGGCCGATGATGGCGAGCTCGATACCCTTGGCGATCCAGCCCAAGGCGAAATACGGGCCCATCAGCAGGTACGCGCCGATGGTGACGAGCGTGTACGCCGCCAGGCCGAGGCGCGGCAGCCAGCTGAAGCGCCGAACGATCGGGATCGGAGCAACAGCGCTGATGGCGTACGCGGCGCCAAGCGCGACGTAGCCGGCGGCGTTGAGCAGGAAGAGCGTTCCGCCCAGGCTGAAATGGAGATAGGCGGTGGCGGCCGTCAGCTCGACGATGACGCCGGTGAGCAGACCGCGCGCGGTGGGATTGATCATCGTGGTGGTTCCGTTCTCCACAGAAGAGCGTGGTTGCTATGAGTACGGAACGGCCTGGGCCGATGTGACCGGGACTCCCTCGGCGCTGGCACCGATGAGGTTCGCCGCTTGCAGCCGTCATATCAGCGACATCGAACGCATGATCTTCCGGAAGGAGACGGCATGAACTTCAACAGCCTCTTGATCGGGTCCGAGGACCCAAAGCGCCTGGTGGACTACTACGCCAGGCTGTTCGGCAAGCCCATGTTCGAGGATGGCGGCTACAGCGGCTGGCAGATCGGCACCGGCTGGATCGCCATCGGGCCACACGACGAGGTGACCGGGAAGAATGCGCACCCGGGGAGGCTGATCTGGAACATCGAAAGCGCCGACGTCAAGGGCGAATTCGACCGGCTCGTGGCCGCCGGCGCAACGGTCATCCGAGAGCCCTACGGCCCCGATGGGTCGCCTGACGGATGGATCGCCACCTTCTCGGATCCGGACGACAACTACTTCCAGCTCATGAGCCCGATGTAGCTCGAAGGCAGGCCAGGCAGGCCCGCGCGGCCCGGTCGGGCACCGCGATGCGCGCTGAGCGGTTGCACCATAGCGCCGCGCGCGCCTCGGCAGCCGCGCCCTCGCACCACACCAGCACCGCGCCGAGCCGCAGATATCGCTGGTAGAAGCCACGCGTCCCGTCGAAGCCCCGACTGACGAAGAACGCCTCGTCCTTCGCGTCGGCACGGTCCCGGAGTGCGCGCGTCGCCGCGGCGACGTCGAATGACTCGGCGCTGTCGCCATCGATCGCGACGAGGATCGCGTTCGGCACGCTCGGCGGCAGCTGACGGAGCTTCGCCAGCAGCGACCCGGCGTAACCCGCGCCAGGCGCCCGGCGCAGCCTCGTAACTTCGAGGTTGAAGAGCCGCTCGCCCCGGAATGCGACGGTGAAGTCCGGCCCGCCCTTCGCCGACCCGTACGCCTCAAATGTCAGCTCGATCCGCCGATCCGCCAGCAGCAGGTGCGCCGCGCGCAGCTCCGCACGAACGTCCCGTCGCGCCTCCGCGTCCGCCGCACCGCGCAGCTTCTTGCGGATCTTGTCGCGGTGCGCCTCGGCGAACGCACGGAACCGCGCCGAGCCGGCCAGCCATCCAGCCAGCTCCTCGGCCCACGCGTCTGTTGTGGCACCGTCGAGGAGGAAGTGCGCCAATCGCGCGACCGTGGTGGCATGAGCCGTCGCGCTCCCCATGTCGTAGTCCTAGTTGACCGGTCGGGTGCCGCGGTCAGGGAGATCAAGGCGGACGAGGAGGCGGGGGAAGCCGCCGCTCACGGCATCGGTGATCAGGACACGGCGGAAGCCGGCCGCATCGAACATCGAGGCGATCCCGACGAAGCCTGCCCCCACCTCGACGCGACGTCCTTCGGGATCGATCGGGTAGGCCTCAACGCCTGGAGCACCCGCGCGTCGCGCTGCCTCGACGACACCGCCGAGCAGAGCCTTGGCGATCCCGCGCCGGCGATAGCCCGAGCGGATGCGGAAGCAGCCGATGGACCACACCGGGAGGTCGTCGATCGCCGGGATCGTGCGCGACTGCTTGAGGCGGGGGGTCTCGGTCCGAACGCCCACGCCGACCCAGCCGACCGGCACGCCGTCAATGTAGGCGAGGTAGCCGGGCGCCGGCGGCCCGCCCAGCATCTGCGTGCGGAGGAGCTCGGGTCTCGACCTGCCGCCCGCCAGCGCCTTCGCATCGGCGCCGCGCCAGGCCTGGCACCAGCAGCCGCCCTCGCCGCTCACGCCCAGCAGCTCGCTCACGTCGGACCACCGGTCGACCGTGGCCGGAACGATCTCGGGCATCGCCAGGTCATTCACGGGACCCACGATATCAACTAACGAGCATGCATCGTGGTCACGCCGGGCGGCAGCGGATGGACCGTCGCGCTGCTAGCGTGTTCGCCGAACGATCCCAGGAGAGACAGATGGCCAACCCGAGGCCCAGCTCGGTCGGCGCCCCTCGCATCGATCGGCCAGGCATTCCGGTCTCGTACGGCACCTCGAAGGCGAGCGAGTTCGTTGATTGGAGCCACGTCGAGGACCGCCTTACCCGTGACCGCGTGTACTGGATCGCGACGGTGGGGGAGAGCGGTCGTCCGCGCGTCCGCCCGATCGACGGCGTGTATGTCGATGGCGTCATCTACGTGGGCGGCAGCCCGGAGACGCGGTGGGTCCACGAGCTCGCCACCAACTCGCACGTCAGCGTGCACCTCGACGGCTTGGACGACGTCATCATCGTCGAGGGCAACGCCGAGGTCATGACGGGCATGGGGGCTGACCTCGCCGAAAGCCTCGCCGAGGCATCGAACGCGAAGTTTCCGGAGTACGGACTGACGGCCGCGGTCTACAAGAGCCGCGGCGCGATCGCGATCCGCCCACGGAAGGTGATCTCCTGGACCGACATCGCGAAGGACCCGACCCGCTTCCGCTTCGACCGCTGAGGCCGTCCCCGGCTACCCGGCGAAGAGTCATCTGTGTTGCGCCTGGCCTCCCTGCAGCGACCAGGACCGATGAGTCTCGCCGTGCCCGGCAGTCTTTGGGGCATGCGAAGGAGGCACTGAGCATGGTGCAGGCGATTTCGGGGCTCGAAGGCACACTCATCGCTCCGGAGGACGACGGCTACCACGCGCATCGCGAGGTCTGGAACGCGATGGTCGATCGCCGCCCGGCGCTCATCGCACGCTGCACGAGCGCGGCTGACGTCGCCGCTGCCATCCGCCACGCCCGGGAGCGCGACCTCGAGATCGGCGTGAAGTGCGGCGGGCACAGCGTGCTCGGCCTGTCGGTGCCCCAGGACGGCCTGATGGTCGATCTCACGCCGATGGACTCCGTGCGCGTCGACCCCGATGCCCGGCGGGCCGTGGTGGGCGGCGGCGCGCTCCTCCGGTTCCTGGATCGCGCGGCGCAGGCGCATGGCCTGGCGACGACGGCCGGCAACGTGTCGCACACCGGCGTCGGAGGGCTCACCCTCGGCGGCGGGATGGGATGGCTGGCCCGGCAGGTCGGGCTCGCCTGCGACAACGTCGAGGCATTCATGGTCGTCACGGCCGACGGCGAGATCATCCGCGCCACCGCGACGGACCACGCCGACCTGTTCTGGGGGCTGCGCGGCGGCGGAGGCAACTTCGGGGTGGTGACCGAGTTCGAGTTCCGCCTCCATCCGGTCGCCGGGCACGCGCTGGTTGTGGAGCTCATGTTCGACGCGGAGGACTCCGCGGAGCCGATGCGTCGCTGGCGCGACCTGCTCCCCGATGCACCGCGGGAGGCCACGCTCACGGCCGACGCCGTGACGGTCGGCGGACGACCGATGGTCGTCATCGGCTACGTGTGGGTCGGCGACCCCGACGAGGGGATGGCCTACCTGCGGACCATGCGCAGCATCGGGTCCCCACGCGATGAATCGGTCCGCGCGATGAGCTACCTCGACCTCCAGACCATCGGCGACGACCGGCATCACCACGGGCTGCGGCGGTACGCTGCAGGCCACTACCTGACCGAGCTCTCCGACGCGGCGATCGATGCGTTCCTCACCCGCGGCGTCAACACAGCGGACGGGGCCGACTGGAGCCGGGTCGCCGCGGGCGGCTTCCAGGCCTACGGCGGCGCCATCGGTGAGGTCGCCAACGAGGACTCGGCGTTCAGCCACCGCGACGCGCTGGTCGAGTTCTTCGGGCGGCAGACATGGGCCGATCCGGCCGAGGACGAGGAGCGGATGGCGTCGGCGCGCGCGTTCGGCGCCGCGCTCGAGCCGTTCGCGAGCGGCGTTTACGTCAACGCGCTGTTTGATGAGGGCGAGGATGGAGTGAGGCGGGCGTACGGTGACGCCAAGCTCGCCCGGCTGGCCGCCCTGAAGCGCCGGTACGATCCGGAGAACGTCTTCCACCTCAACCAGAACATCGCCCCAGCGCCGTAGATAGGCTGGATCGGAGATCGTCGCGCTCCCTGGACCATGCGCGACAATCCGAGGATCATTCGGGAGAACACCGTGACGCCCGCGAGAAGGATCCCTGCGCGGGATAGCCGTTCAGCCCAAGAAGGGACCGCCCCGTGGTGGCATGAGCGCGTCGTCGTCGCGTACCTGGATGAGCCTCCCTTCGGCATCCGCCGCCCCGCGGGCTCCAGGCCGGCAGGGTGTGACATGGAGCTCGCCCATCACGTGCTCACCGTGGCGGGCGTCGCGACGATCGACTACTCGCTCACAGCGTTTGCCGAGCTGATACCCGGGCTCCTGGACGGACGGTGGCAGATGAGCACGGCCATGTTCATCACCGAGGAGCGAGCAGCCCTGGTCGACTTCAGCCGAGCCATCTGGGCAGCCCGCGACGGTCTCATCGTTCGTCCCGGCGACGCAGCCAGGCTCAGGAGCTACGAATCGATCGCGCGTGATGCCATGGCGCTGCTCGCCGTCGTCCGCGGCACGATCCAGCGCCGCACCGCGTTGGACGCCGGGATTCCGGAGCACCGCATCGTCGAGTACCCCGATCAGGGCACCGCCGCGGCCGCCGTCCGCGAGGGCCGCGTCGCCGCATTCGCGAGCACCGCCATCGGCAACCGCGCGTACGTCGAGTCCGGGAGCGGCCTGGCGGCGGTTGCCGACGAGCCTATCGGGTCCCGAGCAGCCTCCCCACGCGGTGCGTTCGGGTTCAGCATGAGCACTCCTGACCTCACGGCGATCGTCAATTCCATCCTCGACCGATACCTGGGCAGTCCCGAGCATCAGGCTCTCATGGCACACTACGGGTTCACGAGCGACGAGCTGCCACCTGCTCTAGGGCGCATGCGCCAAGGACGTCCTCCCCGTGTCCGTAGAACGTGACCGAGCCCCGCGACTGCCTCCTCGCTGGTTCGTCCGCCTCGCCTGGGTGGTGCACCGCGCCATCCACCGGCTCACCGCCGGCCGATTCGGGCTCTGGCGTCCGAAGGCCAACCGATGGGGGACGATGCGCCTCTCGACGATCGGGCGCCGCACCGGCAGGCAGCGCGCGGCGATCCTCGGTTACTACGAGGACGGTCCGAACCTGGTCACCATGGCGATGAACGGCTGGGCCGATGGCGAGCCGGCCTGGTGGCTCAACCTCCAGGCGCATCCGGATGCCAGGGTCGCGCTGGCCGATGGGACGCGCGCGGTGAGGGCACGCGCGGCCGAGGGGGACGAGAGGGCACGCCTGTGGGCCAGATGGCGCGACATGGGGGACGATGTCGACGGGTATGCCACGCTGAGGTCGTCCGAGACCGCTGTCGTGATCCTGGAGCCACGGGCCGACAGCGAATCCGAGGGTTAGCTGACGTCGACCACGCAGAAGCGGTTGCCCTCGGGATCGGCGAGGATGACGTAGTCCGCATCCGGCGGCTTCTTGTCCCAGTGCACCTCGGTGGCGCCCAATCCGATCAGGCGCCTGACCTCGCCCTCTTGGTCATCGGTGTACAGGTCGAGGTGGATGCGGGGCGGCACCTGCACCGTCGAGCGAACCCGGTCGAGCGAGAGGTTCGGACCGATCCCGTCCTTCGGTCGCAGGAGCACGAAGTCGTCGCTGTTCTCCTCACGAGGCACGTAGTCGAGAGCGGCTGCCCAGAAGTCTGTCTGCCGCCGCAGATCATCGACGCGGATGACGATGGAGCCGACCGTGACCATTGCCCAACGGTACCTCATCGCGCTTCACGGATCACCCACACCCCGCCGCGCGATCATCGCCCGCGCGGCCCCGTCCGCTGCCGGTGGACGGCAACGCCCGCCACGACGAGTGTCACTCCAACGACCTCCAGCGGCCTGGGGATCTGTGCCAGCACGACGACGCCGACCGCCGTGGCGGTTGCGGGCAGAAGCGCGACCATCAGCGCGTAGCTGGCGCGCGTGAGGCGTCGCATCGCGAGCTGGTCGGCGATGTACGGAATGACCGATGACGAGACGCCCACCCCGACGCCGGCAGCGATGGCGACCGGGTCGACTAGCGCCGGCAGCACCGCCCAGCCGCCCAGCGGCGTGACGATGACACCCGCGACCAGCATCGACGCCGCCAGCCCGTCGATCGGGCGCAGCTGCGCCAGCCCTGCCACTCGGTGGGCGAGAACGATGTAGGCGGCGAACAGGACCGCGTTGGCGAAGGCCAGGGCGAAGCCCAGCGGTTCGCCTTCCAGGCGGACATCGGTCAGCAGGTAGACGCCGGTCACCGCCAGCAGCAGCGCGCCGCCGTTGCGGAGGGTTCGTGCCCCGAGGGCGGCAAGACCGATCACGGGAACGAACTCGATCGCTGCGACCGTACCCAGCGGCAGACGGTCGATGGCCAGGTAGAAGACCGAATTCATGACCGCGAGCACGGCACCCCATGCCACGAGCACACGACGCCCGCTCGCGTCGAGACGCCTCAGGACGCGCCACGGCCGGCGCCAGAGCGCGAAGATGAGCGCCGCCGACACGATTCGCAGCCAGGCCACGCCCAGCACATCGACGCGGGCGAAGAGGAGCACAGCGAAGGCCGGCCCGAGGTAGTGGAAGACGGCGCTGATGACGAAGTAGAGCTGCGGCGGTGCCGAGTCAGCGATACCGGTCGGATCGTGCCGCAGTCGGGCGAAGAGCGTTGAGGTCGCGGAGCCTGCCATGCCTCAAGGATCGGTTCCAGTAGGGGGTTGTGCATATCCACAAACTTAGGCAGAATCCTCGATATGCTTTCGAATCGCAGGCAGAACGGCCCAGACACCGATGATGGCCGGCTCGACGACGTCGGCTTCCGCCTGCTGCACGAGGTGCAGAAGAACGCCCGGATCAGCCTGGCCGAGCTGGGGCGGCGGGTCGGCCTGTCGTCACCGGCGGTCGCCGAGAGGCTGCGGCGCCTCGAGGAGGATGGGGTGATCCGAGCCTACCGAGCCCAGATCGATCCGCGGAAGCTCGGCTTCTCCCTGACGGCCGTCATTCGCATCCGCCCCTCGCCCGGGCAGCTGCGCGCGGTCGCGGAGCTTGCCCAGCAGACGCCCGAGATTGCCGAATGTCACAGGATCACCGGTGACGATTGCTACATCGCCGCCGCCCACCTGCGTGACGTCGGCCACCTCGAGGAGGTCATCGACCGGTTCGCCCTGCTGGGGCAGACCACGACCGCGATCGTGCAGTCGTCGCCCGTGTCGAGTCGTGGGCTGTCGCTCGGCTCAGCCACCATCAGCCACCAGTTCGCCGGGCGGATCCACGTGAGCGACGACTTCGATGATCCGCCCGCCCGACGAGATCCTCGACGCCTCTGAAGGCGTCCGTGAAGCTCCTGCTGGACACACACGCGGTCGGATCTCACCCGCTTGCGGCGCCATCTACGCTGGAAGGCGTGACTGATTCGGTTCGCCTCGAGGTATCCGGACCGAACGCGATCGCCGTCCGCCACCTCCGCAGGATCGAGGCCGACCAGGCGCCCCCTGTGCCCCGCCTCGCGTGCCATGTGCAGGAGCGCCCCGGTTCCGCAGCCGACGTCGAGCACCGCCTCGGCGGCCATGATCATCGGCAGGTAGAAGCGGAAGTCGTCGCGCTCCTTCGGCGGGCTGAGCCGGTCGTACAGCGCCGCCTGCTCGGCATCGGTGAACCCTTCCTCGAGGGCGCGCGTCCGCTTCACGCCGGCTCGTCGGGGACTGGCGCACCTGCGCCGGTGGTGGGTATGGCCAGGTAGAGCGTCGTCGACTCTCCGCCGACGTCCAGCTGTCGTTGCACTGCCTTCTCGTCAGAGGTGCCTGGTGTCAGGATACCGGCGACGACGGTCAGCCTTGTCAGGATCGTGCCCGTCGAGGAACAATGGCACCGAACAGCGTCGCTGGGGGACTGGGGTTGCGACGTCCCGGATGCGGAGGACTCACCGATGACGGCTGTACAGCTCACGGGGCTCACCGGCAGTGCGCGGAGCCTCGATTCCGAAAGGCTGGAACGGTTCGCCGCCGACCTTGACGGCGTGCTGGCCCGGCCGGGCGATGACGCGTACGCGGAGGCGACCTCGATCTGGAACGCCATGAGCGCCCGCCGCCCGGCGGCGGTCGTTCGTGCCGGTTCGACCGAGGACGTCGTGCGCACGGTCCATTTCGCGCGCGACAACGAGGTGGAGCTGTCGATCCGGGGCGGTGGTCACAACATCGCCGGCCTCTCCCTGTCGGACGGCGGTTGCACGCTAGACATGTCGCAGTTGCGATCCGTCCAGGTTGACCCGGAGGCGAAGCTCGCCCGCGTCGCCGCCGGCTGCACCCTCGGCGACGTCGATCGTGCGACGCAGGAGCACGGTCTCGTCGCCACCCTCGGCTTCGTGTCGGCAACCGGCGTCGCGGGGCTGACGCTCGGCGGCGGTTTCGGCTACCTGACCCGCCGCTTCGGCTGGACGGTCGACGACCTCGAGGAGGTCGAGATCGTCACCGCCGACGGCACCGTCCACCGAGCCTCGCGCACGGAGAACGACGACCTCTTCTGGGCGCTCTGCGGCGGCGGTGGCAACTTCGGGGTCGTCACCGAGTTCGTGTTCCGGCTCCACGAGGTCGGCCCGCAGGTCACCGGCGGCCTCATCGCCTGGCCCGCCAGTCGCGCGAAGGAGGCGCTTGACACGTTCCGGCAGATCACGGAGTCGGCGCCGCGGGAGCTGACCCTCGTGGCGATCCGCCGCAACGCGCCTCCGGCCCCATGGGTGCCACCGGAGCTGCAGGGGACACCGATCGTCATCGTCGTCGCCTGCCACTCCGGCACATCGGACGAGGCTGAGACCGACCTGGCCCCACTTCGCGCGCTCGGCAATCCCATCGCCGACCTGATCATGGTCAAGGACTACGCCGTGCAGCAGACGCTGCTGGATGCAACGATGCCGAAGGGCAACCACTACTACTGGAAGTCCGAGTTCCTCGGCGCTTTGAGCGACGGACTCATCGAGACGTACCACGCTCAGCTCGTCGACCTGAAGGCGCCCGCCAACCAGATCGTCCTCTTCCAGCTGAGCGGTGCACTCAACGAGCACCCCGAGGACGACGGAGCCATGGGCAATCGCGATGCCGCGTTCGCGTGCGTCATCCAGTCCATGTGGACGCCCGACTCACCGGCGGCCGAGGCGAACAAGCTTTGGGTCCGGAACGCCTGGAGCGCCCTGAAGCGGTTCTCGACCGGCGGCAATTACGTGAACTTCCAGACCGATGACGAGCCGGAGGACCGGACCGCCGAGTCCTACCGCGGCAACCTCGGGCGCCTGCGCGAGGTCAAGGCGAAGTACGACCCGACGAACCTGTTCCGAGTGAACCGCAACATCCGAATCTGACGCGCCCACGCCTCCGCAGAGGACGCGAGGATCGATCGGTGGGAGAGGAACATCAGCCGGCCGGCGACGGTTGCACGCGTGTCCTGATCCTGGGCTTGATGAGCGGCTAATACGACCATCACGCCCACATGATCCGCGCCGACGATCCTGCGGGGCACAACGCTGTGCCCTGTAGTGCAGGAGACCGATGCGCCTTTCTCGTCTCGTCCGCCCATCGCTGGCTGCCACGTTGCTGGCCGTCGCCACCATTCCTCCGGCCGCTGCCGGAAGCCCACAGTCCATCGAGCTCGAGCTCCTCGGCCGGTACGAGTCCGGCATCTTCGGGGCCAGCGCCGCCGAGATCACCGCCTTCGATGCCCGGTCCGGCCAGCTCTTCGTCGTGAACGCGGCGCAGGGCCGCCTGGATGTGCTCTCGCTGGCCGACCCGTCCGATCCGACGCCGGTCGGCGTCATCGACACCTCGGCCTTCGGCCCGGTCGTCAACAGCGTGGCCGTCCATCATGGCCTCGTGGCGGTGGCGGTCGAGGCAGCGCCGAAGACCGATCCGGGCACGGTGGCCTTCTATCGATCCGACGGGACATTCGTCCGCGCCGTCGAGGTTGGCGCGCTGCCCGACATGCTGACGTACACCCCCGACGGACGGCACGTGCTCGTTGCCAACGAGGGCGAGCCGAACGATGCCTACACCGTGGACCCCGAGGGATCGATCAGCATCATCGAGGTCGCGACCGGCGCGGTCCGCACCGTGGGCTTCGAGGACTTCAACGAGGGCGGCCCGAGGCACGCTGAGCTCGACCCGCGCATCCGCATCTTCGGACCGGGCGCCAGCGTGGCGCAGGATCTCGAGCCGGAGTACGTCACCGTGTCCCACGACGGCCGGTGGGCATGGGCCGTCCTCCAGGAGAACAACGCGCTCGCGATCATCGACCTCGAGACCGCGGTGGTCGACTCGCTCGTCGCCCTCGGCTTCAAGGACCACTCGCTGCCCGGGCACGGCATCGACGCGAGCGACCGTGACGGCGCGATCAACATCACCACCTGGCCGGTGTACGGCATGTATCTTCCCGACGGCATCGCGTCGTATCGGTCCCGGGGCCAGACCTATCTCGTGACCGCCAACGAGGGCGATGCGCGCGCGTGGGCCGGGTACGAGGAGGAGGCTCGGGTCAACGACCTCGACCTGGATCCGATCGCATTCCCCGACGCCGAGGCGCTCCAGGAGGACGAGGCCCTCGGCCGCCTGACGGTCACGACCGCCAACGGCGACGTCGACGGCGACGGCGAGTTCGAGGAGCTCTACGCGTTCGGTGCCCGATCTCTGTCGATCTGGACGGCGGACGGATCCCTGGTGTGGGACAGCGGCGAGGATCTCGAGCAGATCACGGCGGTCGCGTACCCCGACCACTTCAACTCGAACCACGAGGAAGGGGACTCGTTCGACAACCGAAGCGACAACAAGGGACCGGAGCCGGAGGACGTCGAGATCGGGCAGGTTCGCGGTCGCACGTACGCCTTCGTCGGGCTGGAGCGCATGGGCGGGGTCGTCGTCTACGACGTCACCGATCCTCGCGGTCCGTCCTTCGTGACGTACCAGAATGACCGGGACTTCGGTGGCGATCCCGAGGCCGGGACGGCCGGCGACCTGGGGGCCGAGGGCGTCCTCTTCATCCCGGCCAGCGACAGCCCGATCCCCGGCACGGCGCTGCTCGTCGTCGCGCACGAGATCAGCGGGTCGGTGGCCGTGTACGCCGTCTCGCCGACGCGCTGAGCCGGGGGAAGGGGGTCGACGGCCTCGGCGCCACCGGCCCCTTCACCTACCCTGCCGGTAGTCCTCCAGGCGTTCGGCGAGCTCTCGCGGTCGGCTGAGCGCGACCATGTGCCCGCCGTCGATCTCGTCGCCCTCGACGCCGAGGCGTTCGCGCGCGAGCCGTAGCTGGCACGCCGCCGGCAGGAACCGATCGTCGCGGCCGGCCAGGACGCGCGTCGGGACGTCCGGCCAGCGCGAGAGCGGCCATGGCTGCGTCATCGGCGTCCAGGACTGATCCGCCTCGGGACGCCGGTTCGCCTCCTCGACGACCTCGGCGGGGACGTCGTGGTAGTAGATGAAGTCGTCGTCATCGGCGGCCTCCGGCGGGAGGTCGATGCTCTCCAGGTACTCCCGCTGCACCTCCTTGCGACCGCTGTTCGGCCACCATTCCTCGCCGGTTTCGCCAGGGCGGGGACCATGGCATTGAGCAGGACGAGCAGGTCGACCGGCCGCAGCTCGGCCGCGAGTGGCGCACTGAACCCGCCCAGCGAGTGTGGGACCAGGACGATCTCGCGGCGATCGCCGATGGCCTCCACGATCGCATCGGCGTACTCGGACCAGCCGGCGGCGTCGTCGCCCGCTGGCAGGCCGACTGGCACGACCTCGTGCCCGCGAGCCTCCAGCTCGGGTACCAGGCGGTGCCAATCCCATGGATCGCCGCCGCCGCCGGGGACAAGGACGTAGGTGGCCACTACGCGTCGATGCCCCGCACCCCGTCGTCGGGTGGCGGCACATCGAACATGACGATGTCGTCGGCGTGGCCGGCGACGACCGTCTCGAGTTCACCGGCGTGGACCGCCTCGGTCCATCGCTCGATCAGCGTCCGGATCTGGGTTGCGTCATCGGACATCTTCGCTCCCTTGGTGTTGCCGCGCGGCGGCGCGGTGGTGTTGGTTATGGCTCGATTCAGCTGTCGCGCGGCCAGCCTCATCGGGCCCCGGTCATCCGCACTAATCCAGGACCGAGCCACAGCTCACGTTGACGACGGTCCGGGTGATCGCGCTGGCGCGGTCCGAGGCCAGGAAGGCAGCGGTCTCGCCGATCTCGCTGAGCAGCGGCATCCGGCCGAGTGCCGTCCCATCGGTCATGAACTTGCCATGCGGGGTGTCCTCCACGGGGCCGGTCAACCCCCAGGTTTCGGGTAATGCCTCGGACCGCAGGCAGACTACGCGGACGCCGCGGGCGCCGACCTCGGCGGCGAGCACGCGCGTGAAGGTCTCGATGGCCCCGCAGGCGACGCCGAAGCCTCCCGTTGCGTGGAACCGCTGATCACGAGCGGGCAGCCGGGCGGCCGACGTGGAGAGCGTCAGGATCACGCCGGAACCCTGTTCGACCATGTGACGAGCGGCGGCGACCCCGGTCAGGAAGTGCGTCGTGGCGGCAACGGTGACCGGGGTTGTGAAGTCGTCGACCGACATCTCAAGGAGCGGCTTCCCCTGGAGGTCGCCCCGGATCCAGATGGCATTGAACGACACGTCGATACCGCCGGCGTTGGCGACGGCCGCCGCATGCGCTTCGACGGCGTCGCGGTCGAGCGCGTCGACCTCGGCCACCTCCGCCGTGCCACCGGCAGCGGTGCGGGCCTGCCGCTCACGAAATGGAGAACTGACATGGTTTCGACGTTTGCGTCCGGCACGCTGGTCGTGCTGGGCGTGTTGTTCGCGGTGCTGGGCTTGCTGCTGGCAGGCTCACTGGAGGTGTCCGGCATCGGTCTGCTGGCCATTCTTGCCGGCGGCATGCTCGCGATGATCCAGGAGCGACGCGAGACGCGCTTCGGCCCGAACTGACGCGTGGCGCGGGAGGCGCCGGCGGCGCCGGCGCGTTGCACGGGCGCGTTGCACCCCGCGCGTTGCACCAGGTGGAGG
>JBOGTC010000084.1:0-3548 GCA_050692055.1 Candidatus Limnocylindria bacterium | reverse complement strand
GACTTCGGATCAGAAAGTCGCGGGTTCGAATCCTGCCGGGCGCGCCACCCTCTCCGCTACACGACCACAGGATATGGGGTGAGGTCGTCCACGCCTTTCCGGATCACCCGCCATGCGGCAAGCGTGCTCGAATGCACGAAACAGCTGCGCCTACTGGATGCAGAATTCGTTGCCCTCAGGATCGTTCATGCGCACCCAGTACTCGCCCTGCCTTTCCATCGCTCCGCGCTCATCGGTCGCTCCGAGCGCCTTGAGCCGGGTAGCCTCCGCATCAACGCGGGCTCGACGTTCCTCGAGCGCGACCGATGAGCCACCGCCCACGTTGAGGTCGAGATGCACGCGGTTCTTGGCAACCTTGCCCTCCGGCACCTTCTGGAAGAAGAGGCGCGGACCGATACCGTCTGGATCTTCGACCGCCCTGGCGTCGTTCCAACGTTCCTCAGGAATGCCCTCGGCGCGCGCCCAGTCCTCCCAGCTGCCGTGCGGTGGCGGGGGATCTGGGCTGATGTAGTGGAGCGCCTGCTCCCAGAACGCGGCAACGCGGGCGGGATCGGCGCAGTCGAACACGACCTGGACCTTCGTGGCCATCTGTTTCCTCCATTGTCCTGGGTCCGAATAGTGAACGGGATTCATGACAATGACCGTCGCGAACGCTCCGCTCGAGCTCGGCTTTCCAGAACGGCTCCCTGCTCCGCGCAGTCGCACAGCTGGACGAGCGTGTGCCGAAATGGCATCCGGTTCCGAGCCGACCGCCCTGCAATACATGCGCCTGGAATCGGGTGGTTGGCATCTCACCGCGGGCGGAATGGGGCATGCCCGGCCAGGCCACTTACCTGCTGGACCTGCTCACTTCTCCAGATGGCCGGTTCCCGCCTGAGATCCGCGTGCTGATCTCCTTCGGCAACATGTCGTGCTGGATGCGGTCCAGGTCGAGGTCGCACGAACCATCGGCGCGAGGCTGCCATGGCCGACGGCTAGACTCCGGCGATGCGCGAGTCGTTCGACGCGATCGTCATCGGCCTGGGCGGGATGGGGTCCGCATCGGCCCATCACCTGGCTCGTCGTGGCCGGCGGGTCCTTGGCCTGGAGCAGTTCGCGGCGCTGCACGAGCAGGGCTCGTCGCACGGGCTGACGCGGATCATCCGGCTTGCCTACCACGAGCACCCGTCGTACGTACCGCTCCTGCGCCGTGCGTACGAGCGGGTGCGCTCTCGCTCACCCTGCGCCAGGCCGAGTTTTGGCACCACCGGCACCGGTGAGTTCGCGGTGCGCGTCGGAAAGGATGCCATCGCCTGAGCGCGGCGAGCCGGAGAGGTGGCTAGGACCGCGAAAGCCACCCCGGCTCGGGATCGCCGAACTTGGAGAGCAGGTAGTCCCGCGACGCCTCGACCGCCTTCCGTGGCGCCTCGAGGTCGGCCCTGAGCTTGAAGTCCTCCTTCAACACCTCGCCGTCTACCAGGACCGTCTTGACGTTGGAGATGTCTGCCGCGCACACCACCGCGCCGACCGCGTCGATGACCGGCGCCACGTTCACGGCCGATGCGTCGATGACGACGACGTCCGCCTTCTTTCCCGGCGTCAGGGAGCCGGTCCGGTCGGCGAGTCCCGCCACGTCGGCCCCGCCCAGCGTCGCCCACTCGAGCACCTGGCGCGAGGTGATGAGGTCCGGCGAGGCCTGCAGCCCGTCGAGGCTCTCGTCCCATGCCACCTGGTGCCGCCGACCGCGCTCCGAGCCGAAGATCGCGTGCATCTGGGTGAACTGGTCGGCCGATGCCGTGGTGGCGACATCCGACGAGAGGCCGATCGGCACCTTGTACTCGAGCGCGGTCACCGCGGGCGCCCAGCCGTGGCCCATCTGGATCTCGATCTGCGGCGCGAAGCTCACGTTGCCTCCGGAGTCGCGCACCAACGCCCACTCCTCATCGGTGAAGTGGGACGCGTGAACGTACGTCGTTCCGGCAAGCAGCAGGTCCATGTCGCGCAGTGCGGTGATCTGGCCCTTGGTGTACCCGAATCGATCCATGGCGACGTGGACCGTGATGTTGACGCCTAGCTCCTTGGCCAGCTCCCAGTCATGGCGCACGACGTCGGGCTTGCAGAAGCCGGGGCCGCGGGTGGCCAGGCCCATGGTGATGCGCCCATCGTCCGAGCTGAAGTACTGGCCCCGGATGCGCCGCGCGTCGTCGCCGTCGGCGGTGAGCTCGCTGCCCGCGAAGTCGGGGCCGAACCACCAGTCCTGGAGCGAGGTGTTCGGGAAGCCGTACGCGAAGACGGACCGGATGCCGGACTCCTGAAGCCCGCGGATCGCCTCGTCGGCGTGGGCAGGCGTGTTCATGATGTGCGACCAGTCGACGAGCGTCGTGATCCCGGCGTTGATGCACTCCAGCGACCCCCACAGGTTGGCGGCATAGACGTCATCGGGCCGGTAGTGCGGTGCGAACTTGTCGAGGATCGAGCCGAAGTACGTGATGAGCGCGAAGTCTGGCGCGCAGGTCCGAATGGACGTCTCCCAGGTGTGGCGGTGCGTGTCGATGAACCCGGGGATGACGATGTCCCCCGCTGCGTCGATGACCCGGGCGCCATCGGCCGCCAGGTCCTTGCCAACGGCGGCGATGCGGTCGTCCTCGACGAGCACGTCCGCGCCCGCCATCTCGCCGAGCTCGGGGTCCTGGGTCAGCACGATTCCGCCGCGGATGAGGGTTCGGTCAGTCATGGTTTAGGTCCCTTTCTCCTGAGTGCCCCGATGGATCAGCTCCTGGTGGTGAGCTGTCGCAGGTGAGCTGCGACGGCCGAGAAGTCGCGATCGCCTCCCAGCCGGCTGGATGCCTCGCCGATGAGCGCCTGGTTCGCGCGGGCCTGGGGCATCGGCACGCCGAGGCGGTCCGCGAGCTCGGCGATGAGCCGCAGGTCCTTCGCCGCGAGGTCGAGCGAGAAGGTCACAGCCGTCCCGTCCGGCTCCACGAAGGCGTCGCGCTTGTAGCCGATGAACGGGGCGCCCGCCGCGCTCGACGCGAACACGTCGTAGGCGAGGGCGCGCTCGATCCCGGCCCGCTCGGCCAGCACGAGCGCCTCGCTCACGCCGTTGTTGAGCGCGAAGATGAGCGCGTTGACCGCCAGCTTCAGGGCCGCACCGCTGCCGAGCGGACCGACGTGGGTCACCCGGCGCGCCACCAGGTCGAGCGCGGGGCGCGCGCGCTCGAGATGATCGGCGGACCCGCCGGCCATGATCGTGAGCTGGCCCGACTCGGCCAGCGCCACGCTGCCCGAGACGGGAGCGTCGACGAGCCCGGCGCCGCGCTGGGCAGCCGGTCGGGCGAATGGTGCGAGCGTGTCCGGCGGCACGGTGCTCATGTCGACCAGGACGCCGCCGGAGCGCGACCCGGCGACCAGCCCGTCGGGTCCGTCCCACATCGCGCGGACCGCGTCGCCGTCGGCGAGCATGGTGATCGCCACGTCGGCCACGGCCGCCGCCTCGGCCGGCGTGGCTGTCACGCGTGCGCCGAGCTCGTCGGCGAGCGCACGTGCGGGCTCGGGCGAGCGGTTGTGGA
>JBOGTC010000083.1:0-2923 GCA_050692055.1 Candidatus Limnocylindria bacterium | reverse complement strand
GGGCCTAAGTTCCCCGATTCGTGCATGGGATGCAACGGGCGACGAAGAAGAGGCCGATATGGGCGTCTTCTTCCCCGTTAGCTCCACCCCATGCAAAGAACCCGCCCCGCCCCAGCGATCGGACGTGGCGGACCGGGACGAACCGCGACGAACCGCGACGAACCGCGACGAATGACGTAGGCCACGTAGCGCGCACGTCGCTAGGCGCGGGCCGAGCCGAGATCCAGACTTCCCGCCATGGACAACGCCACCACGGTTCCGCTCTCCGCCGAAACCCAGGCCGCCGAGACCCAGGCTGCCGGGCCCGCATCGGTCGTCGCCGCACTACCCCGCAGGCCGATGGCGCTGACCGTCATGGTCACGCTGCTCGGCATCGAGGCTGCGCTGGCGCTCGGCGCCACGATCTTCCTCAGCATGCTCGCCGCCGCGGACGATTTCTTCGGGCCCGATGGCGTGACGAACCTGCGGTTCGCCGCGGGCGGCACGATCCTGCTGGCGATCGCCGCCTACATCGCCGCCCGCAAGGCGTGGCGCGGGCGATCGTGGGCGTGGACGCTGTCGGCGATGGTGCAATTGCTGTTCGCCATCGGTATCAGCCTGGCCGGGATGGTCGCCGGCTGGCATCCAGTGCTGACCATCGGCCTTGGCCTGGCCGCCGCGACGATGCTGGTCCAGAGCCTGGCATCGGTCCGAACCGCGCTCGGCCAGGTCTGAACCCGGCCGTCGGGACGGCTGGACCTCTAGACCTCTTCGAACGGTGTGACCTCGGTCTCCGGATCGAGCTTCAGCGACGCCGAGTTGATGCAGTAGCGCAGTCCCGTCGGCTGGTCCGGAGCATCGTCGAAGATGTGGCCAAGGTGGCCGCCGCACTTCGCGCAATGCACCTCGTTGCGGGTCATGAAGAAGGACCTGTCGGTCTCGGTCTCGACCGCGGCTTCATCCATCGGCGCATAGAAGCTGGGCCAGCCCGAGCCTGACTCGAACTTCGTGTTCGAGCTGAACAGCGCGTTGCCGCAGCCGGCGCATCGGTACGTGCCCGTGCCGTGCTCGTCCCAGTAGGTGCCGGTGAATGGGCGCTCGGTGCCCTTCTCGCGCAGGATCTGGTACTGCTCCGGGGTCAGCTCGGAGCGCCACTCGGCCTCCGACTTGTCGATCTTCGTCGCCTTCGTCGTGTTCGTGGTCTTCTGCTGGGTCATGCTCATAGCCTACGACGGACCGATGAAGGTCGCGTGACGGCGTTCCTCGGCGGCGGCCCATTCCTGACCACAGCTGCTACGAATTGCCAGGCGGGTGCCTCTCCCCTGTATCGGAGCTGCGTCGTGGGAACGTGCGTCACGAGCGATGTCTGATACGAGCCGCCGCTGCCCGGGACGACGCTTGTCGTAGCCCTTCTGAGCCGTCCGACCGTTTCGGAATTCAAAGCGCTCTCCGACCATTGCGGCATGAGGTTCGACTACCCCGAGACCGATGCGGTCCGCTACCAGACGGCACCCGTGCTCGCCACGCCGATGGCTGTCGTGGTCTTCACGCTTGCCATCCTGGCATCGATCGTCCTGGCCGGACTGCGACCAACCCCGCTGGGTGATGGTCCCGGGGGCGATCCGCCGGTGGTCACTGCTTCGCCGTCGCCGACCGCTGCCCCGACGGGCAGCCCTACTCCGTCGCCAAGCCCCACAGCCTCCCCGACGCCGACGCTGGCACCAACACCGATGCCGACGCCGGTCCCGACGGCACCGCCGACGCCTCCGCCTCCGCCGCCGCCGCCACCACCCCCGTCACCCGGTTCGCTCCCGCCCTGCGAGTACACCGGTCTGCTGACGAAGCACCACGGCTACGGCGACTGGCCGATCAGCCTGCTCGACACGATCTACCACCTGCCGGCGAGCTACTACCCCGGCGACCTCGTCGACACCAGCGCCGCCGGCCTCAACGCTGGGTACGCGGTGCGGTCGATCATGATCGATGACCTGCGTGCGCTTGCCGCCGACGCCCGAGCGGCCGGCGCGCCGCTGTCGGTCGTCAGCGGCTTCCGCAGCCACGCCCAGCAGCAGTCAACGTTCGACTACTGGGTCAGCGTGGGCGGGTACAAGCAGGCACTGCGCACCTCGGCGCGTGCAGGCCACAGTGAGCACCAGCTGGGCACGGCCATCGACTTCACCTCCGAGGGCGGGCAGCCGCCATGGGAGTACGCCGATTGGGCCACCACCCCGGCCGGTGGCTGGATGGCCGCCAACGGGTGGCGTTACGGGTTCGTGATGTCGTACCCCGTCGGCAGCTACGACAACACCTGCTACGACTACGAGCCGTGGCACTACCGATACGTCGGCCGTGATCTCGCCGCGCGGATCGTCAACGACGGCCGCAGCCCGCGCCAGGTCCTCTGGGAGCTGCAGTAGCCCGTTCGCTCCTCGCCGCGTTGGGCGTGGCGTGCGAGGCGGCGATTTCGCGGCGTGCGAGGCGGCGAGTTCGTTAGACGCGCGGCGTTGCACGCGCGGCGTTGCACGCGCGGCGTTGCACGCGCGGTGTTGCACCACATGGAGGTATCGGGGAAGAAGAGGCCGACATCGGGGACTTCTTCCCCGCTGCCGTCACCGTATGCAACGCACGGGCAAGATCAGCGCCTTCACGCCGTCTTCTTCCCCGTTATCTCCATCTCATGCAATACGACGGCGGCCGGGCTCCGTCACGGAGCTGGCTGGTCCGAGGCGGCCGCATCGGCCCTTGCTGCTACCTTGACTCGATGCTGATCCTCCTCGCGCCCGGCGCCTCCGGCTCGGTCGAGGCGCTGCGGCCGCAGGTCGACGGCCTGGAGCAGCGCGGCCTCGAAGCTCATGCGGTTGGACTCCCTCGAGGCAAGGCCGAGCGCGCCATCCCGGTGTACCGCGCGGCGGTCGACGCGGCGCCGGCGGGCGCGCTCGTCATC
>JBOGTC010000082.1:0-9854 GCA_050692055.1 Candidatus Limnocylindria bacterium | reverse complement strand
GCCGGCTGGGCCGAACGGGTGCTCGCCGGCAGGACCCAGCCTGCGCGGATTGCGCTACCGTCCGGACCGATGCGCCTCCTGGTCGTGACCGCGCGCTACCCGACCGCCGACCGACCGGCGGCCGGTGCCTTCGTGCGCGAGCGGCTGCGCGGGGCGGCGGCGACCGTCATCGCTCCCGACCGCTACGACGAGCCGGGATGGCGCCGATACCTGGGCCTGACGTGGCGCGCCGTGCGCACGCGCGGCGCCTTCGATGGCGTCGAGGGCCACTTTGTCCTGCCATCCGGCGTCGTGGCGCTGCTCGCCGCGAGGACCCGCAGGCTGCCGCTGGTGGTCGTGGCCCACGGGTCGGACGTCCGGTCGATCGCCAGCCGCAGCGGCGTCCATCGCTGGCTGGCGCGGCGCGTCCTGAACGGTGCCGCCGCGGTGGTGGCGAACTCGGATGACACGGCAGCGGCGGTCCGCGCGCTCGGAGCCGAGGCCGAGGTCGTCAATCCCGGGATCGACCTGGAGCGGTTCGTCCCGGCACCTCGCCCCGCGGAACGCCGGGTCCTGTACCTCGGCGGCGCGCAGGCCTACAAGGGCGTGGAGGTCGCCCGCGGGCTGGCCGACACGCTGCTGGGGCCCGGGCTGCGCGAGATCGGCCCCGACGATGTCCCCGGCGTGCTGGCGCAGCACGACGTGCTGCTCGCCCCTTCGCGCGAGGAGGGATTCGGGCTCGTCGCCGCCGAGGCGATCGCCGCCGGGCGCTGGGTGGTCGCCGCCGACATCGGCGGCCTGCGCCAGGTGATCACCGACGGCGTCAACGGCACGCTCGTGCGCGACGCAGACTATGCGGGCGCCCTGGCCTCGGTCCCCGACTACGATCCTGCAACGGTTGCGGCCACCGCGGCGCGCTTCGACGTGGAGCAGCAGCGCGCGTCGATGGATGCGATCTGGGAGCGGGTCCTGGCGCGGCGAGGCCGCTAGCGAGTCATCGCGCGGCGCAGGAAGGCGGCCATCTCTCCCCGCGTCACCGCTGCGTTCGGGCAGAACCGGCCCGCGTCGCAGCCGCTGGTGATGCCGGAGGCGGCAAGCCGGTTGATGTCGGCGTGGAAGATGCTCGTCCCGTCATCGCTGAAGAAGTCGCGACCGGTCGCCGGCAGCTCCAGCGCGCGGGACAGGAAGGCCGCCATCTGCCCGCGTGTCACCGCGCCGTTGGGACAGAACCTCCGGTCGCCACACCCGCTCGCGATGCCGGCTGCGGCGAGCCGGTTGATGTCGGCGTGGAAGATGCTGCCGCCGTCGTCACTGAAGAAGTCGCGCCCGGTCGCCGGCAGCTCCAGGGCACGGGACAGGAAGGCCGCCATCTGGCCGCGGGTCACCGCCTGGTTCGGGCAGAACAGGTCCTCCCCGCAGCCCTGGGTGATGCCCGATTCGGCGAGCCACAGGATGTCCGACTGGAACTGGGAGCCGACGGCGTCCGTGAACCACGGGCCCTGGAAGTGCGTGTCGAGCGCGTCCCACAGCTCCGCGCGCCCGTTGTCCATCAGCAGATGCCAGATCCCCACGCCGCGCATGTCGTTGAGGTTGATGAGGTTGTACTTGGCGGTCAGGGAGGCGACGTCGTCGTAGTAGCCCTGGACCCAGGTGCCGGCGGCGCTGTCATGGAACCGATACCAGGGGACCTGGCCGGTGGAATCCCACAACCGCCCGTGCTGGCCGGCGCGCGTCCGATGGCCGGTGTAGTAATACGCCACGCTCGTCCGCTTCCTGTTCGTCTCGGAGTAGAGCGCACTCGTGTCGGTGGACCACTCGCGGCCGTAGTACGGCACGCCCCAGATGAGCTTGCCGGCGGGCACCTTGGCGAGGTAGTCGCGTATTGCGTCGTTGACGTCGAAGATGTACGGGTTGCGGACGGGCGCCACGCCTCCGGCCCGCGCCGAGCCCGACCAGCTGAAGTCGTACGCCATCACCATCAGCGCGTCGGCCGCGCCGCTGGCGCTGAGGGCGGCGACGTCGTAGCCGCTCGACCAGGTGGCGGCGCCGGCCATGGTGGCCACGGTGAGGAACGACCCGACGCCGGCCGACTGCAGACCCGCCTTCAGCTGGCGCACGAATGACGTGTACTGATCGCGCAGCGAGGCAGGCACCGGCTCGAAGTCCAGGTTGACGCCGTCCGCCCGGCGGTCGCGCACGGTGCCCACGATCTCGCCCACCAGCCGGTTGCGCGCGCTCGAGCTGTTGAGGAAGGCCGACATCTCGGTGTAGTTGCCGTTCCAGGCCATCATCGTCACGGTCAGCACGACCTTCACCCCGCGCGCGTGCGCCTTGTTGATGACGTCGGTCATGTGCGACGAGGTCCAGCCGGCCCAGCTTGGGGTGGTCACGCTGTCGGCGGTGCGCGCCAGGGTGCCGTCGCTCCGGGCCGCGACACCGAAGTAGGCGATGGTCGAGATCATGTCGTAGTCGAGGTACGCGAGGTTGCTGCTGCTCAGCATCCAGTACGGCAGGTAGCCGAAGATCTCCTTGCGCAGGCCGTTGGGCAGGGCGGCCGCGCCGCCATCGGTTGAGGAGGTGGTCCCATCGCCCAGGCCGCCGTCGCCCGAAGGCGTCGCCATCGCTACCGATGGTGCCTCACCCGTCGTGAAGGAGACCGCGTCCGCGGCGTGCTCGGCCAGCATCTCGGCATGGATCGATGGCGCCATCGGCTGCCCATCGGGCCCAATCGGCAGCTCGGACGGAGGCGGTTCCGTCGCCGGGCTGGCCGCCGGCGTCGCGGTCGGCTCGTTGGCGGCAACCGGGGCAGCCAGGGAGGCGAGGAGGCCGAGCGTCAGAAGCGCGGTGAGGACGCGGTGGACCGGGATGCGATGCGGTGCGGGTGACACGGACGAGCGGCCTCAGGACGGATGGTTCGATGGCGAGCTGCAGCCTACCGGCCCGCCAGGCGGCGGCGTATGGTACCAACGGACCCCATCCCCACCTGACCTCCCTGTAGTTCCCTCGTAGCCTATGACAGGCCGCGCCGCAGGAACGCCGCCATCTGGCCACGGGTGACGCCGGCCGCCGGGCAGAATCTCGAGCCACCGCAGCCGCCGGTGATGCCGGAGGCGGCGAGCCGGTTGATATCGGCCTCGTGGATGGAGCTGCCGTCATCCGTGAAGTAGTCGGTGCCGGTGGCGGGCAGGTCCAGCGCGCGGACGAGGAACGACGCCATCTGCTCGCGGGTGACGACGTTGCGCGGGCAGAAGCGCCCATCGTCGCAGCCGCCGGTGATGCCCGACGCCGCGAGCCGGTTGATATCGGCATGGTGGATGGAGCTGCCGTCGTCGGTGAAGTAGTCGGTGCCGGTGGCAGGCAGGTCGAGCGCACGGACGAGGAACGACGCCATCTGCTCGCGTGTCACCGCCTGGTCCGGACAGAACCTGCCGTTCCCGCAGCCGCCGGTGATGCCGGTTTCGGCCAGCCATACGATGTCGTTGCGGAATGGTGAGCTCGCGATGTCGCTGAACGGCAGCGGCACGAATCCCTCGGCCGCCGTCGTGTCCGGATTCCCGGCGAAGGCGTACCAGTAGTCAGGATCGCCGAAGTGCAGGCCAGAGATCGAGGTGCGCTGGACCCATACCGCCGTCCCGGGGACGTCAGGATGAGCCATGGTCGTCAAGGTGCCGGCGCTGAAGCCGCGCCCGCTGCGGAAGAGGTCGCCGTGGGTGCGGCCGTCGGTCAGGAGGCGCGTCACGATCTCGTCCGCGTCGCCGTAGGCCGTGGCATAGAACGCGGAGCCACCGAGGCCGAACACCGGTCGCGAGTAGTTCCGCACGCGCTGCTGCGCCTCGGCCAGCGTGGTCAGCGGCGTGCTCTCCACGTAGCGCTCTCCGAAGCCCGGGGCGTAGTGCGCCTGGGCGTAGACCATGGTGAAGCCGGGAGCGGGGTTGACCTTGCCCGTGCAGTACTGCCGCTGGGCAGCGCCGTCGGAGCTGGTAAGGGTCCCGAGGAGCGCCTTCTCGCCGCAGTAGACCATGGTGCTGGACCAGCTGTCCGAATCGCCGTTGGTGGTCGTGCGGTTCACGCCCCAGCCGTTGACCCGGTCGGTGTACTGGTGGCCGATGGTGTACGGGTTCGGGTAACCGTTACCGTGGCCGAAGTAGACGACGACGTTGGCTCCGTCCACCGCGTTCCTCACGTTGCCCCACGTTGCAGTCGGTGAGTACGCCTTGGCGACCGTGGCGCCGGCGGCACTCGCCGCATCGGCAACGTCATCAGCCATTGAACGATAGGTGGATGTAAGTCCGCCAACCGGGCCCACGATGATCGCCACCTTCGGTCCCCCGGCCCGAGCGGGTTCCGGGACCGCCGCGATGACGGCGGCAAGGAAGAGGCTGAGGATCAGAAGGATCGCGGGGGTCCGGACGGGCAATGAAGGAGCTCCTCTGGCGCGGCTGGTGGGCTCGGGCATCGAACCGTACGCCGTGGTCAGCGCCCGGGTACATGGCGCTATCGTCCCCTCGGCGCCGGACCCGTGGGCCATGTGCGCCGGCGCACCTGCGCGGCGATGGCACCGGATTCCGCTCCGGCCGATGCCGGTCCGATGCCGGGCCGATGCCGCGTACCCTGAGCTTCGCGAGATTGCCAGACTCCAACCAGCGGCGGCTTAGGCGAGCTGAACGGCCCCGTGTCGGAGGTCGGCGACCTCCCGCGAGCGTGGAGCGCGTGGCCGAACCCGCTCTGGACGGCGCCGAGCGTGCCCAAGCCGGCGGTGATTGGCGAATGGCACAGAATCGGCGGTCGACGAGCCGTAAGCCGACGGTGGTTGGCATCTGACGCATCGGCACGGCTCGGCTCGGGCGCCTCGGCTCGGCTCGGGGGACGGACGCCTCGGCTCGGCTGGCGGGCGGGAGGCACGCCATGGGCGGCGCGGCCGGCGTCAGCCCTGGGAGAAGTCGGTCACCACCAGGAGGCGCTCGATGGCACGGAAGTCGATGGCGGGCCGCACGAAGGCCGTCTGCGTCAGCGCGTTGGCGTCCTCCTCCACCGCCTGGACGCTGCCGATGAGCAGCCCGCCCGGATAGCGGCTCGCCTCCTCGCCGAAGGTCAGGCCCGCGCTGACGATGGTGTCGCCGACGGCAAGGGGCTCGGTGACGGGGACCTTCACGAAGACGAGCTGGCCGCCGGGCTGGCCCTGGACCTCGCCCATCGCCCGGCTGGCCTGGTCGGTGGCGATGACGCTCGATCGCGTGTCGACGATGAAGCGCACGCGAGCCGAGTCGCCGGTGACGTCGACCACGGTGCCGGCCAGGGCGCCCGCGCCCTCCGCGCTGCCGACGACCGGCATGCCGACGCGCAGCCCGTCCTCGGTCCCGGCGTCGATGCCCACCTCCCAGCTGAAGTTGGAGGGGTCGCGGCTGATGATGCGGACGGGCAGCAGCTCCATCTCGAGCGCCTCGCCGATGCCGAGCAGCTCCCGCAGCTCCTCGTTCTCGCGCGCCGCCTCGGTCAGCTCGGCAACCTCCTGCTCCGCCCCGGCGAGCTCGCGGCGCAGGCGGTCGTTCTCCAACCGCAGCCGATCGATCTCACCAATCGTGCCGACGAGCCCGCCCACCGCCTGCCCCACCCCGGCGATCGCCTGGCGCACCGGGTCCAGCGCCCGGGTCGTAACGGCCTGGAGGGTCACCGCCGGATCGGTCCGGCTGGCGAGCAGCATGAGCAGCGAGACGATCGTGAAGGCGGCGAACCAGAGGCCGGCGCGGGCGCGACGGTTCGGAGCGGGGGGTCCGTACATCAGGTCTGGACCGATGCGCTTCGCGCGGGCCGCCGCTAGCGCGGCGCGCGCGTGAGCTGCTCGCTGACGAGGACGCGCTCGAGCAGGTCGAGATCCTCGAGCACGCGTCCGGTGCCCCGGACCACGCAGGTGAGCGGGTCGTCCGCGATGTGGACCGGCATCTGGGTCGCCTCGGCCACGCGCTTGTCGAGGCCGACCAGCAGCGCCCCGCCGCCGGCGAGCACGATGCCCTGATCCATGATGTCGGCCACCAGCTCGGGCGGCGTCTCCTCGATCGTCTCCTTGATCGCCTCCACGATCTGGGCGACCGAGGGCTCGAGGGCCTCTCGGATCTGCTCGCCGCCCACCTCGACGCTTCGCGGCAGCCCGGTCAGCAGGTCCCGGCCCCGGAAGGTCACCGTCCGCTCCTCCTCTCCGGGATAGGCCGATCCGACCGCGATCTTGATCTCCTCCGCCGTCCGCTCGCCCATCAGCAGGTTGTACTCGCGGCGCGCGAAGCTGACGATATCGGTGTCCATCTCGTCGCCGCCGATGCGGATGGATCTGCTCACCACGATCCCGCCCAGGCTCACCACCGCGACCTCGGTCGTGCCGCCGCCGATGTCGACGATCAGTGAGCCGCTCGGCTCGGAGACGGGTAGGCCGGCACCGATGGCGGCCGCCATCGGCTCCTCGATGAGCCTGGCCCAGCGCGATCCGGCGTTGATGGTCGCGTCGCGGACGGCTCGCTTCTCGACCTCCGTCACGCCGGATGGAATGCCGACGATGACGCGCGGGCGCGAGACCTGGGCGTACCGGTCGTGCACCTTCTTGATGAAGTAGCGGATCATCTGCTCGGTGACGTCGAAGTCGCTGATCACGCCGTCGCGCAGCGGACGGATGGCGACGATGTTGGCCGGCGTCCGGCCCACCATCCGCTTGGCCTCGGCGCCGATGGCCAGCACGCGCTTGGACCGCGTGTCCATGGCCACCACCGACGGCTCGCTGATGACGATGCCCCGGCGCCGGACGATGACGAGCGTGTTGGCCGTACCGAGGTCGATGCCGACGTCGTGACTGAGGAGGCCGAGCAGGCCGTCGAAGAGTCCCAATGTCCCTCTCGTGATACTCATGGACGCCGGCCCGTGGCACGACAGGGCGGACGCGATGCCTGACCGATGCGGTGCGTCCGGTCACCTCCGGGACGCGGCGCTACCCTACCACGCGGGCAGGAGCCGGCCAGCATGAATCGCCTGTCTTGACATCTGATGTGGTCGGTCATAGCATCACGCATCATGCCTCGAACGACGATCGACATCGACGCCAGCGTGCTGCGCGAGCTGAAGGTGCGCGCGCGCCGCGATCGGCGCTCGATCGGCCAGACCGCCTCTGAGCTCCTCGCCGGCGCCCTGCACTCCAGCCAGCCTCCGGCGCGTCGGCGGATTGAGTGGATCACGCGGCCGATGGGTGCCCTGGTCGACCTCGAGGACAAGGAGGCCGTGCGCCGGGCGCTCGAGGAGCGGTGAGCGCCACCCTGGACGCGAACGTGCTGCTGTACGCATCGGACGCGCGCAGTCCCTACAGGGATCGCGCCGTCGAGTTCATCGATGAGGTCGCGCGCGGTCCGCAGATCATCTACCTGTTCTGGCCTACCGTGATGGCCTACCTACGACTTGCGACGCACCCGTCCGTCTTTGCGAGCCCGTTGTCGGTGACCGAGGCGTGGACGAATGTCTCGCAGCTCCTGGAACTGCCGAACGTTCGGGCCGGTGCTGAGTCTGATCGGTTCTGGGAGCACTTCGGGGACGTGGCCGAGGATGCTCACCCAACCGGAAATCTGATACCGGACGCACACCTCGTCGCGTTGATGCTCGAGCACGGCGTGAGGCGCATCTGGACGCGCGATCGCGACTTTCGGCGGTTCCGCGGCATCGAGACGCGCGACCCGTTCGCGTAGCGGCCTGGCGCCCGCCTCGCACGCATCTTGCGGCGGAACAGCGCGTATGGTTAGCCCGATGACGACTGCGCAGCACGCGCCGCCGGCCGAGGAGATCGCGCGCCTGGCGCGGGGCGAGCACCACGATCCCCACGCCATCCTGGGCGCGCACCCAACGGTGGGAGGCACGGTGGTCCGCACCTACCATCCCGACGCAACCGGGGCGGCGCTGGTCGCGCCCAATGGCGGCACCGCGCCCATGGAGCCGCTCGGCGGCGGCCTGTGGGCCGGCGTCGTCCCCGACCTGGCGCCCGGCCAGTTCGCCTACCGGCTGCGCTTCAGCTTCGCCGACGGGAACGACTGGCAGCGCGACGATCCCTATCGGTTCGGTCCGACGCTGGGCGACGTGGACCTGCATCTCATCGGCGAGGGAACGCACGAGCGCCTGTACGACGTGCTGGGCGCACACCCGCGGACCATGGACGGGACGACCGGCGTCGGCTTCGCCGTGTGGGCGCCGAACGCGCGCAGCGTCCGCATCGTGGGCGACTTCGATCGCTGGGACGGCCGGCTCTTCCCCATGCGCTCGATGGGCAGCTCCGGCGTGTGGGAGCTGTTCATTCCCGGCATCGGTCCCGGCGAGCTCTACAAGTTCGAGATCCTCGGACGCGACGGCAAGCTGCGCCTCAAGGCGGACCCGTTCGCGTTCGCGATGCAGGTGCGACCGGAGACGGCGTCACGGGTCTGGGACCCATCGGCCTTCGCATGGACCGATGAGGCCTGGATGGCGGAGCGCGCGGCGCGCGATCCGTATCGGTCTCCCATGAGCACCTACGAGGTCCATCTCGGGTCCTGGATGCGCAACGACGACGGCTCGTGGCTCGGCTACCGCCAGGCGGCTGAGCGCCTGGTGGAGCATTGCTACCGCTTCGGCTTCACGCACGTCGAGCTGCTGCCGGTGGCGGAGCACCCGTTCGATGGCTCGTGGGGCTACCAGGTCACCGGCTACTTCGCGCCGACCTCGCGCTTCGGCTCGCCCGACGATTTCGCGCACCTCGTCGACACGCTGCACCGAGCCGGCATCGGCGTCATCGTCGACTGGGTGCCGGCCCACTTCCCGACCGACGACTTCGCGTTGCGCCGCTTCGACGGCACGCCCCTCTACGAGCACGCTGATCCGCAGCGTGGCGAGCATCCCGACTGGGGCACGCTCATCTTCGACTACGGCCGACCCGAGGTCCGCAACTTCCTGGTCGCCAACGCCCTCTTCTGGCTGGACCGATACCACATCGACGGCCTGCGCGTGGACGCCGTGGCCTCGATGCTCTACCTCGACTACTCGCGCGAGCCCGGCGAGTGGACGCCGAACGCCTACGGCGGCAACGAGAACCTCGACGCCGTCGCCTTCCTGCGCGAGGTGAACGAGCGGGTGTACGGCCGCTTCCCGGGCGCGGTGACGATCGCGGAGGAGTCGACCGCCTTTCCGGGCATCACGCGGCCGACCTACCTCGGCGGCATCGGCTTCGGGTTCAAGTGGGACATGGGCTGGATGCACGACACGCTGGCCTACTTCAAGGAGGACCCGGTCCACCGCCGCTTCCACCACGACAGGCTGACCTTCCGCGGCCTGTACCGGGACACCGAGCACTTCGTCCTGCCGCTCAGCCACGACGAGGTGGTCCACGGCAAGGGCTCGCTGCTGGGCAAGATGCCCGGCGACGAGTGGCAGCGCTTCGCCAACCTGCGCGCCCTGCTGGTGAACATGTGGTCGCAGCCGGGCAAGAAGCTGCTCTTCATGGGCTCCGAGCTCGGGCCCTGGCAGGAGTGGAACCACGACCAGGCCCTGCCCTGGGAGTCCGCCTCCGAGCCGATGCGGGCCGGCCTGGGCCGCTTCATGGAGGACCTCGGCCGCCTGTACCTGTCCTCTCCCGCGCTGTGGGCCGCCGATCACGACCACGACGGCTTCGCCTGGATCGACGCCTCCGACGTGGAGTCGTCCGTCTACTCCTGGATCCGCCGCGCCGGCGACGACCTGTGCGTCGTGGTGCTGAACCTGACGCCGGTGGTTCGGCACGGCTACCGGCTGGGGCTGCCGCGCGGCGGGCACTGGGAAGAGGCGCTCAACTCCGATTCGGAGCATTACGGGGGCTCGAACGTGGGCAACCTCGGCGGCGTGGAGGC
>JBOGTC010000081.1:0-6777 GCA_050692055.1 Candidatus Limnocylindria bacterium | reverse complement strand
TGCTGGTCCTGCCACGAGTCCCAGCTCGTCAGCACAATGGGCAGCAGGTCGAGCTCGAGCCCCTCGCGACCGGCAAGCTCGCCCACCACCGGCGTGCCGGTGAACTGGTTCCACAGGCTGCGCGTCTGGCGGTCGTACATCAGCTTGTTGCTGCGGTAGAGCAGCCCCGACGTGCCGAAGTCGTACGTCTCGCCGTCCGGCGCGCGGTTGTCCCACGCGATGCCGGCGCCGCACAGCGTGCAGTACGCCAGGCTGAAGGGCACGCCGGCGATCGTGTCGTTCGCCATCTCGTGCCAGTCCATGATGCGCAGCGGGTAGGCCCGCGCCTCGCCATCGAGCGCGATCCCGAACACAGGCTCGTCCGGCTCCAGGTAGCTGGCCTCGTCCGCGGCCAGCATCGCCGGCTGCTCCAGCGGCGGGATGCCTTCGACCCGCACGCCGCCCCACACGATCTCCTCGATCCGGATGGCGGCGTCGCCGGGATCGGCCAGGAACTCACCGATCGCGGGGTCGATGCCGCCCAGCAGCCTGCCCTTCCAAGCCGCGAAGCCGGGCGGCGGCTCGAGATCGGTGGCGCCGTACCAGTCCACCCAATCGGGCCAGACGTGGCTGAACTCCTCGCCGGTGAGCTGCTCGAGGTAGGCGACGTAGCTCGTGAGGTTGTGCAGAGGCACGACGCCGACCTCGCTGGCGCGATGCAGCTCCATCAGGACCGCCACGAAGCGCTGGTCGTCCGCCGCGGCGATCTCGTCGAACGCGTCGCTGCGCGAAGGGCCGTCGCCGCCCTGCAGGATGTCCATCAGCTCGGCGGCACGCTCCGGACCGATGGGCTGAGGGCTGCCTGCGCTGGCGGTCGGGCCCGGGACCGGCTCGGACTCGAGGTCGGGGTCTGGCTGATCGGCGCTGCAGGCGGCCAGCACGAGGCCGGCGACGGCCAGGACGGTGATCGTGCGCGCACGGCTGGAGCTCATGCTCCTGACGCTACGCTGCCCATGTGACGCTCGCATGTCAGTCCGCGGGGCCGCGTAAGCTGCACGCGCCATCATCCGTACATCGGCTGACAGATCGGCTGATACGGAGGTGCAGGTGAAGCACGCCCAGTGGATCATCGGCGTCCTGGTCCTCGGCGCCGGTTGCGGCGGACCCAGCCCTTCGGCCACGAAGGACCCGGGACCGGGCGATGCGCTGTCGGAAGCGCTTGCCATGCTGCCGTTGGACGTTCGTGAGCTCGCCCTGACCGACTGGGCTCTCATCCGTGAGATCGAGGGGCTCGAGCGGGAGGCGGAGACAGATGGCAGTGCGCAGCGGGAGGCGCTGTTTCTCTCGACCATAGAACGCCAGGCACCGACCGCTTGGTTCGCCAGGGCATACGGCCCTTCGCACCTGGATGCATGGGGCTGGGACGCAGCAGACGCCGACTGGGAGGCGTCGGCCACCTTGGCTGACGGAACGAGCGTGGCGCTCGTGCAGCTGTGGAGCGGCTTCGCCACCGACGAGCTGCTCGCGCTGTTCGCCGAGCGACGATACGTGGAGTCGCGCGTGTCAGGCGCAACGATCTACACCGTGGAACGCGACCTGTTCATCGACTGGCAGACCGATAGCGACACCGCCATGCTCAACGTCGGGGTGACCGAAGACACGCGTCGCCTGGTCATGTCCGAGTCCGTGCCCGCCATCGAGGCCGTCCTCGCCGCGGCCGCAGGCGAGGCCGAGAGCGTCGATGAGCTCGCGGATGTCACACAGTCGGGCGCGCAGCTGGCCGGTGCGGCGGCCATCGAGATCCGCATCGGCGGCTCACCGTGCGCAGGGTTCCTCGGCCTCTTGATGTACCCGCCCGAGCAGGTAGAGCCGATGATCGAGCTGCTTCAGGGAGTGGCGGTGTACCAGGTCTTCGGCATGGGCTATCGGTACGATGGGGATCGCCCGGTGTTCCAGGCCGTGATGGCCTACGACGACGAACGGCGGGCCGAGCGTGATGCGCCCGCCCGCGAGCACTTGGCCGAGTTCCATGGATCTGTCAGCGGCGTCTATGCCGTCGTCGGAGCCCGCTCCGACGGATCGAGCATCGCCCTCACGCTCGAACCGCGTGTCGAGCGGGTGGCGACGGTGATGAATCTCCTCGAGGCCAATGAGCTTGTGTTCGCCGCATGCCTCTAGCGGCTGAGTGCGTTGCTGCGCGTCAGGTGCGCTATCCGTTTCGGTCAGTCGCGTTTCCTCGCGTCAGCAATGTGGTTACTGGTACGCAAACACATGGGCCCCAGCAGGCCAGTTGAATCTATGAAAGTCTATGACTTGACGCGGAAGAATGGCCGGTGCCGTCGCGTTGCAGTAATGCGATTGCTGGGTAGCACAATGTGGACGCGGCGACGGAACAGCCGAGCCGCATCGGCCCCGCGCCCTGCGATTGGCTAAGCCGTGGGACGGCTGAACGGACACGGGAAACCCGACCTCGTGTGCATTCCGAGCCGTGGATACGGCTATTCGGCACGTGAGGTGGCCTTCGTGTGCTGGTTCAGCCGCACCACGGCTGATCAGTCGCGCAAAGCCGCGGGGAACGGCGCGCGAGCCCCGGGTTAACGGATCGCCCTCGTATCGGTCTTGCAGTACCCTTAATCGATCATGGAGCAGACCGATACGATCCAGCCGCTGAACGGTCGCCCACCGTACGCGCCGGGCGACGCCGACGCCTTCTACGCCCACGTCGGATCGGGGGGCAAGGTCGAGGCCGATGACTGGATGCCGGACGACTATCGCGCCGCGGTCCTGAAGTTCGTCGAGATGCATGCGAACTCCGAGCTCATGGGCGTCCTCCCTGAGCGTGACTGGATCATGCGCGCGCCGACCCTGCGTCGAAAGCTGGCGCTGACCAGCAAGATCCAGGACGAGGTGGGCCATGCCCAGCTCCTGTACCGCGTGGCCGAGGATCTCGGCAAGCCGCGCGCGGCCATGCTGCAGGACCTGCTCGACGGCAAGACGAAGTTCCACAATGTCTTCCACTACCCCACGAAGTCATGGGCCGATGTCGGGATCATCGCCTGGCTCGTCGACGCGGCGGCGATCGTGAGCCAGCAGGCGCTGCGCGACTCCTCCTACGCGCCGTACGCGCGCACCATGAAGAAGATCTGCTGGGAGGAATCGGTCCACATCATGCACGGCCGCGACGTCGTGCTGACGCTCATGAATGGCACCAAGTCGCAGCGCGCGATGGTCCAGGAGGCGCTGGACCGATGGTGGGGCCCGCTCATGCAGATGCATGGCCCGCCCACCGACCCGGCCAAGGACAAGGACCTGCACTGGGGCATCAAGGGCAAGAACAACGAGCAGCTGCGCCAGGAGTTCCTCTCCATCTACGTGCCGCGCATCCGCGAGCTGGGCCTTCGCATCCCGGATCCCGAGCTGCGCCTCGACCCCGAGACGGGCCGATGGATCTACACCGAGCCCGACTGGGCCGAGCTGAAGTCCGTCGTCACCGGGCATGGCCCGGCATCGCAGTCGCGGCTGGACTTCCGTCGCGTGAACTTCGCCGAGACCCAGTGGGTCCGCGACGCCATCGCCGCCGGTTCGAGCGCAACAGCGGCCGCCTGACCCGCGTTCTGTCTCGGGCCTCTCGGAGCTACGCTGCCTCGGCCTGAGCGCGCACGCTCGTGTCCCTCCCGAACCTCAGGTACAGGGAGGGAACGATGAACAGGTTCAGCAGCGTCGACGTGACGAGCCCGCCCACGATAACGACCGCAAGCGGGTGCTCGATCTCGTGACCGGGGATGTCTCCCGCGATGACCAACGGCACCAGCGCAAGTCCAGTGGCGAGGGCAGTCATAAGAATCGGTGACAGCCGTTCCCGGGCTCCGCGCAGGACGAGCCCCGCACCGAACGACTCGCCCTCATGGCGCTCCAGGTGCTGGAAGTGGTTGATCATCATGATTCCGTTCCGTGCCGCGATGCCCAGGACCGTGAAGAAGCCGACCAGCGAGCCCAGCGAGATGACGCCTCCGCTGACCCACGCACCCAGGACGCCGCCGACGAGCGCGGACGGCAGGGTGAGGAACGACAGCAGCGCCAGGCGCGTGTTGCCGAAGGACGCCTGGAGGAGGAGGAAGACTCCGATCGCGGCCACGATGCCAAACAGCAGCAGGCGATCCTGCGCGGCCTGGCGCTCCGCATACTCGCCGATCAGCTCCGGGTGGTACTCGAGCGGGAATTCGACCTCGGCCAGCGCGACTTCGACTTCGCGAATGACCGAGCCGAGGTCCCGGCCGCTGACGTTGGCTTCGACGTCGATCCGGCGTGCGAGGCCCTCGTGACTGATGCTGTTGGGGGTTGGAACAACGCGAACGTCGGCCACTTCACCCAGGGGCACCTGTCCGCCGCGGGCAGTGTCGATGGGAAGGCTCTCGATGTCGCTCACGCTCTGCCGCGTCCCTGGCGTGCTCCATACCTGCACGTCATACGCCTTTCCCTCCCGGAAGACGTCGCCCACTTCGATGCCGGCCACCAGCGTCGAGGCCGCTCGGCGCACATCACCCGGCTTCAGGCCATGCCGCTCGGCCGCGGCGAGGTCGACCTCCACCTCGATCTGCGGCACCTCGACCTGGAGCTCCACGTGGAGATCGACGATTCCCTCGATCTCGGCGAATGCATCCTCTACCTCGTGCGCCTTGGTCCGCAGGACTTCCAGGTCGGACCCGTAGATTCGCACCACGATGGCCTCGCTCGAGCCGGTCAGGACCTCTCGAATCCGTTCCTTCAGGTACGTCTGCACGTCGCGGACGATGCCGGGATAGCCGTTGACGACCTCCTGGATGGAGGCCAGCGTCGCGTCATAGTCCACGCTTGGATCCACGCTGACCCAGTTTTCGCCGAAGTCAATGCCGACGACCTCGTCGGCAAGCAGTGCCTGGCCGATGTGTGAGCCGCAGTTGCGGACGCCGGGGATCGTCCGCAGCTCCTGGCAGGCTCGGATCGAGATCCGCATCTCCTCGGGATGTGACGTGCCGGGCTTCGTCAGCCAGTGCATCAAGAAGTCTCGCTCCTTGAAGTCGGGGAGCAGCGATTGGCCGAGCTGCGGATAGACCACGACGCCGGCGGCGACGATGAGCCCGACGGCCAGGTAGGCCGGACGCGCCCTGCGAACGATCCGCGCCAGCAGCGCCTCGTATCGACCCTGGATCCAGCGCGCAATGGGTGACTCGCGGCGGTCGATGCGGGCATTGCGCAGGAGGATGTAGGCCAGCGCCGGCGTGACCGTCAGCGCCACGAGCATCGACGCCAGCACCGCCAACCCGTACGCGAGGGCGAGGGGCCGGAAGAACGCTCCCGACAGCCCCTCGATGAAGAAGATCGGCATGATGGCCACCACGTCGATGAGCGTGGCGTAGATGATCGCGCTCCGAACCTCGAGCGAGGATTCGAGGATCACCGAGAGCGTTGACCTGCGTGCTCCCGCGCGCCGCTCCTGGCGCAGCCGTCGCACGATGTTCTCGATGTCGATGATCGCGTCGTCGACCACGACTCCCACGGAAATCACGAAGCCGGCCAGGATCATGGTGTTGATGGTGGCGTCGAACGCGTTGAGCACGAGACCGGCCGCCATGAGAGAGAGGGGGATCGCGACAAGGCTGATCAGCGCGGTCCGCCAGTCGAACAGGAAGACGGCAAGCACCAGGAAGACCAAGAGGCTGCCGAGGAGGAGCGCGTTGGTGAGATTGCCGAGCGCCGTCTCGATGAACGTTGCGGGGCGGAAGATGGTGGAATCGATCTCGATCCCGGGCAGCCCCGGTCGGAGCTCGTCGAGCGCGTCCTCCACGCCGCGCGTCACGCCCAGCGTGTTTGCCCACGGGAACTTCTCGACGATGAGCATGATCCCGGGACCGTCATTGATGACCGCGTCGCCGATCAGCGGTTGGTGATCCTCCACGATCTCCGCCACGTCGGTGAGGGGAATCACGCTTCCGTCGCGCGTTTCGATCGTCACATGCGTCAGGTCGTCGTACTCGACAATGCCCGGGACATGCTCGATCACCAACCGCTGGTTCGCGGTCTCGATGAAGCCCCCGGTACCGATGACATTGCTCTCCGAGTACAGGAGGAGCCCCTCGTCGAGCGCCTGCGCGGTGGCCTCCATGACGTCGTTCAGCGTCACGCCGTGGGTCGCCATCCGCTCAGGCACGACCTGAACCTGCAGCATCTCCAGGCGCTCACCCCAGATGGCCACATTGGCGACCCCGGGCACGCCGAGCAGGCTGGACCTGATGGTCCAGTAGGAGATCATGGACATGTCGATCAGGGACAGCTCATCAGACGTGAGCCCGATCTTCATGACCCGGCTGGTGGCCGATAGCGGCTGCATCATGACCGGCGGGCTGGCCCAGGTCGGGAGCGTGTGCGTGATCGCCGCGAGGCGCTCCTGCACCAGCTGCCGCGCCAGCAGAAGATCGGTGCCCGGCTCGAAGATGAGCTCGATGGATGAGAGGTCGGGCACCGACTTCGAGCGCATGACGTCGAGGCCCTCCACACCGCTCAGCGCCTGCTCCAGGGGGATCGTGACGAGCGCCTCCACCTCCGTCGGCGAGAGCCCGAGCGACGGCGTCTGGATCTCGACTCGCGGCGGCGCGAACTCCGGGAAGACGTCGACCGGCGAGTCGCGCAGCTCGCCGATCCCGAAGAACATCATCCCTGCCGCGGCGGCCACGACGAGGAAGCGGAAGCGGAGACTGACTCTGACGATCCCGCGGATCATGGCTGGAGGGTCACTGCACAACCTCGGCGGCGGTCAGTGAC
>JBOGTC010000080.1:0-1805 GCA_050692055.1 Candidatus Limnocylindria bacterium | reverse complement strand
GGCCAGGGAAGCATCTTCAGCAAGGGCGATCGCGAGGGAGCGCAGCCGCGCGAGGGTCAGCGCGAGGGTCAGCGCGAGGGTCAGCCCGCGGGGCAGGGCGGCGGCGGGCAGTAGCCTCACGGACGGGGTATCTGACCCACAGGTTCGATCGCAGCCGCCCCACGGCTGAACGGGCGCACGAGACCAGGTTTCGTGTGCATTTCGAGCCGTGGGTGCGGGCAGACGGACACGTGAGCCCGCCTTCGGGTGCTGGTTCAGCCGCCGCACGGGTATCCGCGGCGGAGGCGGAATAGGACCGATGTGCGCGCGCAACGAGGCCGTCACCTCGCCGAATCCGGTCCTGGTTGGAATGTGGCGCGGTCGTCGGTGACGCCCGCACGCTCGCACGCCCCGAAGCGTGCGAAGACGCACGCGCCGCCGGTGTTGGTGGAGGTCACCCGTGGCGAGCACGTCGAGTCGCGACACCGCGGCGAGCTCGCAGTGGCCGCCCCCGACGGCTCAGTGATCGCGAAGGTCGGTAATCCGGACGAGTTCATCTTCCTGCGCTCCAGCGCCAAGCCATTCCAGCTCGCGCCGTTCGTCGCATCGGGCCGGTTCGACGAGTACGGTTTGGGGACCGAGGCGCTGGCGATCATGGCCGCCAGCCACGCCGGCGAGGATCGCCATGTGCGGACCGTCCAGGAGATCCTGCGACGCGCCGGCCTGACCTCGGCGGTGCTCCAGAACCAGGTCCATCCGCCCTACGACGTCGAGACGGCGCATCGGCTCATTCGCGATGGGGAGAAGCCCACCGTCCTGCGCGGCAACTGCTCGGGGAAGCACGCCGGGATGGTGCTGTTCGCCAAGGCGTCAGGGTGGCCGATCGACTCCTATTGGGACCCGGACCATCCCATTCAGCGCCTGGCCCTGGAGACAGTCTCCGCGCTGTCCGACGTGCCGATCGAGGAGATCGCCATCGCGACCGACGGTTGCGGCATCCCCAGCTTTGGCATGCCCGTCCGCGGCCTGGCCGTGGCGTTCGCGCGGCTGGCCGATCCATCGGCCGTGCCTGATCGTCCGCTGTCCGACGCACTGCGCCGCATTCGCGATGCGATGATGGCTCATCCCGAGCTCGTGGGTGGCGAACGGCGACGGCTCGACACCGAGCTCATGCGCGCATTTCCGAAGCGCCTCGTCAGCAAGGGCGGCGCGGAGGGCGTCCTTGCCCTGGCGCTCCCGCCCGGCGTCCTGGCTGCGGGGTCGCCCTTCGGCGATGGACCGATGGGAGCCGCGGGCAAGATCGAGGACGGCAACTGGGCCCGCCGTGGCACGGAGGTCGTGAGCATCGAGGTCCTTCGCCAGCTCGGCCTGATGACCGATGGCCGCCTGCCGGCGGCGCTGACCGACTACGCCTCGCCGCCCATCGACGACCCGCGCGGCGAGCCCTCCGGCGAGGTGCGACCCGCCTTCCGACTCGGCTGATGAAGAAGCGCATCGTTCGCTAGCCGCGCCTGTGCGCTGAGCGTAGCCGGGCGCCTGATCCTTGAACAGGTTGAACAGATGGGGCTGCGGGCGGGCCCGTGCCGGTCGGGACGGAGCCGGTCGGGCCGGAGCCGGGGCCGTTGTGTCAGATGTCGCCATGGTTGGCGTTACGTTGGCTGATGGTCTTTGCTGTTGCCAGATGCCAATGACCGCGGGCTTAGATCCCATAGGACGTTGTCAAGCTGAGCGAGCTCCTCGAGGGTCGAAGTCGTGACCCGAGCGCCACACGCCCCACACGATGCTGAGCGCCTTGCGCATGCAATGGCCGAGCGCGTTCATAGGGC
>JBOGTC010000079.1:0-2530 GCA_050692055.1 Candidatus Limnocylindria bacterium | reverse complement strand
GGCGATGGCCTCGACATGGCCCGGCGATCCGCAGCCGCAGAGCGGACCATCCAGCTCGACCGTCAGGTGGCCGAGCTCGCCGGCGGTGCCATCCGGTCCGATCAGCGGCCGGCCGTCCACCACCACGCCGCCGCCGATACCGGTGGAGACGGTGATGTAGACGGCGCCCTGCGCGCCCCTGGCGGCGCCGTGGCGCCACTCGGCCATGACCGCCACGTTGGTGTCGCGCTCGAGGAACGTGGGCAGCTTCAGGGCCGATCGAACGTGCTCGGCGAGCGGCACGTCGCGCCATCCGAGGAGGTTCGGCGGGGCGACCACCACTCCGCGCCAGGGATCGAGCGGTCCCGGCGCCGAGATCCCGACGCCGATCGGAGCCGCAACCCCGCGGGCGTGCGCATCGTCATGGACGGCGACGGCCAGCTCGCAGATACGCGCGAGGACGGCCTCGACGCCGTCCTCGTCAGCGGTCGAGACCGCGCGGCGGCTATGCACCTCGAGGTCTGGGGTGACGAGACCGGCGCGGATCTGCGTGCCGCCGACGTCGATCGCCAGGACCGGCTGGTCGGCTGCATCCTCCACTGCCGCTCATTCTAGCGGCGCGACATGCGATCGGCCGCCCGCGGAGGTCACCGGCCACGAGGGGCCGATGCCGCGCGAGCGGCCGATGGGGCGCTTGCGACGATCCGAGCGCCGAACGGCCTGGCGCTCCGATCGTCGAACGGCGGTCAGCCGCCGATCTTGAACATCTTGGTGCCGCAGACAGGGCAGATGCCCTCGGTCGCCGGCTTGCCGTTCTTCATGGTGATCTTGTTCTCGCTCCGCATCTCGCGCTTTGCCTTGCACTTCACGCAGTAGGCCTCGGTCGCCATGGGTCACGTGCCTCCATTGTCGCCGGCGTCACGTGCGCCGGTTGCGGTGTTGAGAGACCCGCCCTGCCTGCCGACGATCTGGCCTCGACGCTGGAGCGCGTCGACGCCGGCGGTGTCGACCTGCCAGAGCAGGTGGATGCCGGCGAGTCCGGCATCGATACAGCGTGCCTCCGCGGCCTCCTTCGCCGCGCCTTCCAGGAACGTGCCATCGGCTCGCTGCGCATACGCCGCGCAGACGGTGCCCGATCGCAGTCCCGCCAGATGCGCCAGCACGAAGAGTGCCGACGACTCCATCTCGAGATTCGCCACCCGTTGGCGACGAAGCTCGTCTGCGAGCTCAGGATAGCGAACAGGGAGCGTGCGCATCTGACGTCCCTGCGGAGCGTAAAACCCGCTCGCCGTGGCGGTCAGCCCCACGTGGTGCCGAATACCCTGATCCAGGCATGCCTGCTCGAGGGCCCAGACCACGTCCCGATGGGCGATCGCGGGGTATCCGGGATGGACATAGAAGTCGGTCGTGTTCTCCAGGCGCACCGCCCCGGTGGAGATCACGAGGTCGCCCAGCGCGATCTCCGGCTGCAGGGCGCCGGAGGAGCCGATACGAATGAAGGTCGGCGCATCGGTGATCTCCATCACCTCCGCGAGCACGATCTCAACGTTGTCGGTGCCCATCCCGGTCGACAGGCAGCTGAGGCGCATGCCTCGATAGGTACCGGTAATCGTCGTGATCTCGCGGTTGCTGCGCTCGAGCTCGAGTGAGTCCCAGCGTGCAGCGACCTTCGCCACGCGCCCCGGATCACCGACCAGCAGCACGTACTCGGCCAGCTCGCCGCGCTCGAGGGCAATGTGGTACTGGCGCTCGCCGCTGAGGGGCGCGTCAGCCCGGGACACCTCGCTCAAGCGTGCGCGCCTCCTCTGTCATGTTGCTTCCGGCCGCTGGACGCGCGGGAGTATACGCTCCACCGCTCAGGGCGAGCCGCGCTCACGCGGCAGCCGGACGAGCGTGAGCTGTGGTGGCGACGGCACATCCTCGGCGCTCGGCGTTGCGTCCTCGTCATCCAGCTCATGATCGATGCCGGCTGCCGACCGTCGGGAGACGCGCCAGGCATGGGCGCCTGCACCGAGAAGCAGGAGCATTCCGCCCAGCAGCAGCGCCGCCGCGATGAGCCGCGGCGCCCCCGACACGTCGTGCCGCCGCAGCGCGGCCTCCTGCCCGGTGGCCGGGCTCAGCGCCTTGGCGCCGGCCGTGCCCCTCGCCACGACGAGCGTGGGACCGGGGCGAATCGCGCCGCATCCAGCCACCACCCGGTCCTGGCCGCCGGCGGCCAGCCCCTCGACGCTCACGATCTCGCCATCTCGTGCCCGCGACCGCCTCCTGCATGCCTCTTGCAGGCGAACGCGACCGTCGGCCGTCTCGAGGACCAGGTCGGCGTCGCCGCGCACCAGGCGCCCGCCGAGCGAAACCCAGGCCGGATCGCTCGTCGACGGCATGCCTGCAAGCGGGCGGGCGGTGATGCCCACCGCCCGCACGAGCTGAGCGCGATCCGCGACTCGCACGATGGGCAGGCCGAGGTCGGCGTGCGTCGAGGAGGCGCCGGCGGTGAGCAGCGTGGCCGTCGCCGGCGGGCCGCCGGCGACGAGGAGGGCGCTGACCGCTGCCC
>JBOGTC010000078.1:0-5291 GCA_050692055.1 Candidatus Limnocylindria bacterium | reverse complement strand
GTGCTGGCCGGCGAGGTGGCCTTGTCGGGGCGCCTTCGAGCGGCGGGCCGCGCCGAGCGTCGCCTGGCCGAAGCCGCTCGGCTCGGGTTCGAGCGCCTGGTGACGGGCCCGGCGCGGGGGTCCGGCGTGAACGGCGACGTGGGGCGGAAAGTGATCGTGGCCGGCGATATCCGTGCCGCGCTGAGCGCCGCACTCGGCGACCGCGCGGATGGTGCGCGCTGACGCGCCGGAGTTCGGTTCGTATCGGTCTTGTGTGCATTGCCCCGGTCTTGGGCCGCGTGCTACTGTGCCCTCGCCACGGCGGGAGCGTGTGACCTCATCGACAATTCATTCCTCACGCGCCATCCGTCATCGTCAGGGCTCATCGGTCATATGACTCGCATCATCCAGCTCCTGGGCGCCCTGCTCGGCACCCTGGTCGGGTTCGCCCTGGGCCTCGCGCTCCTGCAGCGCGCCGGCGACGTCATCGAGCCTGCGAATCGACCCGCCTTCCTGACCGCCTTCGTCGTCGCGACGCTGCTCTTCGGCTACCTGGCGATCCCCTACATCACGGTCTACCCCGCACGACGCGCCATCGAGCGGCTGGCCGAGGCGGGAGCGGGCGAGTTCACGCTCGGCGTGGCGGGCATCATCGTCGGTCTGGTGATGGGGCTGCTCATCGGCGTGCCGCTCTCGCAGCTCGACGGCCTGGCGGGTTCGGTTGGACCGCCCGTGGTCGCCCTCGTCCTGGCGCTGGTGATGCTGTGGGCGACGCTCTACAAGCGGGACGTGCTGCTCCCCGCCATGGCCGGCCTCGTCCCGGGATCGCGGCGAGGCGGGCCGACGGGCCGGGTGGTGATCGACACGAGTGCGGTCATTGACGGGCGGATCGTCGACGTGGCACAGACCGGCTTCATCCTCGGCACGCTGGTCGTGCCGCGCTTCGTCCTCGACGAGCTGCAGCGCATCGCCGACTCGCCCGAGGCGCTGCGGCGCAACCGCGGTCGACGTGGGCTCGAGATGCTCGCCGCGCTGCAGAAGGATCCCGTCACGCCGGTCGAGGTCTCCGAGGCGACCTATCCCGAGGTGGCGGAGGTGGACGCCAAGCTCATGGCCTACGCGCGCGATCACCGCGCGGCGATCCTGACCAACGACTTCAACCTCAACCGTGTCGCGGAGCTGCAGGGGATCCGCGTGCTGAACCTGAACGAGCTGGCCAACGCCGTGAAGTCAGTGGTCCATCCCGGCGAGGAGATGAGCGTGCGCATCATCCAGGAGGGCAAGGAGGCCGGGCAGGGAGTCGGCTACCTCGAGGACGGGACGATGATCGTGGTCGAGGGTGGCGTGAGATATATGGATCGCGAGGTGCCGATCACGGTGACGCGCGTTCTCCAGACGGTGGCGGGGCGCATGATCTTCGCGC
The DNA here is from genome assembly GCA_050692055.1 of Candidatus Limnocylindria bacterium. GTDB lineage: Bacteria > Chloroflexota > Limnocylindria > QHBO01 > QHBO01 > JBOGTC01. The sequence goes on along the minus strand of JBOGTC010000078.1, from coordinate 3,889 downwards.
AGCCCCGCACCGACGGCCCCTGAGGGGTCGCTTCAAAGAGCCGATGAGCGAACCGTTCGCCGCCATCCTGGTCGCGGCCGGCCGCAGCAGCCGGATGGGCACCGATAAGCTCTGGATCGATCTGTGGGGCCGGCCAACCTGGCGCTGGAGCCTCGACACGCTGCTGGCGGCGCCGGACCTGCTGCGCGTCGCCCTGACCGTTCCGCCCGATGTGGTCGATCGGTATTCAGCGGCGCTGCCTCCGGCATGCGAAGGCAGGTGCCTCGTTGTTCCCGGCGGCGAGGTCCGCGCCGACTCGGTCATCGCCGGCATCTGGGCCCTGACCGGCGCCGGGCATGACGACGAAACGCTGGTGCTGGTGCACGACGCGGCGCGGCCGGCAGTGACCCTGGAGCTCGTCGAGCGCGTCGCGGCCGCAGCGTCGGAGGGTGCGGCGATCCCCGTCGTGCCGGTACGCGACTCATTGAAGCGTGTCAGGCACGAGCGCGTCGCCGGGTCCGTCGAGCGGGAAGAGGTGGCGGCGGCGCAGACCCCACAGGCGGCCCGGCTGGGCGCCCTGCGCGCGGCGATCGAGGAGGCCCATGCCTGGGGCCGGCCGATCACCGACGACGCCGGCGCCCTGGCCGCGGCCGGCGTCTCGGTCCGGACGGTGCCCGGTGAGCCGGCGAACGTGAAGCTCACCGAGCCCGAGGACGTGGCCGCCGTGCGTGGGGTGCTCGCGGCTCGCGCGACGCCCCTCATCGCGCCGGGCAGCTCGGCCGAAATCCGATCCGGGGCGCGGTGCGGGATCGGCTTCGACGCGCACCGCCTGGTCGAGGGCCGTCCGATGCGCCTCGGGGGCGTTGACTTCCCGGACGAGCAGCGCGGCCCGGAGGGCCATTCGGATGGCGACGCCGCGCTCCACGCGCTGATCGACGCGTTGCTGGGGGCCGCCGGACTGGGCGACGTGGGCATCATGTTTCCGCCTGGCGAGGACGCCTGGGCCGGCGCCGACTCGGCCGATCTGCTGGCGCGTACCGTCGTCCGGCTGCGTGAGTCAGGCTGGGCACCCGCGAGCGTGGACCTCGCGATCGTGGCCCCGCACCCGTCCATCGCCGCGCGGCGCGAGGAGCTGGTCGCACGCATTGGAGGGCTGCTGGGCATCGCGCCCAGCGCCGTCAGCGTCAAGGGCTCGACCTCGGATGGCCTCGGGTTCTCCGGCGCCGACGGCGTCGCCGCCTGGGCGGTCGCAGGCGTCGAGCCGGCGTGAATGAGCGAGTGGATCGGCGGCCGGCGTCCGGTCATCGAGGCGCTGCGCGCCGGGCGTGAGGCGCATCGCCTGCTGCTCGCGGCCAATGCCAGGCCATCACCTGAGCTGAAGGAGGTCGAGGCCGAGGCACGCCGCGCCGGTGTGTCGGTCGAGCGGACCTCGCCCGAACGGCTTGCGCGTCTCGCCGGCTTCGAGGGGCACCAGGGCGTGCTGCTGGAGGTGGGTGAGCGGCGCTGGGCGGACGTGACCGAGATCCTGGCGCGCGCGGAGGCGAACCGGAGCCCGGCATTCGTGCTCGTCCTCGAGCATCTGCAGGATCCCACCAACTTCGGCACGCTGCTGCGCTCGGCCGAGGCGGCCGGGGTGGATGGCGTCATCTTCCCGGCGCGTGGCGCGGCACCGCTTTCGGCCGCGGCCGTGAAGGCCAGCGCCGGCGCCAGCGAGCACCTGCTGCTCGCGCGGCTGCCGACCATCGGCGAGGCGATCCACGAGCTCAAGCAGGGCGGCCTCTGGATCGCGGCCGCGGACCAGGCGGCGCCGGCATCGGCCTGGGAGACGGACCTGTCCGGTCCGCTAGCGGTCGTCGTGGGGTCTGAGGGAAGCGGCCTGTCCGGCGCCACCCGGCGCCGATGCGACCTCCTGGTCAGCTTTCCGATGGCCGGCCGCGTGGCGTCACTCAACGCCGCGACAGCGGGTGCGCTGCTGCTCTTCGAGATTGTCCGCCAGAGGACGCCCGGAAGCTCAGGCCTTGCGCCCGAGCGCGGTATCCGTGGCAGCGGCAATGCGAGCTCCGCGCGTGGCGCCGATGGCGACGGCGGCCGCGAGCAGCAGGCCTCCGAGGACGCCTAGGGGCTGGGGTTCGGTGACGGCGGCAGTGTCCGGCAGCGCCGGGGCCTGGGCGTCGGTGGCGCGGATCGACCCAGCCGCGGATGAAGCGACCTCACCGCCGGATGGAACCTGCGCGGTCGGCGCGGATGGCGCCGGAGGCACCACCTCGACCGGTGACACGCCGCCCTTCGGTTCGGGATCCGGGGCAGGGACCGGCTCGGGCTCGGGCTCGGGCGGCGGAGGTGCCACGTATGAAACGGTCACCATGAACGTGACCTCCGCCAGGTTGCCGGCCGCGTCGCTGGCCCGGCATGAGACCTCGGAGCTGCCAACCGCGAAGACCGAGCCTGACGCCTGCGTGCATGTGACCGCCACCGGACCGTCAACCAGGTCGAGCGCGGTGGGCGCCGCGTAGTCGACGATCGCTCCCTCGGGACCGGAGGCCGCGACGGGTGCCGGCTCCGGCACGCCGCTGATCTGCGGCGCCGTAGTGTCCACCACGGAAATGTTGAAGCTGGTCTCGGCGCTGTTGCGCGCGGCATCAGTCGCCCGACAGGTGACCGGGGTCGTGCCAAGGGCGAACGTGCTGCCCGCCAGCGGCGCGCAGCTGACCGGCACGGGTCCGTCGAGGTTGTCCATTGCGCTGGCGGCTGGATAGTCCACGACGGCACCATCGGCTCCGGTGGCCTCGACCAGCTGGTCGGCGGGGACGGTGATGACGGGCGCGTCGCAGTCGGCGGCGCGAGCCCGGACTCGGAGCGCCACCTCGCGTGAGAGATCCTCGACGCCGCGGCTGGCTGCGCCGGTCGCGACATAGCGGACGGTGCCATCGAAGCGGCCCGGCTGCTCCGCGACGAGTGTCACGGTCGCCGTGATCGGATCGCTGATGGTGCCATTCGGCAGGGTCGTCCAGTCCGGCGGCAGGAGGATGGATCCGACGGGCGCATGCGCCGACAGGCCGCCTCCGACGACCGACTCAACCCCCACCGTCACGGTGGCGCCGTCGGCGAAGACCTGTCGCCGCGGCCCGGGATGCTGGGTGGCGCGCACCGCGATGAGCGCCTCGGCAGTCGCGGGCGTCCCGATGCACACGCTGCCCAGGTTGAGCCGCGTGTTCGACACCGGGACGAGACCGTCGCCATCGGCAAGCAGGCTGTCCGCCAGCGCAGTCCACGGCAGGATCAGGCTCAGCGTCAGCGCTGTGACCGCGGAACGAAGCACCTTCATCGGTTCGAACAAACCTCCTATCGCCATCGCCTCCCGAGCCGGGGGTCGAAGGTCACGGCGGAGGATGGTCCGATTGGGCGGGAAGGTCCATGGCTCGTTGGTCCTGCGTCGGCGATGTCCACGCACGCCAGCCGACCCGATTTGACGCGTGTGGGGTCTGATGCAGTACCTGGCCAGTACCGTTGGGCGGCGCGGTCAGGCTCGTCGCGGACAGGTGGCGCGGTCGAGGCTAGAATCGGTCCAGAGCGGGCCGAGGTAGCTCAATGGCAGAGCATCGGTTTTGTAAACCGACGGTTGTGGGTTCGACTCCCACCCTCGGCTCCAGCCGCATTCCGCCAGGGCGGCGTTGGTTGAGAGGCGGGGGCCGATTTGCTACGATGCCGGCTCGGTCGGCGCAGCACCACGCGCCGGCTCGTTTCGTGGGTAGGTTGAGCAGGTGGTGAGCTCCGCTGACTGTAGATCAGCCGTCTTTCGACTGTGGGGGTTCGATTCCCTCCCTGCCCACCATCGCACTTGCCACGATGCCGGGCTTTGCATTGATAGACACTTGGTTGTGCAGGATCGGCCGATCCTGCGACACTAGCC
>JBOGTC010000077.1:0-16204 GCA_050692055.1 Candidatus Limnocylindria bacterium | reverse complement strand
GCCGCCGCCCGTCGAGCCGCCGCCGATCTTCGAGCCGCTGGCCACCTTCAAGCTGCCCGCCACCGCTCCCTTCGAGGCGCCCGCCCCCCCGGATTCGCCGGATGAGCCCGAATCGGCCTGGGCTCCGGAGCCGGCATGGAGTCCCGAGCCGACCTGGAGCGACGAGCGCGCGGTGCCGGTCGAGGAGGCTGCCGCATTCGCCGAGCCGTCGCCCGCCGCCGAAGCGCCGCCTCGTGAGGAGCTGCCCGCGGACACGCGCGAATCATGGTCTGCGCCGACATGGGAGGCGGCGCCGGTCACCGATCCCTGGAACGAAGACCTGCTCGAGCTCCCAGCTTCGGCCGAGCCGGCATGGACCGATGAGCCGCGCTGGGGGGTCCAGCCTGCGACGGAGCCGGCGCCGGCGGAGCCCGCGCTCGACGAGCCCGAGCCGATGCCGATACCGATGCCGGAGCCCGAACCCCGACCTATCCCGGAGCCCGAACCGGAGCCCGCGAGTGCCGCACCGGAGCTCGAGCCGGCGACGCTCGGGCCGCGCGTGGACGACGAAGCAGCCGAGGAGTTCGAAGCCCCGGCCTTCAGGGAGGTCTTCGCCGCCGTCGAGCCGCCGCCCGAGCCGGTCACCGTTGCTTCCGTTGAGCCGGACATGGAGACCGGCGAGCAACTGGACCGAACCAAGGTGTACGAGCTGCCGATGCCGGCACCTCCGCCCGATGCCCTCGCGCCGTGGGATCGGGAGCCGGAGCCGTTCCGGGAGCCGGAGCGCGATCTGCAGCCCGTGTCCGGCGCGGTCTGGACCACGGCCGGCACCGGGGCGGAGGAGTGGAACGGCCTCGATCGGCGCCACGTCAGCGGAGCCGAGCAGGCGGTGCCGTGGCTCATCGGCGGCGTGATGTTCCTCGCCGGACTGGTGATTGTGCTGCTGGCGCTGATCTTCGCCGGCGATGCGTCCGTCAGTGGTGGACTGGGCTCGTCTCCCCTCGCGGACGCGACCCCCAGCATCGAGCCCACACCCGAACCAACCCCCTCGGCCAGCGTTGCGGTGGCCACGCCGACCGCCGCGCCGCTGCTCACGCCCACGCCGGCGCCGGTGCCCGAGTACGGACCGCTCGAGATGGTGTACCAGGGTCGCAGCGCGGCCCTCGCGCCCATCTACCTCCTGCGCCGCGACTTCACCAGCCCGGACGAGCCGCAGGTCCTGGCGCAGGACCCGAGCCTGAACGTCGGGGCCTTCGCGTGGGCGCCGGACGGGACGGTGGGCAGCGCGCTGCTCGCCGATAGGCTCGTCTCCATCGAGCCCAGTGCAGACAGGCGCTCGCTGGCTGATGGCATCACCACCGTCACGTTCGGCGACAACGCTTCCACCGTGTACGCGGTCCGCATTCGCGAGGACGGCGCGGACGACACGGCGACGATCCTCGCCATCGGCTTTGCGTCGGGCGAGACCGACGAGCTCGCCACCGTCACCTACGCCCGTCCGGAGGTCGGCTCGGAGCCTGAGCTGAACCAGGCCCAATTCCTCGACGAGGGCGGCGTCGTCCGCCTGTTCTGGATGGACGGTGGCGGGCTGCGGCTGTGGGTGTTCGGCAGGGGCACGTGGGACATCGATCCCGAGGACGGCGAGGTGACCGAGGGCGAGACGGACGAGGCACCGGTGCTGTGGGCTCCCGACGGCAGCATGCGCGTGATGGTGAGCGAGTCCGGCACGGCCAGCACGCTCGTGCTGTATGGCGAGGACGGCGACCAGGAGGCCAGCACCTCGGTCGCGGGCCTCGTCAGCCACGTGCGCTGGTCGCCGGACAGCTCGCAGGTCGCCTTCACGCTTGGCACTTCGGCCGCGGCGGGTGGAGTGCTCCAGAACCTGCACCTGTGGAATCTCGACGATGCGGCCGCGCCCATGCAGCTGACGACCACCGGCGCGGCGTTCGGCGTCGAGTGGCTCGGCTCCAAGGGAGTGTGGCGCCCGTGATCGTCAACCCCATCGGGGTGGAGCTGGACGAGACCGCACGCCGCATGCGCATCCGCTGGGATGACGGCCACCTCGGCGAGTGGTCGTGGTTGGCGCTGCGCCGCGCGTGCCCCTGCGCGCTGTGCGCCGGCGAGGGCAGCCTGCCGGGTGTCGTCACGCTCGAGACCATGTTCACCGAGGAGCAGACGCGCGTGACCGACGTGCGCTGGATCGGCCGCTACGCGCTGGCGCCGATCTGGGCCGACGGGCACGACACCGGCCTCTTCACCTACACCAAGCTGCGCGAGCTGTGCGAATGCCCCGAGCACACATCGACGACGGACCGATGAGCGTCGCGCTGGCCGACCGCGGCTTCACCCTGGCACTGGGCGGCGGCGGGGCGCGGGGCTGGGCGCACGTGGGTGTCGCCCGCGCGCTGCGCGACCGCGGACTGGGTCCGGCGCGGATCGTCGGCACCAGCATGGGTGCGTTGGTGGGTGCGGGTTTGGCGGCCGGACGCACGCCGGAGGAGATCGTCCAGGCCGCGGGTCGCCTGCGCGTGTACCGGCTCGTCCGCAAGCGCGGCCGTTTCGCCCTCTTCGACCCGCGCCCGCTGCTCGAGCGGCTTGCGCTCGACATGGGCGACCCGCAGATCGAGGATCTGCCGACGCCGTTGGGCGTCACCGCCTTCGATCTCGTGGCCGGCCGGCCGACCCTCATCACCCGCGGCAGGCTGACGGATGCGCTCGAGCGCAGCATCGCCGTGCCGCTCCTCTTCCCGCCGTGCCGCGACGCGCAGGGCGTGTGGTGCGACGCCGGGCCCTGGGAGGGCGTCCCGGTCAGCCTGGCGCGGGCGTGGGCTCCCGACGATCCAGTGGTCGGCGTCTTCGTGGACTCGCCCAAGCCAGGGCTGCTGGCCAGCCGTTACGGGGCGGCGTTCCTGCGCCGTGCCGCGGCGCGCCTCGGCGTGGGCGTGAACGGCGATCCGCTCACCGCGCGACGCTACCTCGCGCTCCTCGCCTCGCGCTGGGCGGATCCCGTCCACCACGAGCCGCCGGACCTGCTCATCGCGCCACGCCTGGGACTGACGAACGCCATTCAGTTGGGACGCGTGGCGCAGATGGTCGGGCGCGGCGAGCGAGATGGCGCGATCGCGCTGAGCGACGCCGCGGTCAAGCCCAGGCGCGGGAAGGCATCGGTTTATGCCGCCTGAGTCCGGCGGTGTGCTGTTCGTCCATGCCCACCCCGACGACGAGTCGGTCGCGACCGGCGGCACCATCGCCCGGTTGGTGGATGAGGGCGTGCGCGTCGACCTCGTGACCTGTACCGATGGCGCCGAGGGCGAGGTCCACGACCCCGATCTCGATGCCGACGAGGCGCGCCCCCGCCTGGCCGCCATTCGCCGCGAGGAGCTCGCCTGCTCCGTCGCCGCGCTGGGCGACGGGGCGATCCGCCATCACGTGCTCGGCTACCGCGACAGCGGCATGGTCGGGACCGATGCGAACGCCCACCCCCACGCCTTCTGGCAGGCCGACCTCGACGAGGCCACCGGGCGCCTGGTCGAGATCGTGCGCGGCGCGCGGCCCGTCGTCATCGTCAGCTACGACAGCAACGGCAACTACGGGCATCCCGATCACATCAACGCGCATCGCATTGCGCGGGCGGCGTTCGACGGCGTCAACGCGGTCGATCGGTTCTACGAGATCGCCTTCAACCGCGAGGCTTGGTTCGGCCTGATGACCGAGATGAAGGAGCGCGGCATCAAGCTGCCCTGGGACCTCGACGCCGAGCTCGAGGGCCGTGAGGCGGAGGACCTCAACCCCACGAACGTGGAGGCGGTGCGGCAGGCGTCCGACGAGCTGGAGGCGGGGAAGGCGCCGGCAGAGTTCGGCACGCCCGACGCGCAGGTCACGACCCGCGTCGACGTCGCCGCGTTCGCCGATCGCAAGCGTCGCAGCATGGAGTGCCATCGCACCCAGCGCCAGGACATGGGCTGGCTGCTCGACCTGCCCGACGATCTCGCCGCTCGCGCCATCGCGACGGAGTGGTTCGTTCTCACCTCTCGGCGCTCCGCGCCGGTCCCGGACGGCTACCGCGAGGGGTCGCTGCTGGCGTCCAAGCGTGATCTGGCGAGGGCCGTCGGCCGGAAGCAGGGCTGAAGGGCTCAGTCGCCGCCTGCGGAACCGAGCGCGTCGAGCGCATCGCGCATCTCGTCGGTGATCTCCACGCTCTGCACGTCGCTGCTCTGCTGCACGGCGCTCCACTCGATGGCCCAGGTATCCTCCGCGATCTCGAAGTGGGCGGCGTAGGGACCGCCCGGACGCTTCTCGACCTCGGCGATGTCCTGGTCGCCGAACGGCGAGAAGGGGCGCATGTCGATGATCTGCACGATCTCGCCGCTGCCCTGGCCGTCGACACCGAGATCCGCGCCGCCGAGCGAGAGCCCGGCGCTCACTCCCGGGTCGGCCTGGATCGTGAACTCGAGCGGGTCCGGCTCGTCGCCGGGAATCATGGCGAGGACCAGGCCGGCATCGGTCCGGAGGCCGACCAGGGGAAAGATGCGGGTGGGGTCTTCATCGGTCAGCTTGCCGCCAACCTCGGGGTCGAAGCTCACGCTGCCGAAGCCACCGGCCGGGACGCTGAGACTGGGCAGTCCAACCACGGTCAGGAGCGCGTCGTAGGTCAGCGTGATCTCGCCGCTGCCGGTGCCGTTGGCGTCGAGCGCGAACCAGAACTCGAAGTCGACGCTGCGGTTGAGGGTGCGCACGCCGTCGTCCAGCGGCGTCTCGGACGCCTGGCCCTGACCTTCCCAATACCCGGCTGGCGAGCCGAAGTCCTCGACATCAACCTCGACCTCGTCGGGAAGCGCGCCGCCGCCACAGCCGGCGAGCATCATCGCCAAGCCCGCCGCGAGCAGTCGGTTCGCCGGACGGTTCACGTACCTCCCCCTTCGAGGGAACCCAGGTTGGTCGACGCGCGATCATCTTATCGCCGTGGGCAAGCGATTACGATGCGCACGACATGGCGAACCGCACGCTGAACATGACCGATGAGCTGTACGCGTACGTCGTGCAGCTCGGCGCCCGCGAGCACGAGGTGCTGCGCCGCCTTCGCGAGCGCACCGCGGAGCTGCCAGAGCACGGGATGCAGATCGGTCCCGACCAGGGCGCCTTCATGGCGCTGCTGGTCAGGCTGATCGGGGCCCAACGCTGCCTGGAGATCGGGACCTTCACCGGCTACTCGTCGACGGCGGTCGCCCTGGCGCTGCCACCAGAGGGACGGCTCGTCGCCTGCGACGTCAGCCGCGAATGGACCGATATCGCCCGCCAGGCCTGGACCGATGCCGGCGTCGCCGATCGAATCGAGCTGCGCCTCGGCCGCGCGACCGACACCCTCGACGCGCTGCTGGAGGCGGGCGAGGCCGGGAGCTTCGACTTCGCCTTCATCGACGCCGACAAGCCGAGCTACGACGCCTACTACGAGCGCTGCCTGAGGCTGGTGCGCGCCGGCGGGCTGATCGCCATCGACAACGTGCTGTGGTCCGGGCGCGTGGCGGATCCGGCGGCCGACGACGAGAACCTGCGCCCAATCCGCGCGCTGAACGAGAAGATCGCTACCGACGATCGGGTCGACGCTCTCATCCTGCCGATCGCCGACGGGCTGACCCTGGCACGCGTGCGCTGACCCTGTGACGAGCGGCGCATCGGCGAGGGCGGCACCCGCCAGCCTGTGGCGTCACCCCGACTTCCTGAAGCTGTGGACCGCGCAGACGGTCAGCCAGTTCGGGGACGAGGTCACCCAGCTTGCCCTGCCGTTCGTGGCCATCGCCACGCTCGATGCCGGGCCGCTCGAGATGGGGCTGCTCGCCACGTTCCAGTTCCTGCCCTTCATTCTGCTCACCCTGCCGGCGGGCGTCTGGGTCGACCGCATGCGCCGGCGGCCGATCCTCATCGGTGCCGATATCGGCCGTGCCATCCTGCTGGTCTCCATCCCGGTCGCCTTCATCATGGGCTGGCTGACGATGACGCAGCTCTTCGTCATCGCCTTCCTGGTCGGCTGCCTCGAGGTCTTCTTCGATGTCGCGCACGACGCGTATCTGCCGTCGATCGTCGAGCGGAACCAGCTCCCGGAGGGCAACGCTAAGTTCGAGATCAGTAACTCGGCGGCGACCATCGCCGGTCCGGGCATCGCCGGGTTCCTGGTGGCGGTGGTCACGGCGCCCTTCGCCATCTTCTTCGACGCCATCAGCTACCTCGCGGCGACGGTGTTCGTCTTCCTCGTTCGGCGGCATGAGCCCGCGCCCGAACGAACGCCGCGGGCCGATCCAGCGGTCCTCGGGCGACGCCAGCGGCCGGGCGCCGAGATGCGGCGCGACATCGCCGAGGGCCTGCGCTACGTGCTCGGCCACCGCTACCTGCGCTCGATCGCAGCCTGCACCGGCACGTTCAACCTGTTCTTCAACATGGGCGGCGCGGTGATGCTGCTCTACATCGTCCAACAGCTCGGCCTCACACCGGCGACCATCGGCCTGATCTTCAGTATCGGCAACGTCGGCGTGCTGCTCGGCGCACTCTCGACCGGTCGGATCGCGCGGCGGGTGGGCGTGGGCCCGGCGATCATCGGCTCGGTCGCCATCGGCAGTCCCGCGCTGCTCATGATTCCGCTGGCACCGCCGGATCTTGCGGTCCCGGTGCTCGTGGCCAGCGGCGTCCTGGTCGGCTGGTCGACCGTCGTGTACAACGTCAACCAGCGCAGCCTGCGACAGGCGATCACGCCGGACCGCATGCTGGGCCGCATGACGGCCACGATGCGCTTCATCGTATGGGGCACGATCCCCATCGGAGCGCTCGCCGGAGGCTTCCTGGGCGAGCTGATCGGCCTGCGCACCACGCTGATTGTCGCCGGCCTCGGCGTGCTGGTCGCCTTCCTGCCGGTGCTCTTCTCGCCGGTGCGCGGGCTGCGTCAGATGCCCGAGGCGGTCACCGAATGACCCTGGCGGCCTCCCGCTGCCGGGCGGTATCGGCCGCATTGGATGAGCCGATGCTCGGCACGGCCGCCCACCAGCCCGGCTGGGTCCTCCTGGAGCAGCCTGGGCCATGGGGCCGCGACGCGCTGCTGGAGAGCCGGCTCGATCCGGACCTCGGGCGCGCGCTGAAGGTCGCGGCGAAGCGGCTGGGGTTGCGCGCGGGCCTGATCCGGCGGCATGGGCGCTACCCGGAGGCCGATGCTCGCCGGACCGTCTTCTTCTCGTGGACCGATGCCTCCGGCGGCTTCGTCGAGCGCCTCGAGCTCGACGACCCGGCGCAGCTCCTCGAAGCCGATCTCGAGGGCCTTGCCGCCGGCCGAGCGCCTGGCTTCGGCGTGCTTCACGCCGCGCCCATCTACCTGGTCTGCACGAATGGGCGCCGCGACGCCTGCTGCGCCGATGTCGGCCGTCCCGTCGCCGCCGTCCTCAGCGCGGCCCTCGGCGATGCCGTGTGGGAGAGCTCGCACCTGGGCGGGCATCGCTTCGCGGGGAACCTGGCCTGCCTCCCCGGTGGCGTGCTCTACGGGCGCGTGACCCCGGACACCGCGCCGCGGATCGCCGCCGCGCACGCCGATGGCCGCCTCGATCTCGAGCACCTGCGCGGCCGGGTCTGCTTCCCACCATCGGTCCAGGCGGCGGAGGGCTTCCTGCGTCAGGCGACCGGGGAGGATCGGCTGGACGCGGTTGCGCTGGTGGACGTGGAGCCGATGGGCGCCGAGCACGTCGTGCGTCTCCTGCTCGACGGCTCCGAGCATCGCGTGGTCGTGCGCGGGGAGGCCCAGGAGCCGGCCCGCGCCGTCAGCTGCGGTGCCGAGGAGCTCGAGCAGCCGGTCGCCTGGCGGCTGGTAGGCTTGGGCGGCGAGGAGTTCCGCCGGGAGCCCTGAGCTCGGCTAGCCGCGGCGGCCCAGGTTCAGGATGGCGTACACGATGGCCGTGGCCCAGCCGTACACCAGGTGCGAGCCCATGTAGAAGACGTTGAGCTGCTGCGGATTCTCGGACGGCGGCACCTGCAGGCCGATACGTGGCACCAAGAACGTGGCCACGCCTCCGACCAGCGCCCCGAACAGCGTCCCGTGCACCAGGTGCGGCAGCTTCAGCGACGACTGCATGATGCCGTAGAAGGCGCCCCATCCCGCGCCGTACGCCCAGTGCACGACCTGGCCGCCGGTGGCTTTCGTCTCCTCGTCGATCGGCTGCTCCGCCACGCCCTCGGCCAGCCGCTTGGCCGTCGCCTCGGTGGGAGAGTCCGGCGCGGTCGGTGCTTGTGGGGCCGGCGGCAGCTTCACGCCCATCTGCTCGAGCAGCTTCGGCGCGCGCTCCATGGCGGCGCCCATGATCGCCGTGCCTGCGGCCCCGGCGATCGCTCCCTTGATGATCACCGTCAACGGTGACTGATACGTTGCCATGCCGCGCCGATGCGCAAGCCGGATGCCAGACGGCGGAATCAGTCGACGACGGCCAGCTCGTCCCCGACCGCAATCTCGTCTCCGACCGCGATCTCGCCGTCGACGAGGATCTGGGCGCGCAGCCCGCCACGGCCGGCCAGCTGGCGCAGCACCGGCTGCCCGATCAGGCCCTCCAGGTACGAGCATGGCTCGCACCGCCGCTTGCCCAGGCATCGGACGCCACCGATCGTGAACTCCCGGCCGATGAGATCATCCAGCCGCACGCCGCGCGTCGTCACGTTCCGCCGCGTGCTGCCGGGGGGCAGGCCCACGGACTCGACCACCTCGGCCTCCACCAGCGTCAGCTCGCGATCGCCGGCGGGATGGTCCGACCACTCTCCCGCGGCGGCCGCATACCGATCGCCCACGATCCCGATGCCGGCTCGCAGCTCGGCACGCTCGAGCGAGCGCATCGGCGCGGCGGCGCCGTCCGCGACGTGGATCGCCTCGATGCTAGCGGCCACGGGCGTAGACCCCGGTGAGTGTCGCCTCGGCCAGCATGCGGCCCTCGAGCGCGGAGAGGACGGCGCGTGCGTCGGCCGTCTCGTCGGGCTGCAACGGCTCGGACAGTGCATACAAGGTGAAGACGTACCGATGCTCCCCGCCCGGCGGACACGGCCCGCCCCAGCCGGTCCTTCCGAACGCGTTGGGTCCCGGGACGCCGGTCGTGTCGCCCTCGCCCTCCGCCAGGCCGCTTGCGGTCTCGGGTATGCCGGTCAGGAGCCAGTGAACGAAGCCGCCTGCATCCGGGTCGTGGACGATGAGCACGAATGACACCGTTCCCTCCGGCGCGCCGGTCCATGCGAGCGGCGGCGAGACGTCCTCGCCGTCGCAGGTGTGCTGCTGCGGGATGGTCTCGCCCTCGCCGAATGCCGGGCTCGTCAGCTCCATCGGTTCGGTTGCCTCTCCTGGTGCAGGTCCCTCGCACGCGGCTAGCGCCGAAAGGAGCGCCAGCATGACCGCGGGGCGGTTCATCGGCGCATCGTACTCCGGCCGGGACGCGCCGGCCCGCGGGCATGCTACCGTCGCCCGCCTGCACCAGGAGAGCCGGAGACCGATGCGACCCGCGCTGCCGTCGGCGGCTGCCGTGCTGCTGGCGGCGTGCAGCCTGCAGCTGGGCGTGCCACCCGCCTCGCCATCGGTCGCTCCTTCAGCATCTCCTACGGCATCGCCTTCGCCGGCGCTTTCGCCGGCGCCATCGGCCTCGGCATCGGTCCCGCCAGAGCCGAGCCCGACGCCGGACGATGGCGTCATGGACCTGGCCGTCACAGGCTGCCATGGCGGAATCGTGGTCGAGTGGTCCGCAGTCGACGATCCGAGGTTCCATCACTACAGCGCGCTGCGCAGCGACGCGGTCGAGATCGACCCCGCCTACCCGCCCATCGCGCCGGCGGTGGACTGGGGCGACAGCTACGCCACCGACCCGTTCGTCACCTCGGCCGTGGACGCGACGCTGATCCCGACCGACACGCTGTGGCACTACCGCGTCATGGCCTACGACGCGCTCGACCGCGTCATCGCCGCCTCCGTGGTCCGCGCCGCGCGGCTGAAGCCAGTGGTCGAGCTCGGTCCGCTGGTGGTGACCGCAGGCCCCGAGCGCCCGGAAACCCACCTCGACTGGCGCCTCTACGGCGGCCTCTCGAAGTGCTTCAGCTGGTACAAGATCCTCTACTCGCACACCGATGCGACGCCCTCGGACCTCGAGGGCTCGCCGGTGCTCTCGGTCATCGCCGACCAGTCGACCACCGAGCTCCTGACCGATGCGCTGACCCCCGGCGATACCTACTTCCTGCGCGTCCAGGCCATCCGCGCCTCGTCGCTCGGCTCGTTCGTCGTGGCCGAGACGGACGCGGCGACCTACACCGTGCCGGCGCCGTAAGGGGTTGGCGTCAGCTGAATCGGAACAGGTTCCGTTACGAATACGTCATCCGCCACTACCCGTGCCTGTGATCGATGCCCGGCTCGCACGCCACGATCCTTAGCCTTGTCACCGCCCCGTACAGTTCTAAGAGATGGCCGAGAGATCGGAGCCCACGGCCGTGGCCGCGACGGTCGAGCGTCGCATCGTCAGCGTGCTCTTCGCCGACCTGGTCGGCTTCACGCCGCTGTCCGAGCGCCTCGACGCTGAGGACGTCGCCACCATCCAGGACGCGTACTTCGCCTCGGTGCGCGAGACGGTGCAGCGCTACGGGGGCGTGCTCGAGAAGTTCATCGGCGATGCCGCCATGGCCGTCTTCGGGGCGCCGCGCGCCCGGGACGACGACGCCGAGCGGGCGGTGCGCGCCGGGCTGGCCCTGGTCGGCGCGGTGGAGCAGCTTGGCGCCCAGCTCGGGCTCGAGCCCGGCGAGCTGCAGCTCAGGGTGGGCGTCAACTCCGGCGAGGTGGTGCACGCCACCTCCGGACCCGATGCCGGTCGGGTCACCGGCGACACCGTCAACACTGCCGCGCGGCTGCAGGCGGCCGCCGAGCCTGATGCAGTGCTGGTCGGCGAGCTGACAGCGCTGGCGGTGGGGGAGACCGTCGAGCTGGCTGAGGCTGGACCGATAGAGCTCAAGGGCAAAGCCGATGCGGTCCGCGCCTCGCGGGTGGTCGGCATCCGCGCGCACCCATCGCGCGACGAGGCGCTCGGCGGGCTCCGTGCCCCGCTGGTCGGACGCACGGCCGAGCTCGAGCGCCTGGAAGCCGCGTTCGCCGACGAAGGCCCGGCGCGGATCACGATCGTTGCGCCGCCCGGGGTCGGCAAGAGCCGGCTGCTGGCCGCGCTGGCGGCTCGGGCCGACCGGCACGGCACGCGCGTCCTGCGGGCCCGTGTGCGTCCGCAGCCGCTCACGCCGTACGAGGCCGTCGCCGAGCTGCTGACCGCGGCAGGCGCGCCGGCCGGCCTCGAGGCGGCGCTGGAGCGCTCGTCCATGTCGCCGGCCCGCCGCGACGTGGTGGCGCGCGAGGTCGCCGCGCTGCTGCGGCCGAACGAGGCGAGGAGCGCATCGGCCCGCGACGTTGCTGCCGAGCGCGAGGGCCGCTTCGTCGCCTGGACCGAGGCGCTCGATGCGCTGACGGGACCCGCCGCAACGTGGATCGTGGAGGATGTGCACTGGTCCGGCGGCGATCTGCTCGCCTTCCTCGCCGTTGCCGGCTCCGCGACATCCACCGGGCGCCGGCTGATCGTGGCCAGCGCCCGACCCTCGCTGCTCGATGCCGCGCCGGACTGGGTCGCCGGCGCCGAGCTCATCCATCTCGCGCCGCTGGCGCAGCCCGACGCCGGCGAGCTCGTTCGCGCTCTCGTCGGTGACGCCCTGCCGGATCGGCTGGTGGTGGCAATCGCCGAGCGCTCAGATGGCAACCCGCTCTTCATCGAGGAGCTCCTGCGTACCTGGATCAGCGTCGGCACCCTCGTTCGCGCCGACGACGGCTGGAGCCTCAGCATTGCTCCCGATGAGGTGCTGCTTCCCCCGACGGTGCAGGCGATCTACGCCGCTCAGCTCGACGACCTCCCCAGCGATGCACGCGCGGTGGCGCGACGTGCTTCGGTGGCCGGCCGCCGCTTTGCCGACGCCGCCCTCGCTCCGCTCGAACTCGACGACCGGCGCGACGGCCTGGAGGTGCTCCGGCGCCGCGCGTTCGTCGCCGGTCCGCAGCGCGACCCGATCGAAGGCGACATCTACGCGTACCGTCACGCGCTGCTCCGCGATGCGGGCTATGCATCGCTCGCCCGCGCCGAGCGAGCCCGCCTGCACGTCGCGCTTGCCCGCTGGCTGGAGGCCAACGCCGGCGCGGGGGCCGATGCGGTGGCCGAGGCGATCGGCGACCACTACGCGCACGCGCTCGAGAACCTGCCCGGCATCGCCGCCGGCGTCGAGGTCGGCCTCGGCCCCACAGCGCTTGCGGCGGCGGCGGCCGATTGGCTTGAACGCGCGGCCGAGACGTCATTGGCGCTGGCGGCCCACGAAGGGGCCGCCGATCTCCTCCATCGGTCCATGGCGCTCACCCGCGACGACGCATCGCTCGACTTCGCCCGCCGCCGGCTGCGTCGCGGCGAGATCCTGGCCGATGCCGCCGACCTCGATGCGGGGATCGGCGAGATCGAGACAGCGATGGCTGCATTCGAAAAGACGCTTCCCGAAGCCGCCGGCGGATACGCCCGCGCGGCCTACGCCCTTGGGCTGGCGTATATGCAGCAGATCCGGTTCCCGGAGACGGAGACGCTTACCCGAGCCGCCATCGAGCGCCTGGCCGCATCCGGGGCCGATGAGCCGGCCGGAACCAGCCGGCTCATGGCGCTGCACGCCTGGGCCGTCTCCGCCCAGGGACGCGACGACGGCGCGCTCGACGAGGTCAACCGTGCCTCGGCGCTGGCGGCCGAGGTCGGCGATCCGACGCTGGAGCTGGAGGTGCTGGAGCACCGCACCGCCACGCGCGACGAGCTCGACGATGTCGACCCGGCGGCGTGGGAGGAGCTCGGGCGACGCGCCGTGGCCCTGGGTCGCTGGCGCCAGGCGGTCATCGCGGCGCGGATCAGCGCGACGATGAGTGCCGAGCACGCTCCGCGCACCGCCTTGTCTGGGCTCGATGCCGCGGCGGAGATGGCGCAGGCCCACGCCATGACGGAGCAGGGTGGGTGGTGTGACCTGGCCCGAAGCGAGACGCTCTGGGTCGTCGGCGATTGGTCCGCGGCGCTCGAGGCCGGCCTTCGCGCCGTCTCGCTCGGCGAGCGCTACGGGTACACGCGTCTCACCTTCCGAACGTGGATGGTGCTCCTTCCGCTGTTGGCCGCTCGGGGTGACGGCTCCCTGCTGGAGCGTCACGCGACCTGGTGGGCGACGGCCATGGGCCACTTTCCGTCATCGCCCTCCCCGTACGGGAGGGCGCTGAGCGGCGCGACCGCGGCCTGGGTCGCGCTGGCGCGCGGCAATCCGCCGCCCGTGCCGGACGAGGGCCTCGTCGAGGCGGCGGTCCCGTTCAGCAACCCGCACTTCCTGGCCGCGATCGAGACGCTCGTCGATGCCTGGCTGCGGGCCGGCCGCCTCGACCCGGCGCGCGCCGTCGCCGCCCGTGCCGTCGACGATGATGCGACCCCGCTGATGCGAGTTTCCGCGGCGCTCCTGCGCGCGTGGGTCGCCCGAGCCGATGGCGATGACGCCGCCGCGGTGCGCGAGGCGCGTTCCGCGGCCGCGGGCGCCCGCTCCATCGGCGCCGCCTGGTGGCTGTCGCGAGGGCTGCGGGCGGCGGGTGACTCGGCCGAAGCCACGGAGATCGAGCGGTCATTGGGGATCACTCCGCTGCGGTAGCCGGCCGCCGGTCCAGTCGCGCCACGACCCGTCGTCCCGGCCTGGCCTTGGCCAGGGGGCGGCCCAACCTGCTTCCATCAATGCTCGCCTGCTGCAACTTATCCGAGGGCCGCTGCGGCTTCTCGGCCGATCTGGGCCGGCAGTGGCTGTCAATGCATCGTGGTTGGCACATTGAGACGAGCAGATGCCCATGAGCCGGCTTCCCATCGCGCATTTAGTTGCACAGCGGCGGCAATAGCGCGACATGGCGCTGAGCGGCGCGAGACGATGGCGCTGAGCGGCGGCAATAGCGCGACATGGCGCTGAGCGGCGCGGGACGATGGCGCTGAGCGGCGGCAATAGGGCACGTACCGAGCCCAAGCTGAACGGTAGACCTCGCCTCGCCCAGCCTCGCCACTGATGTAATCCTCGACCCCGTTCCCCGTTCTGTCACCGATTCATTCCGGCGTTGGGCACCCGCCGGCAAACGGACTCATCGGTTCAGAGAGGGAAGGGAACGTCCAGATGCCCCACAGCGAGAAGAAGGAGAAGAAGCAGATCGCCACGCGGCTGGCGACATCGGTGCCGGCCGGGATCGGCGCGATGCTGCTGGTCGGCGCGGTCGCCTTCGGCGCCAACGCCGTCAGGCCCGATGCGGAGGAAGCGGCGGCCAAGCCGGCCGCACCAACCTTAGCCGGCGCCAAGGCCGAAGCGTTCGGCTTCGCCGGATCCATCCACGAGACGGCGATGTTCGTGGCGCACGAAGGCCCGGAGCTCGATGCCACCATCCGGCCCGAGAAGCCCGAGGCGAAGCCCAGCGACGAGCCGAAGCCCGAGCCGACCCCGGAGCAGGAGAAGGCCCAGCCGGCCCCGGCCGAGCAGCCCAAGCCCCAACCAGAGGAGAAGCCGAAGCCCAAGGAGACCGAGCCCGCCAAGCCGAAGCCCGCCACGACCGCGCTCGAGCTGTTCGTCAAGATCAAGGAGGGCAAGGTCAAGCTGCATTGGAACGCCTTCATCGGTCCAGAGTTCGGCTACTTCAAGGTCGTTCGCTCCTTCGACGGAACGGTGACCTGGCCGGCGAGCGGGGACGACCAGGTGGTCGGGGTGATCGGCGATCCGAACGCGCCGTGGTTCTTCGAGCACGCGCCGTGCGGCAAGCAGCTGCACTACCGCGTCTTCGCGGTCCGCGCCGCTGACGGCGGCGGCTACGTGACCCTCGCGGCCAGCAACGTGGCCACGACCTTCATCGAGTGCGCGCCGAAGCCGGAGCCCATCGAGGGCCATGCCATTGGGCTCGAGGTCGCCGCCACGGGCGACGGCATCAAGCTCCAGTGGGAGAAGTGCCGGGCGGATGGCTTCGTGGCCTACAAGATCGTGCGCTCGCAGGCCCACGGCGACCCGCGCTTCCCGCTGAACGCGGGCACGGAGCTGGTCGGCGTGATCAGCGATCGCTTCACCACCGGGTTCGTCGACGCGGCGGTCGCCGCCGGCGAGACCTGGACCTACCGCGTCGTTGCGGTGGCGAACGACGGCCATGGCGGATACGCCGCCCTGTGCGAGTCGCCCGCAAGGGCCGCCACGGCTGCGGCGGAGTAGCCCGGAGCGGCGGGAGGGTGGCATGGCGCCATCGGTACCGGTACCGCCGAGCAATTGCCGGCTCGGACCCTCCCGCCTAGCCTCCGCGGACCGATGCGCCCCGAGCGTCATGACGATCCAGCACCCGGCGCCGGCGAGGCACCAGCTTCGACCGGCGCCAGCCGCATGCCGCCCGACCGGGAGCGCGCGCTGGTGGCACGGGTCGGGCGACACGCCGATGCATCCGCCTTCGGCGAGCTCTACGACTTCTATCTGCCGCGTATCTACGGCTTCATCCTCCGCCGCGTCCGGGACAGGGCCATGGCCGAGGACCTGACCGCAACGACCTTCGAGCGCGCCCTGGCCGCGCTGCGCGGCGGTCGGTTTCGCAACGACGCCTTCGGCGGCTGGCTGTACCGCGTGGCCGCCAACGCCATCGTCGACCAGCACCGCGCCTCGAGCCGCGTCCTCTCCCTGGACGGAACCGATGCCGACGCCTCCCCGGACGCCTCCGTGGACGCAGCCGCCGACTCGGCCGCCGATGCCCTGGCCGCAGCCCTCGACCGCGACGAGCTGCGCCAGGCGATGGGCCGGATCTCCGAGACGCATCGGCGCGTGCTGGCCCTGCGCTTCTTCGACGACCTGGGCCCCGAGGAGGCGAGCGCCGTGCTCGGCTGCTCGCGTCGCACCTTCGCCGTCAAGCTGCACCGCGCGCTCGGCGCGCTGCGCGATGCCATGAGCGTTGCATCGTCCGAGCTTCCGCGCGCCACGGAGATCACCGATGCGGCCTGACGACATGCACCTCGACCTCGAGGCCCAGCTCGCCGCCGCGGGCGTGCGGGCGCGTGCCGCCGCGGGTGGCACGGCAATGCCGGATCCGGCCTTCGCCATGGCGCTGCGCGGCCAGCTCGTGGGGCAGCTGCCTCGTTCGGGCCCAGTCCGGCGC
>JBOGTC010000076.1:0-2363 GCA_050692055.1 Candidatus Limnocylindria bacterium | reverse complement strand
AACTGCTCGCCACCGGCTCCATCCGCGTCCGCATGGGCCTGCACACCGGCACGCCCCACCTGACAGACGAA
This sequence comes from Candidatus Limnocylindria bacterium, assembly GCA_050692055.1. Taxonomy (GTDB): domain Bacteria; phylum Chloroflexota; class Limnocylindria; order QHBO01; family QHBO01; genus JBOGTC01. Next base: position 2,292 of record JBOGTC010000076.1, on the reverse strand, counting down.
GGGTACGTCGGCGCCGATGTGCATCGCGCCGCCCGCATCGCCGCCGCCGGCCACGGCGGCCAGATCCTCGTCTCGTCGGCCACCGCCGCGCTCCTGGACGACACCAGCCTGCGCGATCTCGGTGCCCATCGCCTCAAGGACCTCTCCGCGCCGGAGCGCATCTACCAGCTCGGTGAGGACGAGCACCCGCCGCTCAAGAGCCTGCACCAGACCAATCTGCCGCTGCCGGTGGACTCGTTCGTGGGGCGCGATGCCGAGCTCGCCGAGATTGAGCAACTACTCGGCGAGGGCGGCGTCCGCATGCTGACCCTCGCAGGTCCCGGCGGCACGGGGAAGACTCGCCTGGCCGTGCAGGCGGCGGCCAACCTTGCGCCCAACTTCCCAGGCGGCGTCTTCTGGGTCGGATTGGCTCCGCTGCGCGACGCGACGCTGGTGCTCGACGCCATCGGCGCTTCGCTGGGAGCGCAGGGCGACGTGGCCGACGACATCGGCGATCGCCACGTCCTGCTGGTTCTCGACAACCTCGAGCAGGTAGTCGATGCGGCTCCGCAGCTCGTCGCCCTCGTGGAGGCGTGCCCGAACCTTCGCCTGATCGTCACGAGTCGAGAGCTTCTCCGAGTCCGCGGCGAGCGGGCCTACGCGGTCAACCCCCTTGTCGAGCGTGACGCCGTCGAGCTGTTCTGCGAACGCGCATCCGTGGTGCGCGATGCGACGATCGAGGAGCTGTGCGCGGGACTCGACAACCTGCCGCTCGCCATCGAGCTGGCCGCTGCCCGAACTTCGGTCCTCAGTCCGCGGCAGATCATCGATCGGTTGGCCAAACGCCTTGACCTGCTCCGCGGCGGGCGAGATGTCGAACCGCGGCAACAGACGCTGCGGATGACGATCGAATGGAGCTACGACCTGTTGACGCCCGAGGAGAAGCGCCTGTTCGCGCGACTGGGGATCTTCCACGGCGGCTGGACCCTCGAGGCAGCCGAGCAGGTCGTGGATGCGGAGATCGAGCTTCTCCAGTCGCTGATCGACAAGAGTCTCGTCCAGCGGCGCGACGACCGGTTCTCGATGCTTGAGACGATCAGGCAGTACGCCGAGGAGCTGCTTCGCCTGGACATTGACGAGCACGCCGTCCGGGAGCGGCATCTCACGTACCTGACCGATCTCGCCGAGCGAGCGTACGCCGAGCGCGTCGTTGCCAATTCGAGATGGCTCCCGATCCTGAACGCAGAACACGACAACATCCGCGCAGCGCTCGACTGGGCCGCCGGCGATCCCGGGATCCAGCTTCGCCTCGCCGGCGCCATCGCCCCGTACTGGACGTGGGCGGGCCACGTTCGCGAGGCGCGCGAACGGCTGCTGCGGGTGATCGCCAGGCACGACGCGCGCGACCACGCTAGCGCGCGGGGACTGATCAGCCTCGGCAGCCTGACCGATGATCGAGCCGACGCGCACCGAATTCTCAACGACGCGCTCTCGCTCTCGCGCGATCTCAAGGACGCGTCCAGCGAGGCAGCCGCGCTGGAGGCAATCGGGCTGACCCACCTGAGCTTCGGAGAGTACGAAGCCGCACGGAGCGCCCTCGAGCAGAGCCTGACCCTCCGCAACGAATCCGGGGCCGCCGAAGCGGAGGGCTTGCGCGCAGTCGCGCAGCTCTGCCACGTGCTGGTGGCGACCGGCGAGATCGAGCGCGCGGAACCGATGGCCCGCGAGCTATGCGAGCTCGGCGCGACGTACGGCGCGGCGGCCACGGAGGAGCTTGGCCTGCACTTCCGCGCCGATTGCGCCCTGATCAGCGGCGACTACGCGGAGGCCGAGGACCGGTACCGCGAGGCGCTCCTGTTTGCCAGGCGCTCAGGCCTCGTCTATCGCGAGACCGATGAGCTGCTTGGCGTCGCCATGGCCCTGGCCGGGGCGGGCGACCACGATCGGGCCGTTCGCCTCGCCGCCGCCGCCCGCATGCAGGACGAGGCGCTCGGATTCGCCCCCGGCGACAACTGGTGGGACCGAATCCAGGAGAAGCACATTGGCCGCGCCCGCTCGGAGCTCGGGCCCGATCGCACCGCAGCCGCCGAACGTGCCGGCACGGCCGTGCCGTTCGAGATGGTGCTGGACGAGATCCTCGGAGTCCCCGCATGACGCGCGATCTCCCATCAGGCACGGTCACCTTCCTCTTCACCGATGTCGAAGGCTCGACCCGGCTGCTCCACGCCCTCGGCGCCGAGGAATACGCCGGTGCGCTGGCCGAGCACCGTCGCATCCTGCGTAATGCCTTCACCGCCCACGGCGGGGTGGAGG
>JBOGTC010000075.1:0-76305 GCA_050692055.1 Candidatus Limnocylindria bacterium | reverse complement strand
AACTGCTCGCCACCGGCTCCATCCGCGTCCGCATGGGCCTGCACACCGGCACGCCCCACCTGACAGACGAAGGGTACGTCGGCGCCGATGTGCATCGCGCCGCCCGCATCGCCGCCGCCGGCCACGGGGGCCAGATCCTGGTCAGCTCGGCAACCGCCCAGCTCGCCGACGGCGTCACGCTGCGCGACCTGGGCGAACACCGCCTCAAGGACCTGACCGCCCCAGAGCGCATCTACCAGCTCGGTGAGGACGAGCACCCGCCGCTCAAGACCCTGCACCAGACCAACCTGCCCGTGCCCGCCACGCCGTTCCTCGGCCGCGAGGAAGAGCTCGCGGGGATCCGCGCGCTCCTCATTGACCCCACGCACCGCCTGCTGACCCTCACCGGTCCGGGCGGAACGGGCAAGACGCGACTGGCACTCCAATCGGCCGCATCAGCCGCCGACGCGTTCCCCGGCGGCGTGTGGTGGGTGCCGCTGGCGCCGCTGAGTGACCCGGCCCTCGTGCTCGAGTCGGCGGCCAAGGCGCTCGGGGCGACGGGCGACGTCGCGGAGCACATCGGCGACACGAGGCTCCTCCTGCTGCTCGACAACTTCGAGCACGTGGTCGTGGCGGCCCCCGAGCTGGCACCGCTCCTCGCGAGCTGCCCCAACCTCGCCCTGCTCGTCACCAGCCGCGAGCCTCTTCATCTGGACGGCGAGTGGGAGTATGCCGTCGACCCGCTGCGCCAGCCCGAGGCGGTCGAGCTGTTCATGACCCGTGCCCTGGCCGCGCGTCGCGACGTGACCGCCAACGGCGAGGTGGCGCTCATCTGCGAACGCCTAGACAACCTGCCGCTGGCCATCGAGCTGGCCGCGGCGCGGGTGAAGGTGCTCTCGCCGGCCGCCCTGCTCGAGCGGCTCGAGCAGCGCCTGCCGCTGCTGGGCGGCGGCAGGCGCGACGCTCCCGAGCGCCAACGCACCCTGCGCGCAACCATCGAGTGGAGCCACGAGCTGCTGACGCCCGAGGAGCAGCGCCTCTTCGCGCGGCTTGCGGTCTTCCGCGGCGGCTGCACCATCGACGCCGCCGAGGCGGTCGCCGATGCCGACCTGGACACCCTCCAGTCCCTGGTCGACAAGAGCCTCGTCCGCCTGCGCGGCAACCGCTTCTGGATGCTCGAGACGATCCGCGAGTACGCCGTCGAGCGGCTGGAGGCCTCGGGCGAGGCGGACGACATCCGCCAGCGTCACGCGGAGCACTTCCTGGCCTTGGCGGAGGAGGCCGAGCCGCACATCCGTCACGACTCACGCGAGTGGACGGAGCGGATCGAAGGTGAGATCGACAATGTCCGAGGGGCGCTGGACCATCTCGAGGTCATCGGCGACTCGGACCGGGTTCTTCAGTTCGTGGGCGCGCTGTGGCGGTTCTGGTACCTCAAGAGCCACTACGTCGAGGCGCGAGCCCGGTGCCAACGGGCGCTTGCGGGCGACGCACAGCCGACTCCGTTCCGAGCCCGAGCGCTCATCGCGGCGGCGGTCGTTGCAAGCAATGTCGGCGACTTCGGCGGCGCGACGGCGGCCGCTACCGAGGCGCTCCAGCTGTACCGGGCTGAGAACGACGCCTGGGGAGCGGCATACGCAACGTTCCAGATTGGCCTCTCGACGGCCGAGGGAGGGGACCTGCCTGCGGCGGCACCTATCCTCGAAGATTGCCTCATGGCTTTCCGCGCGCTGGGCGATGAGCTCTATCTCAGCATCGCGAGCCACTCCCTCGCCTGGGTCCTGGGGGATCTTGGCGAGGTGGACAGGGAGCGCGCGCTCTATGCCGAGAACCTCGACCGGGCCAGGAAGCTCGGCAATCGGCGCCTGGAGGCGAGCACCCTGTCCCAGTTGGTGCTGTTCGCACGCGACGAGGGTCGGCTCGACGAAGCAGCGTTGCTGGCGAGGCAGGCAGTTCGCATCTTCCGCGAGCTTGGCATGTTCATGGAGCTGGCGGTGAACTTGATCCGATTGGCTCGCGTGCTGGCACTGCAGGGTGAGGCACGGACCGCGGCGGTTCTCATCGGGCAGGCAGACGCCATCCACGCCAGCAACGCCGCGACGATGCCCTGGTGGCTGGCCGGAACGCGCGAAGACGCGCTCGCCACCATCCGCGACGGGCTGACCGATGAGGCGATCGACGCCGCACGAGCCGAAGGGGCAGCGATGTGGATCGATGAGGCGGTGGCAATGGCCCTCGCGGAGCGATAAGCCGGTGCAGCAACCGCCGTCTCCACACTCCTTCCACAGGACCGAAGCACTTCCCCACAATCCGTCCACACGTGTCACACAGCCGACACGGCCGAGCCCCTCATCTTGTGGTGCAGCTTGGATCTGTACCACCACATGTTGTGGTTTTTGGCTTGACGCAGGATGCCCTCCGTATTACAGTCAGCGTCTACGCGAACACGGCGCACAGCCAGGCGCCGGACCGGTTGGAGGGTCCCAGCGAGCGCACGGATACGCCATCCGTGTGTCCCTCCATCGGCCGAAGAGCAGCAGAGGGACGCACCCAAGATGGCCCGCACCGCCACTCCCACCAAGTCCGCCAACGGCACGACCAACGGCAATGCCAACGGTCACACGAAGAACGCGAACGGGACCAGGAAGCCGACGGGCTACCGCCAGCTGAAGGCGGGGGAGGAGCGGACCTGGCCGGGGCTGACCATCGAGCGCCGCTTCACGCGCCCGGACGTCCACCCGTATGACACGGTCGAGTGGGACAGCCGTGAGGCGCGGATCACCAACGAGCACGGCGAGACGGTCTTCGAGCAGACGGACCTCGAGATCCCCAAGAGCTGGTCGCAGCTCGCCACCCAGGTCGTCGCCAGCAAGTACTTCCGCGGCCACCTGGGCACGCCAGAGAGGGAACGCTCAGTCAAGCAGATGATCGACCGCGTGGCGGACACGATCGCGGACTGGGGCATCAAGGACGCCTACTTCGCGACCGATGAGGACGCCGAGGCCTTCCGCAACGAGCTCAAGGACATCCTCGTCAAGCAGCGCGCCGCCTTCAACAGCCCCGTCTGGTTCAACGTGGGCATCGACGAGCACCCCCAGTGCTCTGCCTGCTTCATCAACTCGGTCGACGACACCATGGAGTCCATCCTGACCCTGGCCAAGACCGAGGGCATGCTCTTCAAGTTCGGCTCCGGCGCCGGCTCGAACCTTTCGACGATCCGCAGCAGCAAGGAGACGCTGCGCGGGGGCGGCGATGCATCGGGCCCCGTCTCCTTCATGAAGGGCTTCGACGCCTTCGCCGGCGTCATCAAGTCCGGCGGCAAGACCCGGCGGGCGGCCAAGATGGTGATCCTCAACGCCGGGCACCCGGACATCGAGGAGTTCATCGACTGCAAGCTGAACGAGGAGAAGAAGGCCTGGGCGCTGATCGACGCCGGCTATGACGGGAACTTCAACGGCGGCGAGGCGTACGCATCGGTCTTCTTCCAGAACTCGAACAACTCCGTCCGCGTCACCGATGACTTCATGGAGGCAGTCGAGTCAGACGGCGACTGGACGACGCACGCCGTCACCACCGGCGAGCCCGTCGAGACCGTCAAGGCCCGCTACCTGATGAACAAGATGGCGGAGGCCGCCTGGGTCTGCGGCGACCCCGGGATCCAGTACCACGACAACATCAACCGCTGGCACACCAGCGCCAACACCGCGCCGATCAATGCCTCCAACCCCTGTGTCACCGGCGACACCCTCGTCGCGACCGATGAGGGCTGGCGGCGCATCGACAGCCTGGTCGGCAAGAGCACGAACGTCATCGGCGCTGATGGCCAGCCGCACCCGGTTGACCGCATCTTTCCGACCGGAACCAAACCCGTCTTCGGGCTGAAGACCCGCTCCGGCTACCGCGTGAAGATCACCGAGGACCACCTGGTCGCCACCCAGCGCGGTGACGTCGCCGTAAGGGATCTGACCACCGACGACAAGATCTTCCTCAACGCGCCTGGCTTCGGCCAGGACCTGCTTTCACCGGAACTTGCAGAGGGCGTTGGCCTCGCCGTGGGGGATGGTTACCTCTCGCGCCACACCGTCGGCGGACGGGAGCAGCGAACCATCATCGTCACCATGCACCGCAACGAGGCTCCGGTCCTCCAGGCGCTGGCGAACGAGGTCAACGCTCAGAAGCAGCTGCTTCGGGCAGTCGGCATGCCTGGGCGACCGGAGGGCGTCAAGGTTGCGTTCACTTCGACGGGATCCCGACTCGCATTCGGATCGCAGGTCGTCGTCGACCAGTTCCTGAAGTACGCCGTCCTCGATGAGGGTGCCGATGCCAAGCGCTTCACCGATGAGGCCTTCGGCCTCGACCGCGACAGCCAGGCGGCTCTTCTGCGCGGTCTTTTCACGGCGGATGGAACGGTCGTGAACAGCGGAACCAAGGGCCAGTACGTCGGGCTGGATTCAGCATCGCTCGAGCTGCTCCTGCAGGTGCAGCGGATGCTCCTCGGCTTCGGCGTCAAGTCAAAGATCTACGAGAACCGACGCAACGGCAAGCTTCGACAGCTGCTGCCCGATGGCAAGGGTGGCATGAAGGAATACGCCGTCAAAGAACAGCACTCCCTGCGAATTACGCGCGATTCGCGGCTGCGGTTCGAGAAGGAGATCGGGTTTGCTCCTGAGAGCCAGAAGGCCGAGTGGCTGTACCGGATGAACTGGAACATCGGAACGTACAGCGACGAGCTTGTGGACAGGGTGGGGTCAATCACTCCGCTCAGCGAAGAAGCAGTATTCGACCTGACCGAGCGCGCCACCAGCCACTTCGTGGCGAATGGCCTCGTTGTCCACAATTGCAGCGAATATATGTACTTGGATGATTCGGCGTGCAATCTCGCATCGCTAAATCTCATGAAGTTCGTCAAGGACGACGGCGAGTTTGCCGTCGAGGACTTCAAGCACGCGGTGCGCATCGTCTTCACGGCGCAGGAGATCATCGTCGACAACGCGAGCTACCCGACACCGAAGATCGGGGAGAACTCGCGGAAGTTCCGACCGATTGGGATCGGATACGCCAATCTCGGGGCGCTGCTCATGAATCGCGGACTCGCGTACGACTCAGATGGGGGCCGTGCGTATGCGGCGGCGATCACGGCGCTGGAGCAGGCGGAAGCTGGCCTCCAGTCAGCGAGGCTCGCCGGTGACCAGGGCGGTCCATTCGCCGGCTACGCGCTGAACCAGGAGCCATTCCTCAAGGTGATGCGAATGCATCGCGATGCCGCATATCGCCTGGATCGCGAGCTCGTCCCGGTTGATCTGCTCGACGCTGTTCTAACCGGCTGGGACGAGGTGATCGCCCTGGGCGAGCGGACCGGCTTCCGGAACGGTCAGTTCTCGGTCACCGCGCCCACGGGTACTATCGCGTTTTTGATGGACTGTGACACCACCGGCGTCGAGCCGGACATCGCGCTCATCAAGTACAAGCGCCTCGTCGGCGGCGGCTACCTGAAGATCGTGAACCAGGGCGTGACGAACGCGCTGCGCAAGCTAGGCTACGACGCCAAGCAGGCGGAGGAGATCGTCGCCTTCATCGACGAGCACGAGACGATCGAGGGGGCTCCGCACCTGAAGCCGGAGCACCTCGAAGTGTTCGACTGCGCCTTCAAGCCGGCGAACGGCACGCGATCGATCCACTACAACGGCCACCTCAAGATGATGTCGGCGGTCCAGCCCTTCATCTCCGGCGCCATCAGCAAGACGGTCAACATGCCGGAGCACTCGACCGCCGATGAGATCGCCCAGGTCTACATCGACGGCTGGAAGCTGGGCCTCAAGGCGATCGCCGTCTACCGCGACAACTCGAAGCGATCACAGCCACTGAACACGAAGAAGGACGAGGGCAGGGGTGCGGCCGCTGACGCATCGGCTTCGGCTCCGGAAGTCGAGACCGTCTTCAAGCCCTACCGGCGGCGCCTGGCCGACGAGCGGGCCAGCATCACCCACAAGTTCAACGTGGGGGGGCACGAGGGCTACCTGACGATCGGCCTCTACGAGGACGGCACGCCGGGCGAGATCTTCCTGCGCATGTCGAAGGAGGGCTCGACGATCTCAGGGCTCATGGACAGCTTCGCCACGGCCATCAGCCTGGCGCTCCAGTACGGGGTGCCGCTCAAGGACCTGGTGAACAAGTTCAGCCACCTGCGCTTCGAGCCGGCCGGGTTCACGACCAATCGGGATATACCGATGGCCAAGAGCCTGGTGGACTACATCTTCCGGTACATGGCGACGAAGTTCATGTCGCAGGATGAGAAGGATGCGGTTGGGATCATCAACCGGCAGATGAAGCTTGACGAAGCACAGGTAGTGAGTGGGGAAGCTGCCTCCACCACGACGGCGCCTCAAACCGGCGCCGCCGTGCCGGCGGCAGCTCAACCTCTTACCGACTCGGCTCCGGCACGTTCGTCGGAGGGTGATGTTCCTAAGACCGATGCTTCCCAGCCTGGGGCACAGGCTTCGGCTCAGGCAGCGGAGGTCCAGCCCACCGACTCTGCGAAGGAAGAGCCGGCTGCCAATGGGCTGTTGGATGGGCTGAAGATCGTGGCGCAGAACGGCATCGAGAAGGATCGGGCGGAGCGGCTGGCCGTTGGTCAGGCGCCGGTCGTCTTCGACACGGCCGATTCACCGGCGTGCACCGATTGCGGCTCGATCATGGTCCGCAACGGCTCCTGCTACAAGTGCATCAACTGCGGCGCGACCAGCGGCTGTAGCTGAGTCCGCGACGCACAAGCTGACACATCGCGGATGCCGAATGCCCTTGAGAGAGGAGGTAAGAACGATGGCAGCAGATCGACGAGCCGGAAAGGTCCCGCACGTGGGGAAGCAACCTCGCGCGCGCAATCTTGATGGAGGCTGGCGGAAGAAGCGTTCGGACGCTGGCGAGAAGAAGGCGAAGAAGCGCTAGGGCCACGCCGCAGTCAGGTAGCGCCTAGGTCCGGCGGGGGCGAGTGTCGCACGCCCACGGGCCCTTGCAGCAATAGCAGTGGGTCGGCTGGTCGACGGGGATTCCGGTCATCGATTCCGTGTGGTGGAGCCAAGTGCGTGACCCCGTTCGAGCGGTCGAGCACTACGAGGAACGATTGACTTACTTCGATCAGGCAGTCGCCGACGGGCACCTGCGCATTACCGGGCCGACTGGCAGTGACCGCGTCGTATACGTGGCGGTCAATCACAGTGATCGACTCACGGACCCAGAGGAGCGAGTGCGCGCGGAGTTCTGGGCGGAGCTCGTATACCGCTACGGCTATGAGCCTTCCCGGATAGGCGTGGAGATCATCGTCCCTGACCGCCGGCCCGTTGATGCCGCAGACCTCGTGGTCTTCAGGGATGATTCCCGGACACGTCCATACGCGGTAATCGAGTGCAAGCGTGACGGCATAAGCGACGCCGAGTTCGGACAGGCAATTGAGCAAGCCGCCGGAAACGGAACGTGGGCCAAGTTCCGTGCAAGCTACGTCGGAGTTGTGGCGGGATCCACGCGGCGCTTCCTGGACTTCACGGGCCGTTATGGGGCGCTCGAACGTGAGGCCAATATCGTTGCAGATCTCCCTGTGGCGTATGGACGGCCGGAGGCGTTCAAATTCCACAAGGGTGGACCGCTCGACATAGCACCGATCAGTCGGGAGGGTCTGATTCAAGCGATCAGGAAGAGTCACCAGACTCTCTGGGGTGGCGGGAAGTTATCTCCTCCAGCCGCATTCGGAGAGCTCTCGAAGGTCCTCTTTGTCAAGATCAGTGATGAGCGGGCAAAGCGCAAGGCCGGCGAGCCCTACCAGTTCCAGATCAAGACGCACGAGTCTAGTCGGCGCCTGGGCGAGCGTATCCGTGCGCTATACGAGACTCAGAAAGAGCGAGAACCCGACGTCTTCACCGATACGATCAAGATCGACGATGCAACCCTGAGGAACGTCGTCTCCCACCTCGAGAGCGTCAATCTATCGGAAACGGACCTGGACATCAAAGGCGTTGCATTCGAGCAGTTCGTCGACAACTTCTTCAAGGGCGACTTCGGGCAGTACTTCACGCCGCGTGACCTGATCCAGTTCGCGATCGACATCCTGCAGCCAACCAGCGATGACATCGTTTTGGACCCAGCATGTGGCTCAGGGGGCTTTCTGCTGTACGCCTTGGATGCGGTGAGGAAAGAGGCGGACGCGTACCACCAAGCCGATACGCCTCAGCATTTTCGGCACTGGCACGACTTTGGGACGCGCAACCTATATGGGGTCGAGATAAACGACGAGCTGACCCGCGTGGCGAAGATGAACATGATCATTCACGACGACGGTCACTCGAACATAGTTGGTTCGGATGCCTTGCTTCCACTCAGCCAGCTGCAGCAGAAGAACCCCGGTCTCTCGCCGGGTCGCTTCGACCTAATCCTCACCAATCCTCCCTTTGGCGCCCAGGTAACCCTGGCGCAGCGACCCCATCTCTCGACTTTCGAACTGGGCAGGATGCCGTCCAAGTCCGGGCGCGACACTCCGCGAAAATCACAGCGGACCGAGGTGCTCTTCATCGAGCGGGTGTGGCAGTTCCTGAAGCCGGGCACAGGACGCGCGGGAATCATCCTACCGGACGGAATCTTGACGAATGCATCACTCCAGTACGTCCGTGACTTCCTTCTCGAGCGCTTCCAAGTACTCGCGGTTGTGAGCCTGCCCGCTACGGCCTTCTCGCATTTTGGGGCTGGCGTGAAGTCGAGTTTCGTCTTTGTCCGGCGCCGCGACGAGGCGGAGCGAGCGGAAGAGGACGAGGACGTATTCATGGCCATCGCAGACTTCGTTGGGTACGACGCTACAGGCCGCGAGACGGACAACGACTTGCCGGCCATTGCCGATCTCTACCACGGTCATGCTGTTGCCGGCTAGTAGTCCTCTACGTCAGCCGGTCGCCTTCCGTGTTCCCGCCCGCTCTCTACGCACCCGTGCTGATCCGGCATTCGTGTTATCGCAGCGGACTCCGGCCGGCCGCAACAGGTGGCGATTCCCGGTCCTCGAACTGGGAGCACTGGTTCACCGCATTCAGTACGGGCTTTCCGTGCGCGCCAGCAATCATAGACCCGGCATTCCGATCCTTCGTATGAATAACCTTCGCGACGACGGCATGGACGTCTCGGACGTGAAGTTCGTTCGCATTGACGATTCCGTCCTCGAGCGATTTGTCCTCTCGCGGGGCGATGTTCTCGTGAACCGGACGAATTCTCAGGAGCTCGTTGGGAAGAGTGCCGTCTTCGATCTTGATGGTGAGTGGGTCTTCGCCTCGTATCTCCTTCGACTGCAGGTCGATCGAACCAAGGCTGAGCCGGACTATCTCTCGGCTTTCGTCAACACGGGCGGACGCGAGCAGCTTCGTCTGGTGAGCCGGCGAATAGCCGGGATGGCCAACATCAATGTGTCGGAGCTGCGCTCGCTCGTCGTCCCGCTGCCATCCGTGGCGGAACAGCGCCGTCTCGCGGATGCCTATCGGGACGCGCGCTTGCGGCGTGACGACAAGCGGACAATCGCAGCGCGTGTCATGACCGAAGTGGACCATCTAGTCGACGCGCACCTGGGTGTTATAGACACACCGCCTCACAGGCTGCGCGGCTACCGCGTGGCCGCCTGCCTAGCTGTCGTTCCCACCGAGCTTGTTGACAAGCACGGTCAGCGGACTGAGGCCACCCAGCGCGGCATGGGGACGCCGTCGATTGTAGGTCTCGAGCCAGCGCGGCAGCGACGCCAGGCGTTCGGCGTTCGAGCGGAACAGACGGGCGTAGGCCCACTCGCGCTGCAGGGTGCCGATGAAACGCTCGGCCTTGCCATTCGTCTGTGGCCGCCGCGGACGGGTGCGCAGGTGGCGAATGCCTGAGGCCGCGAACAGCGCTGCCAGCTGACGCGACTGGGTGTAGGTCATGGCGTTGTCGGTCATGACCCGCTCGACCCGGATGCCGTGGTCGGCGAAGAAGGCGACCGCGTCGCGCAGGAAGCGCACCGTGGTGGCGGCCCGCTCGTCGGCATGGACGCCGATGAAAGCGAGCCGGGTGGCGTCGTCGATGGCGACGTGCAGGTAGTCGTACCCCGCGCCTCGGTCGCGACGTGCGCCCGGGCCGAGCATGCGGTGGCCACCGCCGTCGGGTACCCGACCCAGCCGCTTGACGTCGACGTGGATCAGTTCTCCGGGCCGCTCGCGCACGTAGCGCAGCGGCACGCCGGTCAGACGATCAGCGTGGGCCAAGCGGCTCACGCCATGACGGCGCAGCACGCCGTAGACCGTCGAGCGCGGGTGGCCGAGCAGCGGGCCGAGCCGGTGCGGCCCGACCCGCAGCCGACGACGAAGGCGGAGGATGCGGCGCACCTCGCGCTCCGGCAGCGAACGTGGCCGGCGCTGCGGTCGTGCCGAGCGATCCTCGAGCCCGGCCACGCCCTCGGCTCGGTAGCGGCGCAGCCACTTGTAGGCGGTGGCTCGGCTCACGCCGAGCGTTTCAGCCGCGATCGCCGGCGACCACCCCTCGACCAGGACCCGCTCGACCAGTAGCCGCCTCCCATACGGCGTCAGCTTGGCGGTACGATGGAGCATGAGAGCCCTCCCTCGGTGTGGAGCTTCAACAACCCCAAACCGAGCACGAGGGCTCTCAGTCTGTCAACGATCTAAGTGGGAACGACACCTAGTCGCACGGTCAAACCGGCTCGACGCGCCGTTCTTCCACCCCCAACGACTAACAGCAGTCGAGTCCATGCGCTCTGCGCACGCTCGAGGAGTCCGCGTCGTCCCACTCGTCGAAGTCGCAGACCTGGTGCGCGTGGTTTCGACCACCTCGGACAGCACCCGATACATCGGCTTGGCCAACGTCGAATCCGGGACCGGGCACCTCGTCGCTGGAGGGGATGAGCCAGTACCCCCGTCTGGTCTTGCTTTTGAGCGGGGCGACATCCTTTTCTGTCGATTGCGCCCCTACCTCAATAAGGTGCACCTCGCCGACCAGCCCGGGGTCTGCTCCCCGGAGTTCGCCGTTCTGCGGATCCGACCGGGGAGCCACGTGTCAGGCCGCTATCTCGCCGCGGTACTGCGATCATCCCTCGTCGTCGCGCAGACGCGGCACATGATGACCGGGAACACGCACCCTCGGATCTCGGCAACCGACGTGCGCTCGTTGGACATTCCCTTGCCATCCCGCGCCATGCAGGAGGACATCGCCTCTGGCGTCGATGCGCGCAGGCAAGAGGCTGCACGCTTGATGGCGGAGGCATACGTGGAGTGGCAAGAGGCCCGCCAAACGTTCTTGTCTGCCCTCGAAGCTAGAGCCGCCCCGTGACCCAGCTCAAGTATCTGGTGGACGAGATCTGCTCCGGCGTTGAGGTGTACTTCACAGGAAGATCCGGCGGGCAGTATCTCCGCACCGCCTACATCCTTTGCGATGACTACACCGAGCTGACCTCCAAGCTCTTCCTACTCGCCGATGATCGCAACTGGCGTGACGCAGTGGCGACGCGAAACGGGGAGCGATTCAAGAACTACGCTGAGGTGCAGGCCGATGTCCAAGGAGCCATCGACGCCAAGCGACCAGAAGTTTCGACTGAGGTGGCCTCACTGTTGGCCGAGATGCGCATACGGCGAACGCGGAGAAACGACTTCTTTCACACGACGAGCCTTCTGGACCTGAGCGTCACTTCGCGCAACTGCGTCGAGGCCTTCTGCGATCTAATGGATTACGGTGCCCTCTTGTTTGCGGCTCCATGGCAAGCGGCCGTCGAGGCGAGTCGAAACCTGGAGTCGATGTGGTACCTATTGCAGCTCGAAAGACTTGCATTCTCGGACCCTGCCATACAGCCGGCCGTTAACCGGATCATGCGCACGTGGCCAAGGAATGTGGCCAGGCCGGCTCGGACTGGGAGTCACGTAGCCGAGTTTCCGGAAGATCTGCACCTCAGACTCTGCATCACCAACGGCGGCATCGAACTGCGAGATAGGCTCCGAGATCTGTACCTCACATCAGCGACCCGCGCTAGTGCTCTCGCCTGAGTCGTCCTTGCCTCGCCGATCGGCATTACCAACTGGACACCGGATCTCCTCCCGCTCCACACTTGTTCCAGCCGTGAAGCCTCATCGTGAGGTGCCCTTCTGGCGTCGCGACCTCCGCTTCCGCGGCTTCACCAAGATATCCCGGTCTACGCGTGTTTCCATTTCGGTGTATCCATCTGCGTGACGCACCTTCTGCGTGATCCGCTCGATCATGCGTCCGGCTGCTGTAGAAGAGGATGACGTCGTGATTTCGGCCATACCGCTTGGGATCGTTCTTGCCACTGAATCGCTTCCAGCTGATCTCGTTGCGGAAGCTGAGCGGCCCGAAGACGCCGTCGAGAATGAGCTTTAGGTAGTGGCTTGCGGTAGGGTCGCAGTGGAGGTAGAGCGAGCCGGTCGGCTTCAGGACGCGATGGAGCTCGACGAGCCGGACGGCCATCTCGACGAGGTAGGCCATCATCTGATTCGAGCCGATCCCTGAGCGCAGCGCCGCGATGATGGTGCTGACCTTGTCCGGGACGCGGCCCTGGTGGTGGACCGTGTTCGTCAGGTATCGGTAGGTCGACTCGGCCGATGGGCCCCAGTGCCAGGTGTCCTCGAAGGCGAGCAGTCGCGGTTCGAGTTGAACGGCGCGTCGAGGTAGATCAGGTCGACCGAGGCGTCCGGGAGTATCGGCGCAGGATCTCGAGGTTGTCGCCGTAGTAGAGGACGTTGGTCTGCAGCTCCGTCATCGGCTAGCCAACCGCCGACTTCCGGGGGGCGCTCGAAGCTGTACGGCAGATGCCGATGGGTTGTGATCATTCCGCCGCCTTCTCCTGGATCGTCTTCAACATGCGGCCTTGCTCGTCGGTCCACTCGGTCCGGCCGTTTGCCGGGCTGCCGAGAATCACGGCCGCGGCCGTGGAGGGTGAACCGAACACGTAGTCGGACGCGACGCGGAGCTGTGGGCCATCGGCGACGAGGACGCCGTCCGCCAACAGCTTTGATCTCAGTGTGCGGACATATTGATGCAAGCCCTTGGTTTCGCCGCTTCTCGCGGCTGACCCTGCTTCGACAACAAAGCCCTCAGCGATATCCCGCCCATAGGCGACGATTCCGGCGCGATTGAGATGCAGCCGGACAGATTGAGGGTCAGCAGCGGAGACCTGAACGACCTCGAATGCCGTGATGCCCATGAGGGGATAGATCGGTAGCATCTCCTCCAGGAAGCCTTCCGCTTCGGCGCGGTCGGCTTCCGACATGAACGGAGCGCCGGGTACGTTTCCGTTCTTCAAAGCCGCCCGCTTTGCATCGGTTGCCAGCGCGACAAGGCGCGACTCCAGGTACTTGACGCCAGCCTTGTTCAGGTTCTCGTCCTTGCTGACGAATGCGATCGCTCGTGTCCAGAAGTCGAGCGAGCCGTGGTGGAGGTTGAGGCGGGATCGCAGCTCATCCGCCTCTCCGACGTAGATGATCGTGGTTCCGTCATCGGCCGGCCCGGAGAGCACGTACACGCCTGGCTTAGCAAAATCGTCCCTCGACCGAACCCTCGTCCACTCCGCGCGCGCAAAGTCGAACCCGCGACCGGTCCAGAGTGACTTCTCAATGATCCGCAGGCCTTCAGGAGTTCCATCCGCCAGGAAGATGCGGATCGTCGCTGGTCTAGCCATGACTCATCCGCGCGATCCGGCTCGTGGTACCTGCGGCGCGTCGTCGCAGGGTCGCCCGGCCCCACTCACTTGCCGGACTCTTCGGTGAAGCTACCCATAGACAGCTCGTACGCGTTGGACGTCATGTTCGGCGACCTGCTCCTGGACGTCGGTCGGGCCGGCAGGTCGACCCGCGACATACCGCTCGCGTTCGACGGCGTGCCGCTTCAGGGCGTGAGCCAGCTTCTCGTCGAAGACTCGGTCACGAACGGCGATGAAGCCGGCGAAGGTGGCAGGCGGCGTCGGGTCGATCACGCGATAGCCATTCAGGAACTCGTTGCACGCTCGGCAGCACGTGACCAGGTTGATCCGGTCGAGCACCCACTCGCGCGGCCAGGCGGCCTTCACGAGGTGCTCCGGGACGACGTGGTCGACAGACAGGTTCAGCCAGTTCTCGTACGGCGCGCCCATGTCGAAGCTGCAGTACACGCACTGGTATCCGCATTCGGCGAAGACAGGTCGGCCGTACCCTGCGCGAGCCGTCCCGTCACCCCACGCCGGGATGCCGAGCAGCTCCGCTCCGCCGTTGGCGTATCGGGCGAATGGTCTATCGGGCAGCTCGTGCATTGGTCCCCTCGAGCAAGGCATTGGTGGCTTGCTTGGCGGCAAGGCTACCATCGGTGTCGAGGCAAATTCACTGATACTTGAGGGCCATGCGTTACTGGGTCGGAATCACCGACTACGACTGGTTCCGGTTTCTCTCGGCCAGGCCGGAGCTGTCGGAGGTCAACTTCTGGCAGCCGAGCGCCGGGCGGCCGCCGGTGACGCTGGAGCCTGGCGCGCTCTTCCTCTTCAAGCTCCATGCGTCGCACGGTGGCTGGATCGTGGGCGGTGGGTTCTTCGCGCATTACTCGGCGCTGCCGGTGCGGATGACGTGGGACACGTTCGGGATCGAGAACGGCGCGGGCAGCTTCGAGGAGATGGTTGCGCGCATCGGCCGATATCGGCGCACGAAGATTGACATCCACGCCGACCAGGTCGGCTGCCTGGTACTGGTCGAGCCGTTCTTCCTCGACCAGGCCGATTGGATCGCGCCGCCTGCCGACTGGGCGCCGAACATCGTGCAGGGCAAGACGTTCGACAGCGACATCGGTGAGGGGGCGCTCCTGTGGAGCCGGGTGCAGCTGGCGCTGGCCAACCGGGTTCCGGCCGATCACGCGATCGCAGAGGATCGGTACGGGGCGCCGATGCTGATGCAGCGTCGGCTTGGCCAAGGCGCCTTCCGCCTGCTCGTGACCGACGCCTATCAGCGCAGATGCGCCGTCACCGGTGAGCGGACGCTGCCGGTGCTCGACGCCGCCCACATCCGCCCGTATGCCGAGCTCGGTCCGCATCGGCTCGAGAACGGGATCCTGCTGCGCAAGGACCTCCACGCCTTGTTCGACGCCGGCTACGTGACAGTCACGCCGTCGCTGGAGCTGCGCGTCAGCCGCCGGATCCGCGAGGAGTTCGAGAACGGCCGCGACTACTACGCCCTCGAGGGTGCATCGGTCCGTTCGCCGTTGCCCCCGGCTCCGCCGCCCTCGGCCGAGTACCTCGAGTGGCACGGCGACACGCTGTTTCGCGGCTGACCTCGGATCGGCCCGGACGATCGCACTGACTATTGCGCCATACAAGCTGTCACGAGCCAGCCTCAGATTGGTTCCGTGGCTCGTCTCCCGCGCCTACCGTCGTCGCCGCTTGCCCGGACAGGCCTCGTCATCGGCCTGATGGTCGGGTTGGCGGTGCTCGTCTTGATCGGCCCGCTCTTGCTCCTCGCGGCGGTCGGCGTCCTCCTGGTGGCATGGCGACGACCGGCAGTCGTCGATCGACTGCTCCGTCATCCGTTCCTCGGGTTCGTGCCGTTTGCACTGCGCGCCACGCCGCTGCGCTTTGCAGCGCTGCTGCTGCTGGCAATCTCCCTGCCGCTCGCCGTCGCTAGCTACGGAATCAGGGCCCCGTCTGACCAATCGGCGTCGGCCCCGGCGCACTCCGCTCCTGCACTCACTGAGCCGTCCCAGTCCTCGAGCCCGAGCCAATCCTTCTCTTCGCCTACGCCGACTTCGAAGCCGACCGCGGCACCCACTCCTCGTGCCACTATCACGCCTTCGCCCGCGCCTTCGGAATCTGAGCCGAGCGAGGCGGTAACGGCTACCAGCGGCGAGCTCGTCGTGCACTTCCTGGACGTTGGGCAGGGCGATGCGACGCTCCTGGTGGCTCCCGACGCGACGCTGCTCATAGACGCCGGACGGCATGATCGCAATGACGTCGTCCCGCTGCTGACCGCCGCCGGCGTGACCGAGCTCGACGTCGTGGCGATCACCCACGGGCATGCCGACCACATCGGCCAGCTGGACAGCGTGCTGGACAGCCTCGCGGTGGCAGAGGTCTGGATGCCCGGAACGTCGCACACCACGCAGACGTTCTCGCGGGCGCTCTCCGCGATCGAGCGCTCGGACGCGGCCTACGAGGAGCCACGCGCCGGACAGACGACCACGGTGGGCTCGCTCACGGTCCAAGTCCTGCATCCGGCGAGCCTGAGCGGTGATATCGACACCGACATGCTCACGCTTCGCGTGTCATACGGCTCGGTCTCCTTCCTCTTCACCGGAGACGCCGAGGCCGATGTCGAGGCTGCCATCGTCTCGCGTCACGGTTCCGGCTTGGCCTCGACGGTCTACCAGGTCGGCCACCACGGATCGAACACCTCGACCAGTGCGGAGTTCCTGGCCGCGGTGCGGCCCCAGGTCGCGGTCTACTCGGCGAGCGCCGGCAATCAGTACGGGCACCCGCACGACGAGGTGGTCACGAGGCTCGCGGGCGCAGGCATCGATATCTACGGCACGCCGACGCATGGCACGGTCATCGTCCGGACCGACGGGACCACCTACAGCGTTGCCACCTCCCGGTCAGCGCCGGTGATCAGCACGCCACCGGCGCAGGTCGTCACGCCGGTGCCGATCGCCGCCCCTCCGCCGCCACCACCCGTCACGGGCGGCTGCGCCCCGGGTCAGGTGGACATCAACTCCGCGACGTACGAGCAGCTGCAGCTGATCATCCACATCGGACCAGTACGTGCCGCAGAGATTCCGTCACTGCGGCCGTTCGGATCCGTCGATGACCTGGACCGCGTGAACGGCATTGCCTCCGCGCGTTTGGCGGACATCAAGGCCCAGGGGGTCGCCTGTGTCGGCTGATGATCCGCTGCGCGGTGTGGTCGATCGCCTGACCGACGGGCTGGCGGTCGTACTCGTCGGCGATGACGAGATCGAGCATCACGTCCCGCTCGATCGACTGCCGGCCGGCGTCGAGGAGGGATCGGTCGTGCTCGTGAGGATGCGCGACGGCGAGCTGGAAGTCATCGGTCTCGATCGCGATGAGACCGAAACGAGGCGCCATGACATCCAGCGACGCATCAGCCGGCTCCGGAAGCGATCAGGCGGCCGGTTCGGCAAGAGAGCTGACGACTGAACACGGTCGAGTGGTGCGCGTTGCCCCCCGCGTCGCATGGGGGACCTGCGGACTGCTCAGCTGTCGACGAATCTTGGCGGTGGCGGTTCGGACAGGAGGCGGCGGGTCGTCTCGAGGCCCCAGGCATCGAGTGAGCGCAGGCGGTCGCTTGAGCTTCGGAGGCCGCTGTAGCGGCCGACGTGGTCCGCCCATTCCTCGCGGCGCTCGACCTCGGGCCGCACGATGAGGCAGTCGGCGTCGTTGATCCAGAAGCGGCCGTGCTGGAAGGCGCGCGCGACACCGGTGACGATTGCGAGGCTGACCTCCGGCTCGGACAGGCTCCCGTCGCTGGGCTCGTAGGTCGGGGCCGTGTCGGGGCTGACGCGCATGGCGTCGACGAGACCGATGCTCGGCAGGATCGGCGCGCCGCAGCCGAGCAGGTAGGCGTCGCCGATCGCCTCTCGGATCAGCTCCATGCCGATGCGGTACGCTTCGAGGCCGTCGATCGGTTGGTTGCGTTGGCCGTCGAGCGCGCCGGCGTAGACGAAGTCCACCTTGAAGAAATCGAAGCCCCAGCCGCGCATGGTCCCGAGTACGTCGGCAAGATACGCGGCGGCCGCCGGGTGCGTGACGTCGAGCGCCGCCAGGTCCTCGTCCCAGTTCCAGCCGGCATCTGTTGGTCCGGTGCCGCTCTGCACGAGCCAGTCGGGATGGCGCCGAGCGAGCTCCGACCGCTCGCCCACGAGGAAGGGCGCGATCCAGATCCCGGCTCGACGCCCGGAGGCGTGGATGCGACGCGCCATCGCCTCGAGCGAGGCGAATCGATCCGAGAGCGTCACCCAGTCGCCCACCTCGGCCTGGTAGCCGTCGTCGAGCTGGACGACCTCGATCGGCAGGTCGAGCTCCTCCATCGCCGCCAGGTTCTCGTCGATGTCGGCCTCGGTCACCTCTGTGAAGTAGTGGTACCACGAGCACCAGGCGGTCGGCGCCGGCCGCGGCGGAGGCAGCTGCATGCCGGCCACCACGTTGTCCGACCAGCGCGCGAGCGCG
This sequence comes from Candidatus Limnocylindria bacterium, assembly GCA_050692055.1. Classification (GTDB taxonomy): domain Bacteria; phylum Chloroflexota; class Limnocylindria; order QHBO01; family QHBO01; genus JBOGTC01. The sequence goes on along the minus strand of JBOGTC010000075.1, from coordinate 58,118 downwards.
CCCTCAATTCCGCCCGGCCCGGCATCCTCGAGGTGGTCGACGGGACCGTCTGCGCGGACGACGAGCCGGTCGCCGGAGCGCTCGGCGCTGGTCGTCGGGACCGCACGGCGACCATCGCGGGCGGCGAAGACGTGGATCGGCGCTCCGTTACCTGGATCGACGGCCAGGAGGCCGGCTGCGCTGAAGCCGCGCGGGGGCATTGATCCACCGTGGGTGTGCATGACCGCGTTCCGGTCGGTGCGACGCCGATGCGGGCGCTCATTCACTCCGTAGGTCGACGCCGGCGTCCACGACTGCCAGCCGTGCTCGTGGACCCGGGCGCTCGCCGGGTCGATCTCGAGGACTGCCTGGATCTCCGTTGTCGTGGCCTCGTCGTCGCTCGGGCCGGTGCGCCGAAGATAGTCGAGTCGGTCATCGTCCGCTACATGCCATGCCACCGGATGCTCGGCGCCAGTCGAGCCGGGTAGTCTGTTGAGATGCGACTCGGCTACGGCTACCTGACGGCGCAGCACCACCCGGACGACCCGCGCACCGATGTGGAGCTCTACCGCGAGGCGATCGAGATGGCCGTGGAGGTCGAGGCGGCCGGGTTCGACTCGGTCTGGACCAGTGAGCACCACTTCGTCGACGACGGCTACATGCCCTCGCAGCTGCCGCTGCTCGCCGCCATCGCGGCCCGGACCTCGCGCATCCGGCTCGGGACCGGGGTGCTCCTGGCCCCGATGTTTGATCCGCTTCATCTGGCGGAGGACGCCGCGACGGTCGACCTCATCTCCGGCGGGCGCCTCATCCTCGGGCTCGGGATCGGCTGGCGGGAGGAGGAGTTCGACGCCTTCGGCGTACCGATGCGCGAGCGCGGCTCCCGGCTCGAGGGCCATTTGGCGGTGCTGCGACAGGCCTGGTCGGACGGCCTCGTCACGGGCGACGAACGGCATTATCGCTACGACGGGCTCCACGTGACGCCCAAGCCGGCACGGGCCGGCGGGCCGCCGATCTGGCTCGGCGCGGGTGCCGAGCCCGCCGTCCGACGCGTGGGTCGCCTGGCGGACGGCTACTTTGCCGGGCCCGCATCGCCCGACGGGCTCGCGCGGCGCATGTCGTGGGTCCAAGAGGAGGCGCTGGCGGCCGGCCGTGACCCGGACGCGATCACCGCCAACCTTTATCGGCCCACTTTCGCCTGGCGCGACGGCGACGCTTGGGAGCGCGTGCGCGATGCCGCCTGGTACATGAGCTGGAAGTACGCCGACATGGCCACGGCGCGCGGGTCACGCGAGCGGAGGCGGCCGCCGGCGATGTCTGCGCAGGACGACGAGCGGCTGCGCGGACAGGTGATCACCGGTACGCCCGAGGAGGTGACGGAGCGAATCCTGGAGTACGCCGGGGTACTCAGCGAGCACGGGACCTACGTCGCTCGCGCCCATTTCCCAGGGCTGGATCCAGCCGTCGCCGCAGAGTCGCGTCGCATCCTCGCCGAGGAGGTGCTTCCGTTGGTGACGCCGCGTAGCTGAACGACGGGGCTGAACCTCACCCCAGTCGCTGTCGAGAACGTACCGCTGCGAGGACCGCAGGATCCCCGGCCGGGCCGAAGTTCGGCAGGTGGAGGCCGAACCTCATCCTGCCGTCGCCGGCCGGATGTTCTGGTTGAACCGGAACATGTTGGTCGGGTCGTATTTCGTCTTCAGGTTCACCAGGCGCTTGAAGCGCTCCTGGCCGAACGCGGCCGCGACGTCGTCCGCGGATGCGTCGTGGCCCAGATAGTTGAAGTAGCCACCGCTGGCAAACGGAGCGATGGCGTCGGCGTAGGTGCGGCTCCATTCGACATGGCGGTCCGGATCCTCTGAGGGCTCCCAGATTGCGAGCGCGCTTGCGTTGAAGCGAGCATCACGCTGCCCGAAGGCGGTGGCGTCGGCGAGGACGCGGCCCACGGCTCCGTGCGGGGCCTCGATCAGGATGGCCGAATGCTCGGAGGTCATCGTGTCGAATGCCTCCATCGTGGCGCTCACGACGTCATCGGTCATCTCGCGGAGGAAGTGGCCCTTCCAGTAGTTGTGCAGCCCGAACGGGATCTCCGCGAAGATGCGCTGTACCTCGGGGTAGCGCATCGGTCGGATGCCGTCATCCACCGGCGGTCCAAGCGTGCGAAGCGGCTCCACCAGGCGCTCACCATCGGGGATCGGGCCGTTGTAGCAGGCGGCGATGGCGGCCACCTTCGGCCCGTCAGGCAGCGTCAGCATGACGAATGCGCACGAGAGCTCGTCGGGCGCCGTCGAACAGACCTCGCGGAACAGCTCGAGCGCCTGGCGGGCAACGTCCTCCGCGTACAGCACGAGTCCGGCGAGCAGCGTGCCGACCGGGTGCAGTTGGTACTCGAAGGAGGTCGCCACGCCGAAGTTGCCGCCGCCTCCGCGGATGCCCCAGAAGAGATCCGCATTGTCTCGCTCGCTGACCGTCAGGACCTCCCCCGATGCCGTGACCAGGTCGGCGGAAACGAGATTGTCGCAGGTCAGCCCGTACGACCCCATCAGGAATCCCAGGCCGCCCCCGAGAGTCAGCCCCGCGATGCCGGTGCTGCCGACCGTCCCGCCCGTCGTTGCGAGGCCGTGAACGGCGTTCTCGACGTCGAAGTCGACCCAGTTGCAGCCTGGATCGGCGCGAACCGTGTTCGAATGCGCATCCACGCGCACGGTGCGCATGCCCGAGAAGTCGATGAGCACGCCGCCGTCGCATGTCCCGTGGCCCGCCACGTTGTGGCCGCCGCCGCGGACCGCGACGGGGAGATCATGAGCGCGCGCGTAGTCGATCACCGCCTTGACGTCGGAGGCCCCGCGGCACTGGGCGATCAGCTCGGGCCGGCGGTCGATCATCCCGTTGAACACCAGCCTGGCGGCCTCGTAACCGTCACTGCCGGGAAGGACGAGTGGCCCTCGGAGCTCTTCAGAAAGGGACGCCAGGGCCTGGTTCTGCGCCACTGCCGACACTTGAATCTGTCCTCCGTGCGCTTCTCAGCTTGTACTGTATGCGTTGACGCAAGAGCCACGAGCGCGATATCGTACGTGACACCCAGAACGACCGAACGGAATGGATTCGGAGGGGTCGTTGGATTCTCAGATGCCACCAGCCGAGGGCGACCGCGTCCCGGCCGGGTCGTGGGTCGAGGTCCAGCAGATCGTCCTCCGTGCCGGCGAACGCGCACCCAATATTCCGGCCGATACGGCCGCAGTTGACTTCCTGGCCCGTATCCGCGGCTTTCTGCTTGCCGATGCATCGATGGACGCCGAAGCGACAATCCGTACGCTCGCCGGACGCCAGGTCAGCGGGCGCCTCACCGCGGTCAATCCGCGCAACTCCGCCGACTTTGGCAACCCTATCCCGGAGCTTCTCGCGCTGGGCCGGGAAGCCCGCCATTCCCTCGAAGGGCCACCTCGCGGTGAGCGCTGATCGGTCCTCATACGAGGCCATCATGGCTCGCCGGGGCGAGATCATGCGGCGTTCAGCCGGTATCGACTACGCGCGGTACGAACAGCCCGGCGGCATCGCCTTCGACTACGAGGGCCTGGCCACGAGCCCGCCATACGCCATCGAGGACGTGCGCCGGATCCAGGCCGCCCACAAGGTGGGGGATACGCCGCTCTGGGAGCTCAGCCGCATCAGCGAGCTGGTAAGGCGATCCTCGCCGGCCGGACATGGCGCCCGGATCGTCGTGAAGGACGAGGCCGCCAACGCCGCCGGCAGCTTCAAGGCGCGACGCGCCTCGCTGTGCCTGGCGCAGGCCGCCGAGGGCGGATTCGAGGGAGTCATCGCCGCGACATCCGGGAACTACGGAGCCGCCGTGGCTTCGCAGGCCGCGATCTACGGGCTCAGGGCGCTCATCCTCCAAGAGGTCTTTGACTCACAGGGTCGCGGCCAGCCCGAGGTCCTGGAGAAGACCCGGGCATGCGAGGCCTACGGGGCCGAGGTCTGGCAGCTCACGGTTGGGCCCGAGCTCTTCTACATCCAGCTACGCCTGCTGGAGGAGACCGGCTACTTCAACGCAAGCCTCTACACGCCGTACGCCACTTTGGGCATTGAGACGCTCGGCCACGAGATCGGCACCGAATGCCAGCAGCGCTTTGGCCGTGCGCCGGCGGCCGCGGTGATCACGCACTCGGGCGGTGGGAATGTCACGGGAACCGCGCGTGGGCTGCGGAGCGCCGGGGCGGCCGGCACGATCGTCATCGGGGCAAGCGTCGATCTGACCGGCCTGCACATGGCGAGCGATAGGCACTTCAACCGGAAGTCCTTCACGACCGGGCACACGGGATTCGGTTTTCCCTTCAGCGTGGACCCGGATCGCGTGGACGTCCCGCGCAACGCCGCCCGCGGGCTGCGCTACCTGGATCGGTACGTGACCGTCACGCAGGGCGAGGTGTTCTACGCGACGCAGCTACTCGCCGATCTCGAGGGACTCGAACGCGGACCGGCGGGAAACACGTCGCTCGCCGCGGCCATGGTTCTGGCGCGTGAGTACGGCGAGGACGAGATCATCGTCGTCCAGGAGACCGAGTACACCGGAGCCGGCAAGCATCCGACCGCGCAGCTGACCCTGGCTCGTCAGCTGGGCATCGAGGTGACCACGGGCACGCGCGACGCGGACCTTCCCGGCCGGCGAATCGTCATCCCTCGTGGAGTCGAGGAGATGGGTCTCACGGAGGTCGACCTGGACCTCCTGCGCCGCTCCTATCTCCGACGGATTGCCGTGCGTGCAGGCCACCGGGCCCTGGAGGACTTCGAGGTCCAGTACCTCTCCGAAGACCTGCACGTCGGTCCCGAACGCGTTCAGAAGGAGTGGGCTCAACTCACTGCGAGCCGCGACCGGGGCGCGGTCGCGACGGCGACCGGAGGAGCCGGTGGCTGAGGTACGGCTGGATCGTGTTGTCAAGCGTTATCGCGGCCTGAGCGCTGACGCGCTCCAGGAGACCTCGTTGATCTTCAAGGACGGTCTCTTCACCTGCGTCCTGGGGCCGTCCGGTTCGGGCAAGAGCACCATCCTCAAGCTGCTTGCCGGTATCGAGGAGGTGACCTCGGGCCGGATCCTGTTCGACGGCGTTGACGTCACCAACGTCACCCCCGAGCGTCGGGACGTGGCGATGGTCTTCCAGTCATACGCCCTGTATCCGAACATGAGCGCGCGGGACAACATCGCCTTTCCTCTCCAGCTGCGCGGCATGTCGCGACCGGAGCGGTATCGCCGTGTCGATGAGGTCGCGGCAATGCTGGGCATCGGCCCGACGCTGGACCGGCATCCGAGACAGCTGAGCGGCGGCGAGCGCCAGCGCGTCGCCCTGGGGCGCGCGATCGTGCGCGAGCCGAAGGTGTTCCTGCTCGACGAGCCAATCAGCAACCTGGACGCGAACCTCCGCATGCAGACCCGCGAGGAGCTGAAGCGGATCCACGCGGCTCTCAAGGCGACGTTCATCTACGTCACTCACGACCAGGACGACGCCTCGGCGATGGGGGACGAGGTCGTGGTGATGGCCGCCGGCCACATCCACCAGACCGATACGCCGCATCTCGTCTACAACCGACCCGCGGACCGCTTCGTGGCCTCCTTCCTCGGCAGGCTGCCGATGAACTTCCTCACCGGGGTCGTCTGGGACGACTCAGGCGCCGTCGTCGTACGTGGTGACAACGGGATCGAGATCGATCTCGGGTCGCGAGCCCCCGGATTTCGCCCGCCGGACGGCACGGTGCTGATTGGCTTCCGCCCCGAATCAGTGCTGGCTCGCGCGGCTGACGGCCCTGGCCCCGGCCTGCACGCCACCGTGACTCTCACTGAGGTGGTGCCGCCCCATAGCTACGTGACAGCGGACCTGGATGGCTGGTCGATCCGAGCGCTCGCCGAGGACGGCGCACAGCTGCAGCGCGGCGATCCGGTCGTGCTCCGCTTTGCCGTTGGCTCCCTCCACTTCTTCGACCCGAGCAGCGAGCGGCGGCTGGAGGGCGTGTGGGCCGAAGGGCGCACACCCGCCGACGAGCCAGTGCGAACGACATGAGCGGCGCAGAGATGGCGGCGCGACGAGGCAGCTGGATCAGCCGGTTGCCGATCCGCCGGGAGAACCATGCCTATGCCGGCATGTTCCTGGCGCCGACGGTCCTGTTGGTCGTGGCGCTGATCCTGTACCCGCTGCTGTTCTCGATATCCCTCACTCTGACCGCGGGGTCTGCAGGCCAGCGAGAGTGGGTGGGCCTTGCGAACTGGGCGCGGCTGGCCGCCGATCCGCTCTTCGCCCAGTCGCTGGTACAGACCGTGATGTACGTCGTTCCCTCGTGCGTGCTGGGCGTCGCAATCGGCATGGGCGTGGCGCTGGCCCTCAACCAGCAGTTCCCGGGCCGCACGCTCGTCCGGGCAAGCCTGCTGATCCCGTGGGCGCTGCCGCCGGTCGTGGTGGCGGCGATGTTCCAGTGGTTCCTTGACGGTCGCCGTGGCCTGCTCGGACCCTGGCTGCAGCAGCTGGGTGTGATGGAGACGGCCCCGTCGTTCTTCAGCGGCGTGCCCGGGACCCTCTACACATTGGTTGGAATCCACGTCTGGAAGACGTTCCCACTGCTCGCCCTGATCTTCCTGGTGAGCCTGCAGTACCTCCCGCGCGAGACCGTGCACGCGGCGCAGATCGACGGCGCGAACAGTTGGCGCCGCTTCCGCTACGTGATCCTTCCGTTCCTCCTGCCCACGATCGGTGTGGCGCTCATCGTCCAGCTCCTTGTCACGGTCCAGCTGTTCGATCTCATCTTCGCCCTCACCGGTGGCGGCCCCGGCGCCTATTCGACCTACAACCTGTACTTCTACGCATTCAAGACGAGCTTCGAGCACACGAACCTGGGCTACGGGGCGGTGCTGGCCTACGTGGTGGCGGGAATCATCGTCCTGTTCGGGTTGGTGCTCACCCGCGGCGGCCGGTCGCTGAGATTGTCATGAGCCAACCGGACGGTCGCCGTTCGCGCCTGATCGCCTGGGCCGGTGGGTTGATCATCGTCGTCGTCGCTGTCCTCGAGCTGAGCCTGCTGGTCTTCGATTGGCCGTTTCCGTTCTGGGCCTGGATCGTGGGGACCGCGGTCGGACTGACATTGGTGTGGCGGGGCCTCAACGGGCTTCACATCGGGATGGGGTCCCGAGTCGTGGCGGCGACGCTGGCCGTCCTCGTCTTCCTCATCATCGCCGTCCCGTTCGTCGTCGTGGTAGTCCTCGGCTCGCTGCAGCGCCCGGTTGATCTTCTGAGCGGCCCGCATGCCATTCCACCCCAACCCAACCTCGACCAGTACGCACGTCTCTTCAACATCGCCTACCTGTCGGCGGGGCTTCGAAACAGCCTCCTCGTGTCGACCACGGCGGCAACCCTGACCACCCTGATCGCGCTGCTCGGCGCCTATGCCATCGCATCACTCCGGTTCCCCGGGAGACGGGCGGTCTACACCAGCGTGATGGTGATCTACATGCTTCCCGGCATTGCGCTGCTCGTTCCACTGGTGGCGATCTTTCGGACGGTGGGATTGGTCGACACGCTGCCGGGGATGATCCTGGGCCACATGGCGCTGATCACGCCGCTGGTCACGTGGCTGCTCGTCAGCGCCTTCGAGGGCGTCGAACCGGAGATCGAGCATGCGGCACGGATCGATGGGGCGGGCCGCTTCGACGCGCTCCGGCGCGTGGTCCTGCCCCTGACCGTGCCGAGCGTCGCGACAACCGCCGTCTTTGCGTTTGTCCTGTCGTGGAATGAGCTCCTCGTATCCCGAGTGCTGTCGGTAAGCAGCACGCCGATGCTCGCGCCCAGCATCGTCAATCTCATGGACCCGATCAACCGGATCGAGCCGCAGCTGTCCGCGGCTGGGCTGATCGCCTCGATCCCGGTACTGGTCCTCGCGCTCGGCATGCAGCGCTACCTGATTCGTGGGATTGGGGAGGGGGCAATGAAGTAAGGACAAGGGTCGCTCGCAGTCCACATCGGCCAGATTTCGGAGGAGAGAAAAGGATGAACGAACAGGATCCGCGTGCTCCCTGGCAGCGTTCCCTCGTGACACGGTACTCGCGCCGTCGTTTCCTCAAGCGCGGCGCCCAGCTTGGGGGAGGCGTTGTGGGGGTCATGGGCCTTGGTCCCCTCCTGGCCGCCTGCGGTGTCACCACGACCGCATCCCCGACCGGCACAGCCGCGGGGCCGCCGACCACTCTGAGGGTGCTGCTCGCAAACCACACCGGCTACTACGCGATGATCACACCGGAGTTCGAGCAGCAGCACAACGCAACGGTCGAGTTCACTCGGGAAGCCTTCGGGCCATTGCCGTCCGTCCTCACGCCAGCCTTCGAGGCCGGCGGCGAGTCATGGGACGTCGTCTACCTCTGGCGCGCCTGGGTGGATCAGTACGAGCAGTTCCTCACCCCACTGACCGAGATCAGCGGCTACGAGCAGCCAGATGAGTCGCAGCTGCGATGGGAGGCGATTGAGGCGGCGCAGTCGAGCAGCGGCGTCTGGTACGGCGGCCCGAGCAACATCTACACCTACGTCCTCTTCTGCAACCGGCAGAAGTTCGAGGATGCGGGGATCGCCATTCCCACCACGTACGACGAATTCGTGGCGGCGGCCCAAGAGTTCACGGCCAACTCACAGTTCGGCTACGTCGACGGCTGGGCGCCGTTGTACCTCTTCCCGAAGTGGTGCGTCTGGCTGCACCTCAACGGCGGCGAGTTCTACGGCGACGATGGCAGCGTCAACTTCGACACCCCGGAGGCCATGCAGGCCACGCAGGACATGATCGACCTGCTGCCCTTCATGCCGGCGGACAGCATCGAGTCGCCATGGGGGATCTACGACGTGGAGGCGAAGAAGGTCTTCATGGCGGGCGATGCGGCGATGATGATCGACTACCAGCACCTGTGGTACCAGGCGCGCGACCCAAACCTTTCGGTGTTGGGTGACGATCCAGTGCGGGTTGCCATTATCCCGGGCAAGGGCGGTGACCTGCCCCGATCCGGTGGCCAGTCGGTGGGCGAGTGCTTCGCCATTCCCCAGACAAGCCCGCGCAAGGAGCTCGCCCTGGAGCTGGTAAAGCACTACGCCAACGCAGAGACCCAGCTGGGTCTGCTGACCCGCCGTGAAGAGCTCCACGCCTTTGACCCCGCGGACGAGAGCGGCTATCCATCGTTCACGTCCCCGTATGACGACTCGTCGATTCCCGAGGCCGACCGGGAGATCGTGGATGTCACGTTCGACCAGGCACAGGAAGACATCAACAACCAACGGTACGGGACGCGTGCCGGCTACCAGCGCATCTCGGAGATCGTGGAGGCAGCCGTCTCGGCGGCGCTGCACGGTGCAGATGTCGAAGGGGAGCATCAACGCGCGCAGGGCGAGATCGACCAGTTCCTCGAGGACAACCCAGGCATGTGACTTCCCGCTACCAGACCGAATAGGCAGTGAGGCGGAGCGATGCTCGACCTGGTGATTCAAGGCGGTCGGCTCGTCGATGGGACGGGCGGGCCGTCCGTTGCCGCGGATGTCGGAGTCTCGAATGGCCGCATCGCGGCGATCGGCGACCTGGGGTCCGCTGATGCCGCGGAACGGCTCGACGTCGCGGGGTCGGTCGTGGCCCCGGGGTTCATCGATATCCACTCGCACAGTGATTTCCTGGTTCCCGTGGAGGAGCACGGCGAGATCCTCGCCCCGTTCCTGGGCCAGGGGATCACCACGATCGTCTCCGGCAACTGCGGGTACTCGCCGGCACCGGTGAACCCCGAGACGGCGGGCGAGCTGGCGAGCTACACGGCCTTCCTCCGTGGGCCCGACCTCCCGAGCTCCTGGAGCTCGTTCGGCGAGTATCTGGGCTACCTGGACGAGCGAGGCGTGGCGCTGAACGTCGTGCCGCTTGTCGCCCATGGGGCCCTGCGCATACACGAGGTCGGGTTCCAGGGTCGATTCCTCGAGCCCGACGAGCAGGAACGGATGAAGAGCAACCTCGAGCGATCGCTCGAGGAGGGCGCGTTCGGACTCTCCAGCGGTCTCCTCTACGCGCCAGGAATCTTCGCTCCGCCCGAGGAGATCGAAGCGTTGGCCGCAGGCCTGAAGCGGTACGACGGCATCTACACCAGCCACATTCGCGGCTCGAGTGAGACGCTGCTCTCGGCTACGAAGGAGGTGATCCGGGTCGGAGAGGTGAACGGCGTGACCTGCCAGCACTCCCACATCGAGGCGTTCGGCAAGCCGCACTGGCCGAAGATCGACGCGATCATTGAGCTGCACGAGCGCGCTCACGAGCGCGGCGTTGACACCGGCTTCGACGTCATTCCGTACGTCGCGGCAAATACCACGCTGCTGGCCATCTTTCCACCCTGGGCGCTGTCCGGTGGCGTCGACGCCCTGTTGGCACGGCTCCGCGATCCGGCTCAGCGGCAACGCATACGGCGCTCGATCGACGAGGACATTCCAGGCTGGCCGTGCTGGATCCCGGGCGCCTGGCCGCACAACCTGTGCGAGGCAACGGGCTGGGACAACATCAGCCTGCTCTGGGTCGAATCAGCGGAAAACAAGAACCTCGAAGGCAAGTCGCTGCCTCAGATCGCGGAGGAGCGCGGGACCGATGCCTTCGACGTCGCGGCCGATATCGTCCTCGAGGAGAACGGGCACGCCATGGCACTGTACATCGGCGTCTCCGGTGACCTCGAGGACGACTCGGGGCTGCGGAAGCTGCTGCAGCATCCGTGGGCGTCGATCGAGACGGATGCGATTCTCACCGGGCGAGGAGTGCCGCATCCCGCGGCATACGGGGCATTTCCGAGGGTCCTGGGACACTTCGCTCGAGATACGGGCCTCTTCAGCCTCGAGGAGGCCGTCCGGAAGATGACCTCACTGCCGGCCCAGCGCATGGGACTTCGCTCCAGGGGCCGCATCGAGGACGGCTACGCCGCGGACGTGGTGGTGTTCGATGCGGATACGGTCGCCGACCGCACGACCTACCAGGAGCCGTCCGCTTCGCCGGCCGGCATCGAGTACGTCCTGGTCAACGGCGACATCGTGGTGCGCCACGGGGCCGTCGACTCACAGCTTCGCGCCGGCAACGTTCTCCGTCGCGGAGCATCCGACGCATAGGAGCAGCCGAATGATCATCAACACCCACACTCACATGATGCGGTTCGGGGTCGACTTTCCCCCCGAGCTCGGGCAGTTCTACGTCGATATGTTCGAGGGGCAGACCTGCTGGCACACCGGCAAGCCGTGGCGCGCCGAGGACTTCTGCGTGCCGCCCGAGCGGCTCATCGCCGACATGGATGAGTGTGGGATCGACAAGGCGGTGGTACTCGGCGTCGGGTATATCCCGTGGAACGCTTATGACCCGAATGCGGGCGAGTATGTGCAGTCCATGGTAGAGGCCTATCCTGACCGGCTGATCGGCTTCTACACGGCCGATCCGTTGGGCGGGCCCGAGGAGGTCAAGCGGTTCGAGCGCGGCGTTCAGAAGCAGGGGCTCAGGGGACTGAAGATGCTGCCGTCCTACAACTACGTCGGCGTGCATGATCGGCGTATCTGGCCCCTCTACGAGGCCGCGCAGGCGACGAACGTCCCCGTCCTGGTCCACACCGGGTGGAGCATGCTCCCCAAGGGGAAGATGCTCGAGTACGACCATCCGCTCTACCTCGAGGACGTGATGATCGACTTCCCGGACCTCAAGCTGATCATCGGCCACACCGGCTTTCACTGGGCCGAGGAGGCCCTGCACTTCATCGCGAAGTACCGCCAGGTCTACGGGGACTTCGCCTTCTGGGCGGAGTCCGCGCCCGTCTGGCGGGTGGCGCAGATCTGGTCATGGGCCAAGAAGCTGGGTGTGATGAACCGTTTGCTGTGGGGCTCCGACTATCCCTATGTGCCGTTCCAGACCGGCCAGGAGCAGTTCGGCAAGGTGGCGGCCTACACGGAGCGCCACGAGATCGAGCCATTCATCACCCAGGAGGACGTCGATAGCTTCTTCGGTGGGGCAGCGGCACGGCTCCTGGGTCTCAGCACAGAGGAGGCCGGCGGTGGACGCAGCGCAGCTTGTCCGTAACGAGATCGAGGATCTCAGCCGCGGCGACCTCCAGGCGGTGCTGGACTACTACACCGATGACGTGTTCTTCCACGATGTGTCCACGACGCCGTGTCACGGCAAGGAGGAGATGCGCGAGTTCATGGCCATCTTCTACCGTGGGTTCCCGGACCTGCGAATCGAAATCGGGCGCGTGATTTCGGAGGGCCGTCTGGTGGTCGCCGAGTACGACCTGCTGGGCACGCACACCGGCACGTTCCTGGAGCATCCACCCACCGGCAGGGCCTTCCGCATCCCGGCCGTATCGGTCTACGAGCACAACGGCGAGCTGTTCACGCGCGAGACCGTCTACTACGACTCGGCCTCCCTGTTCGGGCAGCTCGGCCTTCCGCTCTCCGCGGCCGCGCAGTGATCACGTTCGGCATCTCGCCGGAGTGCCTCTGTCACGACGTGCGCGACAACGTGCGACGCGTCCGCGACCTGGAGGAGGCGGGCTTCGACTACATCTGGGAGGGCGATCACACGCTTCCCTGGCAGCATAGCTCCGGCCACTCGGCCGGCATCTGGGCAACGCTCACCGCCTTCCTGGCCAACACCGAGCGAGCAATTGTGGGACCGATGGTGCTGCCGCCCATCGGGATCCGCCACCATCCGGTCGATGTCGCCATCGAGATCGCCACGTTGGAGCTCCTCTACCCCGGGCGCGTGGCGCTCGGCGTGGGCACGGGCGAGGCGATGAACGAGAAGACCACGACCGGCTTCTGGCCGCCGCTTCGTGAACGGATCGAGCGGCTGCTGGAAGGGATCGAGCTGATCAAGCGCTGCTGGGCGGAACCGGACTACTTCCGCCACAAGGGGAAGTACTTCAGATCGTTCTTCTACCTGTACCAGAAGCCGACCACCGACATCTCGATCATCTGTGCCGCAGGTGGGCCGAAGATGGCGCGCAATGCGGGTCTGATGACCGATGGCTACGTCTCTGTGGGAATCCCACCGGACGTCCACCAGAACGTCATGCAGCCCGCGTTCGACGACGGGCGAAGCGAGTCGGGCCGAACCGATGAGAGCCGCTTCAGGACGGCCTGGGTGAGCACGTCATACCACCCGAACACGGAGCGTGCCCTCGACGGCGCACGGGTCTACGGTGGCCTGCTCATCCCGGAGGCATACGCGTACATCGAGGACCCGCGGATCATCGAGCAGCGGGCGCTTCTCGTCCGCGATGAGGCGATGCGGGCCGCGTTCTGTATCGCCTCTTCCGGGGAGGAGATCATCGCGCAGTTCGAGCGCTTCATCGACGCGGGATGCAACCACCTGATCTGGGCGGACATGAGCCCGGATCCGTTCCTCGTGGCTGACGTGTGCCGCAAGGAGGTGCTGCCGTACCTCAAGAAGAAGTACGGTGTCGAGGTAACACCCGCCGCTATCGGCCCCCGCTGACTCAATAGCCATGTCGACGCGCCAGTCAGGCAAAACGTCTTCTCCCAACCGATCGGCAGCCCGTCGTGTGTCTGGCCGGGATGCTCCACGGCGCGAACCGAAGTCGCCGCCGGTTGAGCGAGACGATCAGCTTGGTCGGCGGATACGAACGCTGCGCACGGAGCGCGGTTTGACGCTGACCGGCTTGGCCGCGCGCGTCGGAATCACGCGGAGCTTCCTGAGCGGCGTGGAGCGCGGCGTGGCATATCCGTCGCTGATGGTGCTCCGCTCCATCGCGGCTGCCCTGGAGGTGCCGGTCTTCCTGCTGTTCACCGGTCCTGAAGCGAATGGCATGGTGGTGCGCAAGGATTCACGCAAGGTGATCCGGCCGCCGGGGGCACCGGTCTCCTATGAGCTTGTGTCGCCGGATCTTCGCCGCAAGATCGAGATGATCATCGTGCGCCTCAAGCCCGGACTGGACAGCGCCGCCATGGCCCATGAGGGCGAGGAGTGCGCGCTGGTTCTGAGCGGCCGGGTGATGATGACCGTCGGGGACGTCGACTACGAGCTGAACGAGGGCGACTCCATCTACTACGACTCGGGGCTGCCGCACAAGGCGCGTGCGGTGGGCGATGAGCCGGCCGAGATCGTCTCGGCGATTACGCCGCCCAACTTCTGACGCCCGCGTCCCGTCTACTGAGCGGCAACCACGATGTTGCCCGCGAGATCCGCACTCGCTACCACTTCGGCGATCGGGTCATCGAGGTGGTCGTTGATACGATCGGCGGCCGAGTGGTAGCCGTGTGGCGGAAGGGTTCGCGACCATGACTCATCTGTTCTCGAGTACGACGAGGGTTGATCCGTCGGTCGGCTCGATCGCCGATGCGCCGTCACCGCTGAGCGAACGCTGCGTGCTCGATGCCCGCGGAGATCAGCCCCGCGGCTTGACATGGGAGCCACTGTGTGAGCTGGGTCACCCAGGAGGCGGGAAGATGGCACGGCGACCGCACCGCCATCACCTCCAGCACCAGTACTTGATTGTCGGCTCAGGATGTGAGGTCCCGGTCCTCCAGTTCCCAGGCATGATCCATGACGTGGTGAGCGGTGCGGCGCACCAGGAACTGGATCGGCCAGGTCCGCGCCGGCTTGCCCTCGGCGTTGTAGGCGCGGATGGCATCGGTGTATTCCTGCCGATGCGTCGCGAGGCCCTCTTGGGTGAGCACGACCTCCTTCGGCGTCCTGACCTCGACCTTGCGCGAGAACTGCTCCGGTTCGTTCGCGTACACGTGGCGAATGATCTCGTCGCGAGTCCATCCGCCTCCCCGCGGGCCGGGCGCCAGGCCCTCGGACACGCGGGCGGCCACGTCGTCGAAGTGGGCCCAGCAGGCTTGCAGCAGCTCGAGCCGTCGATCCAGGTCGGCCGCTGACAGCACCTCGCGCTCGGTCTCCGACGGCACGTGGGCGATGCCCCAGAAGTCGGTCGAGCTCGATCCGGGATACTGCTCGATCACCTCGATCGTGCGCTGGCGCTCGAACGCGTCCGCGAGGCCGGCCCGCACGGCGACGCCCGCGTAGCGCGGGAGGTACCCCGACAGCTTCTCCAGCGCGTCGTCCTCGGTCTTCCCCCAGCGATCGAGGCCAGGCCAGTCGGTCGCGGCCGCCACGACCCGGCGACCCTTCGTGCCGATCTCGAGGATCACCCGCAGCGCATCGGTCATGCGGCACAGCGTACGTCGGTTGGTAGCATCCATGCATGGGCCGACGCCGAGCGACTGCCGCCGATGGTTTGCGTCCAGCGACCGTGGACGACATCCACGAGATCGCGCGTGCACTGCCGGGCGTGACCCTGGCCGGCGGTGGCCCGACGGTCTACCAGGTCAGCCGTCGCAGCTTCCTGTTCTTCCGTAACCCGCGTCCGGACGCGGTCGACCCCGACACGGGCGAGCGATACACCGACGTCATCGTGTTCTGGGTGGCATCGGAGCTCGAGAAGGAAGCCATCCTGGCCGATGCGTCCCTGCCGTTCTTCACGACATCCCACTTCGACGGCCACCCGTCGGTGCTGCTCCGTGGTTCGCGGATTGGCGAACTGAGCCGGGACGAGCTGGCCGGTTTCGTCGAGGGCGCGTGGCTGTCGGGTGCCGGTCCACGCGCCGTCGCCAAGTGGATGAAGGAGCACGGCACGTCGAGGATCACTTTCAGGTAGTGACGCATCAGTCCTCTTCCGCGGCCGACACCGCGCCCTATGCTGGCCGAATCCCGGCCACCCTTTCCGTACCGGAGGTGTCAGCTCTTGAGATGGCTCGAACGCCACGCATGGTGGGTCCTCCTGCTGTTCGCCCTTCTCCTGGTGACGTTCGGTGTGACGGACGTCGTCGTCGGCCCGGCTGCCGATCGCGCCATCCCGATGGCCCTGACCGGCCTGACGCCGGAGGAGATCGAGGCGGAGGGCGCTGCCGGATATCGGCTCTTTGACTTCTTCACGCGTGCGAACGGCTTCAGCCTGGTCGGCATCGGTCTTCTGGCGACGGCCATCCTGGTGTTTGCCTTCCGCCGTAACCAGCGCTGGGCGTGGTGGGCGATGTGGGTCCTGCCGCTGTGGGCAGCTGGCGCGCTGGTCTTCTACCTCGTCGCCGGCGTGGAGCCCGATCAGCCTCCACCTCCACCGATGATCTCCGGCCCGATCCTCGCCGTGCTGAGCGCCGCGGCCCTCCTCGTCAGCGCACCCCGCTTCTTCCGGGGCGACCCTCACGAGGGCTAGCGGCATCGCCTCACATGGTGATGAGGACCTTTCCCCTGGCGTGGCCGTCGTCCAGATACCGGAGCGCCTCGGGGACCTGGCTCAGCGGAAAGATCCGATCGATGACGGGTGTGACCTGGCCCGCCTCGATGAGCTCGACCAGGGTTGCCACGTCTTCCCTCTTGAACGGCTTCCACCACACCATGAGAGCCAGCTTTCTGCTGTCGGTCAGCGACAGGAGCGCTCCAAGGATCAGGACCTGGAGCAGCCGGCCGCCTGTGCCGCCGACACATACGTAGCGTCCTCCGGGAGCCAGTGAACGCCGGTAGTCGAAGATCGAGTGACGCGCGATCACGTCGAGGATGAAGTCGTACCGTTGCCCGTTTCGGGTGAAGTCCTCGCGGGTGTAATCAATGACGTGGTCCGCGCCGATCGAGCGCACCAGCTCCATCTTGTCGGTGCTGCAGACGCCGGTCACCTCCGCTCCGCGGGTCTTCGCGATCTGCACGGCGAATGGACCAACGTTTCCCGACGCGCCGTTGACCAGGACGCGGTGCCCGGCCTGGATCGACCTGCCGCCGCGCAGTCCCTGGAGGGCCAGGATGGCGGCGTGCGGGAGGGTCGCGGCAACCTCGAACGTCATCCCGTCCGGCTTCGGGGCGAACGCTCGCGCCGGCGCCGATACGTACTCGGCGAATGCCCCCTGGCCGAACTCGTACATGTCGCCGAACACCGCGTCGCCGGGCTTGAGCTCCGTCACGTTGCCGCCGACCGCCTCGACCTCGCCGGCAACGTCAACGCCCAGGACGCGCTGCCTCGGCGCGCGCAACCCGATCCCGATGCGCGCGGCCCACGGCCGGCCGTAGACGAAGTCGAGGTCAGCCGCATTGAGGGATGACGCGCGCACACGCACCAGCACGTCGTCGGCTCCGAGGACCGGCTTGTCGACCTCGTGGACCTCGACGACGTCGGGCGAGCCATACCGGTCGCGGACGATCGCTTTCACACCGTCATCGCTCCTTTCCCGTGGACGTGATCACGGCAACCTCGGTGGGTGTGCTCTTTCCCTTCAACGCCAGCGTTCGGCGCTCGAGGCCGTCGAGCAGATCGCGCGTCTCCGATGACACCATGACGAGGACTTCGCCGGCGGCGGCAGCCGATGCGAGACGAGCGGTCGTGTTCACGAGATCGCCCATGGCGGTCAGGTTGGTATCCGGCCCCTGGCCGACCGAACCGACATACGCCACGCCCGTGCTCACGCCGATGCCGATGGGCATCCATGGCTTCGACGGATCCGTCCCGGACGTCCGCCGCAGAAGATCGCGCGCCGCTTCGATGGCCTTGTGCCCGTGGGAGGCGCCGGCCATGGCCGGGACGAAGATCCCGATGATCTCGTCGCCCACGAACTTGTCGACGAACGCGTCGTGGTCGACCAGGACATCGAACGCCATGTCGTGGAAGCGACCCATGAGACGGTTGAACTCCCGCGGGCTCATTCGCTCCGCGAGCCGTGTCGAGCCGCGCACATCGGCGAAGAGGAGCGAGCACGCTATCTCCGCGCCGCCGTGGTTCCGCTCCAGCATCCGAAAGCAGCCGGCGCAGTACTTGGGATTCTTCGACCACCGCCCGTGGCCGAGGATGGGCATGACCAGCCCACCCGGGATGCCGAAAGGAGCAGCGCACAGCCTGCATCGCGGTGGGCTCGGGATCCGACGATGGAATCGGCGATTGCGTCGTCCTCGCGGATTGTCGAGGAGCATCTGTGCCCAGCGCTCGTCTGCCTCCGTCGGCGTCGGCCGCTCGATCGGTTCCACCGCGGCTCCTCCTCGATCCGGGTCGGTCGACTCTCACCGCTGGCGTCTCCACGCCCTATTCGATGCCGGCTCCGTGACCGTGACCGCGTCGCTCGACGGTGCCTAGCCTTCGTCGCGGAACGGGGCGCGCCAGTCGGGCGGCTCGAACTCGGGCGCGAAGAAAGTTCGCGAACGAGCGATGCGTCCGTCGCGCACCTCGTAGATGTTGACGGCCCACCATCGGCTGCCATCCGGGTAGCCGACGCGGATGATGGCGGTCCCGCGGTCGCCGCTGCCCTCGATGCCGATGACCGTGTACATCTGCGTCAAGGCGTAGGTTGTGCCGCCGATGACCTCGTCGAGCTCGGACGAGCCGGGCTCCAGGCCGGGGTAGTTCTCGAACTGTGCCCGAATGTTGCCCAGGCCACGAAATCGCTCCTTGGACTGCGGATACTCCAGGATGGCATCCGGGTGGAAGTAGTCGGTCAAACCAGCCCAGTCATGGCGGTTGATGACTCCGGCGAGGCCCGTCAGCAGCAGCCGATGGTCGACATCGGTCACGGTCTCCCCCTCGCGGCCGCATCGCGGCCGGAGGGGTGCGCATCCGCCTCATCCTGCGCGGGAATCGCGCGCACCTCGCGGTCGGTAAAGGCGCACGAGCGCAGGGTCGCGAGCGCCCACCCATGCGCGTTGACGAACGCGGTGAGCGCCACCCGACGAACGTCGGGGGGAAGATCCTCGCGCGAGGCCAGCTGCCGGTAGCCGGCGTGGGTCATGTAGGCGTCGACGACCGTCTTCAGGTCGCCTGCCGCGAGGAGCGTGGCCAGCTCCGGCAGGAGGCGCTCGAACGAGGAGCGGTCGAGATCGGCGAAGAGGCCGTGATCACGCGCGACGGTAATCGCCGCGAGATTGACGTCAGGCTCGAAGTAGACAGCCTTGGCCGCGTTGCGTGCCTGCCGCATGAACTGGCGGCGCTGGATGTAGAGGCCGACCATGAGCCAGCCGGTCACGCCTACGAATGAGCCGATGATCCCGGGAAGCAGGTCGCGGATCTCCATGCTCGCGCAGTATCGCCGCAGTGACGATCCCGCACAACGGGCCATGTCGAAGCGTGACGCGACGTGGCGATAGACTCAACCCGTGGATGACGACGGCTACTTCGGTGAGCGCGTCGCCGCGAGGTATGACGAAACCTCTGCGGAGATGTTCGATCCGGCCGTGGTGGAGCCGGTCGTCGACTTCCTCGTAGAGCTTGCCGGAAGCGGACGCGCGCTCGAGCTCGGGATCGGGACGGGCCGCATCGCGCTTCCGCTCGCGCGGCGTGGGGTGCCGGTGCACGGGATCGACCTGTCGAAGGCGATGGTCGAGCGGCTGCGCGCGAAGCCAGGTGCTGAGGAGATCAGCGTGACGATCGGCGACTTCGCGACGACGAAGGTTGACGGCCCGTTCTCGGTCGCCTACCTGGTCTTCAACACCATCATGAACCTGACGACGCAGGACGCCCAGGTCGCGTGCTTCTGCAACGTGGCGGCGCACCTCGAGCCCGGCGGCTGCTTCGTCATCGAGGTCGGCGTGCCCGATCTCCAGCGCCTTCCACCGGGCGAGACGTTCCAGGCCTTCCACGTCAGCGAGACCCGGTGGGGGATCGATGAGTACGACGTCGCGACGCAGGGCCTGACCTCACATCACTTCGAAGTCGTCGACGGACGACTCGAGCGCAGCTCGATTCCCTTCCGCTACGCGTGGCCCGCAGAGCTCGACCTGATGGCTGAGCTCGCCGGCATGCGGTTGCGCGAGCGTTGGTCAGGCTGGAAACGCGAGCCGTTTACCAGCGACAGCCGCGGGCACGTATCGGTCTGGGAGAAGCCGGCAATCTAGCTGACCGGCCGAGCGCGCTACTTCTTCTTGTTGCCGGACTTGGCGCCCTTCTTCTTCTTGTCCTTGCTCTTCGAGCCAGGTCCCTTGTCGCCCATGTCGCGGTCTCCTCGGGTATTGGACGTTATCGACTTTACGCCATCGGGGAAGAACTGCTCCTGGCGAGGCCCCTCGGTTCTCCGCGATCCGGTTGGGTGATGGGCGGCTGGTCGATCGAAGTCTGCGGCGGCTCAGCCGGTGTACCGCGTCCCGGGTACTCGTTCGCCGATGGGCCACAGCGCAAGCCACCGGCCGCCCTCGGGCGTCCGCAGTCCGTGCTCGGTGTCGGGCGGAATGAAGACCACGTCACCGGGTCCAAGGTGCGCCACCCCCTGCGCGCCGTGCAGCTCCGACTCGCCCTCGAGCACGATGAGCGCCTCCGGCTCGCCCGGGTGGAAGTGCGTGGCGACGCTCTCGTCGGGGTCGGAGGTCACCTCGCCGAGCCTCCATCGCCCCGCCGTATCGCGCGCCGAGATCAGCTCTCGCAGCGTCGATCTGGGGCCGGGGCTGGCCTCGCCGTCGGCCGGCCCGATGATCCGCATGCCGTCGAGCTCACGCACGCGGGGCCGTCCCGGCCACCTGCCGGCGGGCGGCGGCGAAGCGGGGGATGCCGGCTTCGACCATCTCATCCGAAGCGGTGAGGCTGACCCGGAACCAGCCTGGCACCTCCACGATCGTGCCCGGGAGGACGAGCACGCGGTGGCGCGCGAGGACATCGGCGAAGGCAATGTCGTCGTCGATGGGGGAGCGGGCCATGGTGTAGAAGGTGCCCTCCGGCATCGAGGCCTCGTAGCCCATCTCGCGCAGCGCCGGCACCAGGCGGTCCCGGCGTCGCTGGAGCGCCCCGATGTCGACGGACAGCTGCTCGAGATCGGCCAGGGCGTGCTGGAGCAGCGCGTTCGGCCACGAGTAGCCGGTCGCGATCTGCTGCACGAAGAACGCGTCGCGCAGCTCGGCACGCTCGGGGCAGGTGGGCGGCACGGCGATGTAGCCGATGCGCATGCCCGGCGCCAGCAGCTGCTTCCCGTACGAGTAGGTGATCACGGTGTGCGGGTAGACCTCCGCGGGACTGCGCGCGGCGCGTCCGTCGAAGACGATGCGGTTGTACGGCTCGTCCGACAGGAGCCAGATCGGATGGCCGATGCGACCGGAGACATCGGTCAGCGCCGATGCGAGGGCATCGAAGGACTCCTGCGTGAAGACGCGTCCGGTGGGGTTGTGCGGGCTGTTCACGAGGACGACGCGGGTCCGCGGCGTGATGGCTGCCGCGATGCGGTCGACGTCGAGGTCGAAGGCGGGCGGTTCGAGCTTGAGGCGGACGGGTTCGCCGCCGGCGACGAGGATCAATATCTCGTAGAAGAACCATGGCGGCGAGAGGAAGAGCACCTCGTCGCCCGGTCGGACGAGCGCACGCAGCGAGACGGCGAGCGCGGCGAAGCCCCCGTTCGTCATCGCCACGTCCTCCGGATCCCATGCCAGGCCGGTCCGCTCGCTCAAGGAGGCGGCGACGGTGCGCTGCGATGCCGGCTCGGACAACTTGTAGGCGAACCAGTCCTTGTCCTGCGGGACGACGTACCGCTGCAGCGTCTCGACGTACGCGGCGAGCGGCATCTCCTGCGGGTTGCCGACCGCGAAGTTCGCCACGTCCGGCTGCTTGTTCAGCTGATCGAAGGGTCCGCCGAAGAACGTCAGGAACGGGGCGATGCTGTCGCGAATGCGCTGCGAGAGGGGCGCGGAGGTCGTCATGCGGCGAGCATCGTTGATCGGCGCTGATCCGGCAAGGTGCGTAGTAGTCGAGGTCGGCGCGGTTGATCGACGCCGTGCGTACCCGCACCGTCACGTCGTTGGGCCGACGGGCGGCTTGTCGATCTCGCGAAGCTCGATGACGTCGGGCGAGTCGTAGCCGGGCTGGACGATCGCTCTCATCGTGCTCCTCGTGATGCGGCGGAATTGGAGCCAGCGTGGACACCAAATGAGCGCGAATTGTGCATCTGTGATGGACGGCTGACGAGGTCCTCAGCCGGCGGGATCGCCTTCCTGCGCCGATGCGGACTCGCTCGACAGCGGGAAGCGACAGCGGACGACGGTGCCGGCTCCGGGCGCGCTCTCGAGCGTCACCTCGCCGCCGTGGGCGCGCATCAGGTCCCGCACGATTGCCAGGCCGAGCCCCGCGCCAGCCGTGTCGCCGGACCGCCAGAAGCGATCGAAGGCGCGGGCGGCCGACTCCGCATCCATGCCGGCTCCGGTATCGGCCACCTCCAGCTCGACCGCGTCGCCGAGGCGCCGCACACGGACCGTGACCTTGCCGCCGGTGTCGGTATGCCGTAGCGCGTTCGAGAGCAGGTTGCCGATGACCTGGCGCACGCGCCGCGCGTCGAGCGAGAGCGATGGCACGCCGGCCGTTTCAGCGCTGAGGATCACGCCCTCGGCTGCGGCCTGCGGCTGGAACCCGGCCACGACATCGGCCGCCAGCGCGCCGACATCGACGACGTCCCGGTGGAGCTCGAGGGCGCCCGCATCGGTCAGGGAGAGGGTGCGCAGGTCGTCGATCAGCCGCTCGAGATGGTGCGTCTCCGCGAGAAGGCGCTCGAGCCGAGGCCGGTCCGCCGGATAGAGGCCGTCGAGCATTCCCTCAACGCTGCCCTGGATGACGGTGAGCGGCGTTCGCAGCTCGTGGCTCACGTCGGCGAGGAAGCGCCGGCGCTGGTCGGTGTCCACTGCCAGGCGGGCGCTCATGGCGTTGAACGCGCGCGCCAGGGCGCGGATCTCGCGTGGGCCGCGCACATCTACCCGCGCGCCGACCTCACCGGCCTCGACCTTTGCCGATGCCTCGATCAGGTCGCCCAGCGGCGCCGCCGCGCCGCGGAGTCCGCGACCGATGCGGGTCACGATGAAGAGTCCGATCAGGATCGCGATCGCGGGGAGGATCGACGAGACGATGTCCTGTCGAAGGATCGTCCCGACCAGCAGAGCGACCCCGACGATGACGATCGACATGACGATGAGGAACATCACCGCGAAACCGACCATGCGGCGCACGAAGCGGCGGCTCACGCCGCGCCACGCGTCGTGGTCGCGGGGCGGCCACGCCTCGTTGCGCGGCCACCAGGGCGGCCGTGGGCGGGGGGCCAGGGGATCCGGTGGGTGCCATCCGCCGCGGTGCCGCGATGAACGTCGCGGCTTGGACGGGCGCGGTTGCGATTCGCCCTCAATCGGCAAGGCGGTACCCGACCCCGTACACCGTCAGCAGGTAGCGCGGCGAGTGGGGATCCGGCTCGAGCTTGCGCCGGATGTTCTTGACATGGGCGTCGATGGCGCGCTCGTACGACTCGAAGGCGACCCCGTGGATCGCGTCGAGCAGCTGCGACCTGGTGAAGACCCGGCCGGGCTGGCGAGCCATCGCAGCCAGCAGCGCGAACTCGGTTGCGGTCAGCTCGATTGGCTCGTCCCCACGCGTCACGCGCATGCGCGGCAGGTCGAGGGTGAGGTCTCCCGCACGGACGAGGTCGGCCTTGCCCGTTGCGGCGTGCCTGCGGAGGACCGCACGCACACGCGCCACGAGCTCGCGCGGGCTGAAGGGCTTGGTGACGTAGTCGTCCGCGCCGAGCTCGAGGCCGATGATCCGGTCCGTCTCGTCGTCGCGGGCGGTGAGCATGATGATCGGCAGCTCGCCGTTGCGGCGCAGCGTCCGCGTCACATCGAGCCCGTCGATGCCCGGCAGCCCGAGGTCGAGGACGACGATATCGGGCGCGTCGGTCCGGACGCGCATGAGCGCCTCGTCGCCGCTGCGCGCGGTCGCGACGCCGAAGCCCGCCGCCTCGAAGTAATCGGCGACGAGCCGAACGATCTTCGGCTCGTCGTCGACGATCAGGACCTTGGCCATGGTGCGGGCATCGTAGCGGCGGTCATGCGCCCGCCGGACGCTGCTCGCCATCGCCGCCCTCGCGCCGATGGGAGCTCGCGATGCCACTCCTCAATCCGATCGCGCCGATCGCCCCAGCCGCCGGGACCCCGCGGGCCGTGTAGGCCGCCGCCGAAGGCCACGCGGGCAAGCCCGACGATGATCACGATCAACAGGACGCTGAACAGCAGCGCGACCAGCTGGCTCACCCCGAACCCGATCGGGCCGTGGATGTACGGATCTGCGAACCGGTCCACGGCTACGGCTTCGCCTGACGCCGCGGCCGCGGTGAGGCCGGCCGTCACGCCCTGGTTGTAGATCGCGGTACCGATGCCGATGAGCACCCCCACCAGCAGCAGGGCGGCCAGCACGCCGAAGAACGCTCTCACTTGCAAGCTCCTTTCATCTCCCGGGTCCGTCGCTCGGACCGATGAAGCGCAGCCTGCGATTGCATTGAGCGGGAAATGTGAATCCATCGTGGACGGCTGGCGAGAAGAGGGCCCGAGCTGATCCTCCTGCGGGATTGACGCCTCTAGTATATTGACTGAACGATGCGTTCAGCTAAATGGTGAGGCGGAGGCGGTACCGGCTCGGCCGGCGGGCTGAGACGGTTGCGGCCACACGGCGGCGGATCGTGGAGGCGACCTTGACCCTCCACAACGAGCGCGGCATCACGCGCACGAGCGCGCGGGATGTCGCGGGCCGGGCCGGAGTCTCGCCGGCCACGGTGCTGAGCCACTTTCCGCGGATGGGTGATCTCATCCGGGCCTGCGGCCAGCTGAGCGATCACCTCTATCCGATGCCGACCGATGCCGTGCTCATCGGCGCCCGCGACCGTGTCGAGCGAGTCCGTCGTGTGGCCGAGGCGCTGTTCAGCTGGTGGGACCAGATGGCATCGGGCTGGGAGCACCTGCAGGTCGACCGTCGGACCCTACCTGAAGTCGACGCCTGGTTGCGCGACGTGGATGCCCGTCATCGCGCGCTCGTCGCGGAGGCCCTCGAGATGCGAGCCGACGCTGCTTCGGTCGCCATCGGAACGGCGCTCACCTCGTTCGGATCCTGGCGGTCGCTGCGCGATGCCGGAATGGACGTCCCGCGGGCGGCGTCCGAGGTCGCCCGCTTCCTCGCCGGCGAACCCGCCGGACCGACCAATCCCACACTACTGTCGAGAGGACGCGTGCACTGATGGATGCCTTCGTCGCCTTCAAGTACCCTCATGTCGTATCGATGTTCTTCGCCGTTGCGCTGGCGCTGAGCGGCGAGATGGTCATGCGCCGCGTCGCCCAGACGGGTGACGTTCGCGCGATTCGCGTCACGGTCGAGAAGGTGAAGCCGCTCTCCGGACCGATGGCGACCGGCCTCTTCCTCGCCGGCGTGGTGTTCGGGTTCATCGCCGCGCTGACCGGGCAGATCGACCTTCTGCGGCCATGGCTGATCGCCGCCTACGTCGCCTTCGTGGCCGCCGTCGCCATCGGTATCACGATCACTGATCCGTGGGTGGCCCGCCTGGAGCAGGCCGCCGCCGCCAGTCCGGACGGCGCCGCCTCCCCGGAGCTCGCCGCGGTCGTGGCCGATGGGCGCGCCCGCCTGGGAGCCTGGACGCTCCAGGGCACCATCGCCCTCATCGTGTTCCTGATGGTGGTCAAGCCCCTCGGCTGAGGTGACCTGATCCGACAGCGAACGGCGGCAGTTGGCGGGGTTGCTGGTTCATCCCCAACCCGATGCATGCGGTCAGCGCACGGTTGGCGCCTGTCCCGCTCCTTTATTCGGATCGGGCCGCGCGCAGTACGGTGAGGGCTCGAAGGGTGACCATCCGGTCCCCGGCGTCGTCGGTACGCCAGTCGACGGCCTCGGCGGCCCGCGTGCCGCCCGGCGGCCTCCACCAGCGCGTGCTCGCCCGCCAGCGGCCGTCCGGCTGCCGTCGTCGCCGTAGCAGGTCCAGTGCGTCCGCCGTTCGCGGGTCGCCCGCGAGGCCCATGCGAGCGAGGAGGATGAGCCCCTGAAGCACGTCGTAGTGCCAGTACGGCGGCCAGTGCAGCGTCATCCATTCGCGGTGGATCGGCTCGCCCGTCGACAGCGCCTTGAAGAGCCGGTGCTCGAGCAGGAGCTCGGCGGCGCGCCGCGCTGCCTCCGCGGCAGCGCCGTCTCCGGTGGCGAGAGCGTACTCGTGCAGCCCCCAGACGGGCGGATGGGTCTCGTGAAAGGAGGACCGATGCGCGTCCGGCCGACGATCGCAGTTCCAGCCGCCGTCCGGCCACTGCCAGCCGATGAGCGAGGTGGCCAGCAGCCGAACTCGCGGGTCGTCGGCCATGCCGAGCCGGCAGGCAACGGCCAGCGCGTTGCCCTCCTGTGAGCCGCATCGGCGCGCCAGCCCTTCGATGACCGGAACGTTGCGGCGGTGCGAGGTGCCCGTGAGCCAGGCGAGCACCGTCTCGACCGCGGCCAGCGCCCGATCGCCGGCCGGGATGCCGAGCTCGACGAGCGAGACGAGCCGCCAGTGCGCCCCGCCCCACTTGTTGTACGGGTGGCCTCCGAAGCCGCCGTCCGGCTGCTGGCCGTCGAGAAGGGCTCGGATGATGCGTCCGTCGAGAAGCTCGGCCCCGTCGTCGGCGGGCTCGTCGAGCAGGTCGCGGCGCACCAGGCGGCGGATGGCCGGCTCCTCGGAGTCGAGGAGCCAGTCGATGACCGCTTGATCGTCCGAGGATCTCATGGCGAGGCCTGGAAGGGCGCTCGTCGACGCAGGAACAGCATCAGCAGCCAGATCCACCAGGCCGTCCACAGCGTGAAGACCACGCCGAGCAACGCATCACGGGCGATGCCCAGGCCGAGAACATTGAAGACGACACCGATGGCGGCCGCTGCCGAGAGAACCAGCGACAGCCGCGAGAGCCCGGGTTGGTCAGGGCGCACGAGCAACCCGATTCCAAGCCACCATGCCGCCACGAGGATGCCGTCCAGGAACTGCCAGATCGATCGCCAAACCACCTCGAAGAGGATCTTGAGCTCGCCGGCGATCACCGCCTGCTGGGCGGGAGCTGCCGCCGCGTAGTCATGCATCAGCATCGGCCCAACCATCGCCAGGACCGCTGCTCCGGTGCCACCGGCGAGCGCGTAGCCGAAGGCGGCCATGGCTGAGAGGTCGGCGAGCAGCGGATTCCGCGGTCTCAGCACGCGCCACAGCACGTAGGCGAGGACGGCGCTCGCGAGGTAGTAGCCGAGCAGGTCTAGGGTCGACGCCCATCGCAGCAGCTCCGCCGAGGTCGCGCCGGCGCCAATGATCTGTGCCGGCTCGAGGAACCAATCGATGCGGAACTGAAACGCCGCCAGGAAGAGCAGGTTGCTGATCATCCCCAGGCCGATCGATGCGACCAGGGCGCCAACGGCGGTCGTACTGAGGGCCACGTCGTTTGCCATTCTCCCACGCTCGAATCCAACGTCGAAACGATCAAGCAGAGGCCCGAATCGCGCGCTCCTTCGGAGTTACGTGCACGGGGCGCAAGAACGGGGAGTCGGCCCCGATGGACTGAACTATTCCTCGCCGATGTCCTCGTTCCAGATCTCGGGATGAGCGGCGATGAACTCGTTCATGAGCGCGACGCACTCCTCCGAGTCGAGGTTGACGACCTCGACACCACGGGAACGCAGGTAGTCCTCGCCGCCCACGAAGGTCCGGTTCTCGCCCAGCACCACGCGCGGGATGCCGTAGAGCAGGATCGCGCCGGTGCACATGTCGCACGGCGACAGGGTCGTGTACATCGTGGCGCGGCGGTAGACGGACGCCGGCAGGCGTCCGGCGTTCTCGAGCGCATCGGTCTCGCCGTGGCGGATCGCGCTGCCCTGCTGCACCCGTCGGTTGCGGCCGACGCCGAGGACGGTGCCGTCATCGGCGACCAGCGCGCCGCCGATCGGCACGCCACCCTCCGATCGGCCGATCTTGGCCTGCTCGATGGCGCACTGCAGGCCCTTGCGGTCGCGATCATCGGTCCCCATCGGTCCTCCTTGTGGGTCAGCTGCGCCGATACGGCTTGAGGTAGGCGCCGGGGTACGCGACGTTGCGGCCGGAGAGGGCCAGGGCGCCGATGACGACGAGGTAGGGGAGCGCCAGCAGCAGCTCGAAGGGCAGCTCGCCGAAGCCGGGCAGGATGCGTAGCCGGAACTGGAGCGAGAAGATGAGCGAGAAGAGCAGCGCGCCGATGACACCGCGACCGATGCGCCAGCGCCCGAAGATGACGAGCGCCACGCAGACCCACCCGCGGCCGGCGATGATGTCGAGCGTGAAGCTGCCCAGCAGGGCGAGCGTGAAGAAGGCGCCGCCGATGGCCATCAGCGCGCCGCCGATCATGAGCGCCAGGTAGCGCGTGCGGGCGACGTTGACCCCGGCCGCATCCGCGGCCTCGGGGTTCTCGCCCACGGCCCGGATCTCGAGGCCGAAACTCGAGCGCTGGAGGACCCACCAAGCGGCGGGCACGATCACTCCGAACGCGATCCAGGTCAGCGCGTACTGGTCGAAGACCGCGCCGATCTCGCCAAGGCCGCCGAGCGGGTTGACGATCGGCATTGGCTCGATGCGCTGCAGCTCGCCGCCCTGGAAGATCAGCCGGTTCGCAAACTCCGAGAGACCGATGAGGCCGATGGTCAGGCCGATCCCCGAGACGTGCTGGTTCGCGCCGAAGGTCACCGTCAGCAGGCTCATGATCGCGCCGGCACCGAGGCCCACGACGATGGCCGCCAGGAGGCCGAGGAGCGGCGATCCGGTGACCCAGGCCGTGGCGAAGCCTGCGAACGCGCCGGCGTACATCGTGCCCTCGATGCCCAGGTTGAGGACCCCGCTGCGCTCGGCATAGGTCTCGCCCACGGTGCCGTACACGAGCGGCGTGGCGTTGCGCAGCGTGGCGGCGAGCAGATCGACGAGGAACGTCATCCGGGCCGCCCCTCAGCGGCGACGTCGCCGGTGACCGAGCCCGCGTCCCCACCCTCGATACGCCTGGCACTGGCCCGATGGCGCCGCACGGCGAGCAGGGCGACGGTGGTGAGGAGCAGGACCCCCTGCACCACGGCGCCGAGCTGCGACGGGATGCCCAGCGACCGGGCGGCCGAGCTGGCGCCGACGGCGAGGTCGCCCAGGAAGAGGCCGGCCAGCGCCACCCCGGGCATGGTGAGGGCCCCGAGCGTGGCGACCACGATCCCGGTGTAGCCGTAGCCGGGCGAGAGGCCGCCGGTCAGCCGGTTCTGGATGCCGGCCACCTCGCTCACGCCGGCGATGCCGGCGATGGCGCCGCTGACGAGCGCGGCCCCCAGGAGCGTGCGGGAGACGTTGATGCCCGCGAAGCGGGCGCCGTGTGGGCTCAGCCCGGCAGCCCGCAGCCGCAGGCCGGTGGGGGTGCGGGCGAGCACGTACCACGCGACTCCGATCACGACCAGCGCCAGCAGGAAGCCGAGGTGCAGGCGCGATCGATCGATGAGCGCCGGGAACTCGGCCGCGGCGGCGATCCGCGGCGACTCGGGAAAGCCGGTGGCCGGGTCGCGCCACGGCCCGTGGAGCAGGCCGTTGACGAGCAGCAGCGCCACCGGGTTGAGGAGCAGGGTCGTGACCACCTCGTCGATCCCGAAGCGCACCCGCAGCAGTGCCGGCACGAGCGCCCACACGCCGCCGGCCAGCGCACCGCCGGCGATCATGATCGGCAGCGCCACGATCGGCGGCAGGCCGCCGACGAGGGTGCCGATGCCGGCCGCAGCAATCGCGCCAAGCAGCAGCTGTCCCTCGGCGCCGATGTTCCAGTACCCGGCCCGGAACGCGATCGCCACGGCCGCCCCCGTCAGCATGATGGGCGTGGCGGTGACGAGGACCTCGAGCAGGGTGAACTGCGAGGTCAGCGGCGCGACGAGGTACGCGCCGTAGGCCTCGATCGGGTTCGCGCCGGCGAGGATGATGGGGCCGGCCGTGATGGCGAACGTGATGAGGACGGCGGCGACGACGAGGACCGGCGTCGACCAGGGCGAGATCCGCATCAGGCGGCCCTGCCGCGGCCCGCCATGAGCATCCCCAGGCGCTCGAGGTCCGCATCGGCTCCGGCCATCTCGCCCACGATCCGGCCCTCGTAGACGACGATCAGCCGATCGGCCAGGGCGAGCAGCTCATCGAGGTCCTCCGAGACGAGGAGGATGGCGGCCCCGTCCCGCCGGCGCGCGAGGAGCTGTGAGCGCACGTATTCGGTCGCCCCGACGTCCAGGCCGCGCGTCGGCTGCGATACCACCAGCACCCGCGGGTCGCGCGAAAGGACGCGCGCCAGGAGCACCTTCTGGATGTTGCCGCCGGACAGCGTGGCAACCCGGTCGTCCGGACGCGCACGGATGTCGAAGCGCGCGATCAGATCGGCGGCGTGATCGTGGATCCTCCGCTCGTCGATGCGCCCGTCGCGCCGGAACTCGTCCAGGTGCTCCAGCACCAGGTTGTACGCGACCGAGAGGTCACCGACCAGGCTGGCATGCCTGTCCTCCGGGATCCGACCCACGCGCGCAGCTGTCATCCGTCCGGGATCGACCCCCGCCAGCTCGACGTCGCCAACGGAGACCGATCCCGCTGTGGGTCGCCGCATGCCGGAGAGGACCTCCACCAGCTCGCTCTGGCCGTTGCCGGAGACGCCGGCCACCCCCAGGACCTCGCCGCCGCGAACGTCGAGCGACACGTCGGACAGGGCCGAAAGCCCATGCGGTCCGGCGACGTGCAACCCGCGGATGCGGAGCATGGGCTCGCCGGACGGGCCGGGGGCGTCGGTCGGTCGTTCGACGCCGAAGGTGGGCCGCCCGACCATCATCCGCGCGAGCTCGCGCTCATCGGTCCCGCCGTCGACTGTCCCGATCAGCTCGCCGCGACGGAGCACGCTTACGCGGTCGCTGATGGCGCGCACCTCGCCGAGCTTGTGGCTGATGAACACGACCGACAGCCCGCCGGCGACCAGGGAGCGCAGGGTGGCGAACAGCGCCTCGACCTCGCCCGGCACCAGGACCGCGGTAGGCTCGTCGAGGATGAGGATCCGGCAGTCGCGCGACCGCGCCTTCAGGATCTCGACGCGCTGCTGTTGTCCGACCGACAGATCCTCCACGCGGGCCGCTGGATCGACGCGGATCCCGAAGCGCTCCGAGGCGCGTGCGGCGCGCCGCCGAGCCTCCCCCCGGTCCAGCCGCAGGCCGCCTGAGCGACCGAGGGCCAGGTTCTCCGCCACCGTCATCGGCCGCACCAGCGCAAAGTGCTGCGTGACCATGCCGATGCCTGCGGTGATCGCGTCGCGCGGCGATCTGACAGCGAGGGGCCGGCCGCCCACCAGGATCTCGCCCGCGTCCGCCTGCGTCAGCCCGTAGGCGATGCGCATGACGGTCGTCTTGCCCGCCCCGTTCTCCCCGAGCAGGGCGTGGACCTCGCCGCCGCGGATGTCGAAGTCGATGGCGTCGTTGGCGACGAGGTCCCCGAACCGCTTGGTGATGCCGCGCAGCTCCAGGGCCGGCGCGCTGTCGATCACGCGCGGGCCGTGGCTAAGCGTCTGGGATCGTCGAGCCCGGGGGCGTGGCCTCGTTGATGTCGACGCGGAACGTGCCGGCGTTGATCTCCGCCTCGCGGGCCGAGACCTGGGCGGCCAGGTCGTCCGGGATGCCGCCCGGCACGTCGACGTTGATGGGTGCCAGCGCGGCCCCGCCCTTGGCGACCATCGAGAAGTCCTTGAGGTCCTGGGCGGTGTACGAGCCCGCGATGACCTGGTCGATCACGTACTCCACGGTGGGGGTCATGTTCCAGGTCACGCTCGTCGCCACGTGGCCGGGCGCCAGCTCCTCCTGGTCGCTCATGTTGCCGATGGCGACGAGGTCGTTCTCCTGGGCCGCCTCGATGACCCCGAAGCGCTCGGCGAAGAGCACGTCGGCGCCCGCGCCGACCTGGGCCAGCGCCGCCTCCTTGGCCGCCGCCGGATCGAACCAGCTGTTGAGGAACGTGACCAGCACCTCGACGTCGGGGTTCGTCTCCTGCGCACCGGCGATGAAGGCGTTCGTGATTCGGTTGACCTCCGGCACGGGGTAGCCGCCCACGACGCCCAGGATGTTCGACTCGGTGACGCCGCCGGCGATCATGCCGGCCAGGTACGCCGGCTCGTGGATCCAGTTGTCGAAGACCGAGAAGTTCGGCTCGGCGGGTCCGCCACCCGAGCCGAAGACGAAGGCGATGTCGGGATAGTCGGCGGCCACCGCGCGGGCGGCCTCCTCGTTGCCGAACGCGTCCCCGAAGATGATGTCGGGCTGGTCCTGCTCGGCAGTCTCGCGCAGGACGCGCTCCATGTCGCCGGCGTAGCCGATGTCGTCGACGAAGCTGTACTCGATCCGGCCGGCGGCCACCTCGGCCTCGAGGGCCGTGTGGATCACGCCGTCCCATGGCTCCTCGATCTGCGTGGCGTAGGCGCCAACTACGGTGAGGACGTCATCGCCGCCGTCTTCGCCGGCGGGCGTCGCTGCGCCTCCGCATGCGCTCAGGAGCAGCACGACGCTCGTGACGAGCGCGAGTGCGCCGCCGCCGAAGGGCCTGTGGTGGGTGGAAGCCTGGATGCGTCGAACGTCCATCTGACTGGGACCTCCTGCGGAACGACTCGGGAGCCACACCGGCATAGGCGGCGTCGCGTACGTGCTGGGCTCTGCCACGTGCGACGATCCAGACAGTATCGCACCGCCACGGCCGGTGGCCTACCGTCCAGGTGCCCAGTCGAGAAGCTCGCGCGCGCAGGTCGATCGGTAGCCGACGGACCCTGAAGGCTGCCGGCCCGCTCGTGCCGCCCGCGCGCCGTGGGCCGACGGCCGCTCAGGATGAGGTGGCCGCGTCCTCGGAGGCCATGGCCCGGCGGCGGGGCGCCAGGGCGCCGATGTAGACTCCACCGAGGATGATCGCGCCGCCGATGAAGAGGGCCGGCGTGATCGGCTCTCCGGTCAGGATCGCCGAGTACACGATCGTCGCCAGCGGCATGACGAGCAGGACGTACGAGACCGACGAGGCCTGCCATCGGCCCAGCAGGAACACGAACAGGCCGAACACGGCGAGCGAGCCGCCGACGACCAGGAAGACCATGGCCGCCCACGTGTCCGCTTGCGACGGTAGGATCCATTCGTCGCCGATGGCCGCCGACAGCACCAGCAGTACCACCGCCCCGGCGAGCATGCCCACAGCGTTGGTGGCCACCGGGTGCGTGCGCGGCGTGAGCTTGAGCACGACACCGGACTCGGCCAGGAATGCCGCGCCGCCGACAACCGCCAGCATCGAGATCGGCGGCACGTCCACGGCGATCCTGTCGGCAACCAGGTAGACCAGGCCGCCGAATGCCAGGAGGGCGCCGATGACCGCCTGAAAGCTGAAGCGCTCGAGCCCGTGCCCCACCGCCAGGAACAGCGTCAGCAGCGGTACGAGGGCGATGATCGTCTGGGCGGTGCCGGCCGGCGTTTCCTGCAGGCCCCACGACAGAAGCGCGAACGCGGCGGAGAATCCGAGCAGCCCGTAGATGGCGGAGCCGATGAGCGCCTTGCCGCGCGGAATCGGGATGCGCATGACGAGCAGGATCAGCGCGAACACCGCGCCCGCCGTGAGGAAGCGCAACCCGGCGGCCCAGACGGGATCGAGCTCATCGACGGCGATGGCCACGCCGACCGCGTTGCCGCCGCCGATCAGCGCGATCGCCGCGAAGGTCGCGAGGGAGATCCGGTCGGCCCGGGCCGGCGCTGGCATGCTCCCATCGTAGTCCGGCTTGACGCGATCTCGGTCAAGGGTCGCCAGACCTTGAGGCTCAAGGGGCTCACCGAGGCTGTCGAGGTCGCCGCGATCGCCTGGGAATCGCCAGCGTAAGACCGCTCCACCAGCCGAGGAGCCGGTACCGCATTGCCACCGCAGTGTTCGCTGCTAGTGTGCGCCCATCTCTATTTCGCAAGGGAATCGTTTCATGTCCCGAGGCATCTCGATCCTGCTGATTGCACTGCTGGCCGGCTGTGCCGCGGTCCCGGCCGCGGACTCTCCAGACAGCGAGCCATCGCCTCCACCGCCGTCCACGGAGGCGCCGGCTTCGTCCAGTCCGGAGCCGTCGCCATCGGCGAGCGCACTGCCGTCGGCGGAGCCATCGGAGAGCCCAGCAGCCGCACCGGTCCCCCTTGCGGTGGATGGGTTGGCCCAGACGACCGTCGAGGGTCTGCGACTTCGGGAGGAGCCGGGCCTCGCCGGCCAGTCCCTCGGCACGCTGGCAATCGGAAGCAGCTCATTCGTGGTGAGCGGACCGGTTTCCGCCGACGGGTATGACTGGTACCTGCTGAGCGGGCTCGGCCTGCCGCAGGCATCGGGCTGCACCACGCCGATCGAGACCGACCCCTTCGCGTGTCCGACCTGGTTCGGCTGGGCTGCGACGGATGGTGCCGATGGTGACTCTTGGCTGGTGCCCACCCAGCCCGACTGCCCGCCATGGCCGAGCGCAGGGCTGACGGATGACTTCGTGTACTCGGTCCAGACGTACACGTATCTTGCTTGCTACGGCGGAACGGATCACGCGGTCGCGGGCTACTACCCGGAGATCCCCGAGGATGCGGGACTGGGTGGCGCCTGCCCTGACGTGCCGTCCGAGCTCTCGTGGATCGGCTGCAACCTCGGCTATGAGCACATCGTGCTGGACCCCGCCACCGGCTTCTTCGGCCCGGGCCTTGTGCTGGCGATCGATCCGGCATCCGGCGTCGTGATGCCGGCCCGCGGCCAGTCGGTGGAAGTGACCGGCCGATTCGATCATCCAGCGGCCCAGAGCTGCACCTTCGGCGACGCTCCGGAGGCGTCGGTGCTCGCGTGTCGTGCCCAATTCGTCGTGGAGTCGGCGCGGGCCGTCAGCTCACCGTAGATGCGACCGCTCAGATACGAGGACAACTCCGGAGCCGATGCCGAAGCTGGCGACGCCGGGTCGGCCGAGGGCGATCCCGGCGGTGACGTCGACGCAGGCGACTATGGCGGCGACTTCGGCGGCGGCGGCGACTTCGGCGGCGGCGACTTCGGCGGCTTTGCGTAGCGCTCGCCCCAACACTCCTCTGCGGCATAGCGTCCAGAATCACCCGCGCGGCTTCGGATATGCCGACCGTTGACCTTGCTCTGATAATCCGCGCATGGCGCCTGCTGCCGAGTGGGGGCGCGACTTCGAACCGGATCGTCTCGCCCGGATGGAGCTGCGCGCGTGGAAGGCCTACTACCGCAGGCAGCCGGCACGTCTCTTCGCTCTCCTCGTCCTGGTGAACCGCGAGCAGGCGCGCGCCGGGTGGCCGCAGGCCGTGGCGGCCGCATTCTGGCTGGCCCGTGCCGCGTCCCGGTTCGGCAGGTCGACCGGCGACTACGATCGATCCCTGCCCGACATCGAGCGCGGCTATCAGGCCCTGGGTGTCGAGGCAGATCGCGTCGGCGAGGTCGCGCGCCGCGAGCTGCGATGGTGGGTCGTACGCCGAGAGATCGGGGAGACCGCGGGGGCGGCCGCCGGCGAGGCGATCATCGCGCTGTACAGCGCGCTCTACGGTGTGCCCGATGCCGTCGTGGCCGAGGCCGGCAGACTTCGCGGCCTGGCCGCGGAGATCCGAGACCGCGGTGCGAATGCCGACCCCGATGGGCCGGCCGGGCGCGGACAGACCTACTGGCCCAAGGTCGCCCAGCTGCTGCGCGCCGCGTACCGAAGCCTCAAGGGCGGGCTCGACCGCGCTCGGGCCACGGGCTGAACGGAGCGGGGCCAAACCGGTGGACGCAGTGGCGATCGGCGGGCTCGCGGCGCTCCTGCTCGTCAAGGAGGCCGGCGTTCCAATCCCGGTTCCAGGCGACCTCCTCGTGATCGGCGCGGGGGTGGCGCTCGCGGGCGACCCGCCGCTGGCGGTTGCAGCCCTGGCCGTGATCCTGGCGGTCGGCTATGTAGGGGGCAGCGTCCAGTTCCTCCTCGCGCGCCGCATCTTTCGGGGTCCGCTGTTGGCGGGGCTGGCCCGTATCGGCGTGGGGGAGGCTCGCGTCGAAGTGCTTGCGGTGCGGCTGCGCCGGTCGGGCGCGCGCGGGGTGGCGCTGGCGCGGATGACGCCGGGCATCCGCATCGCGGCCATCGCCGCGGCCGGCGTGGCCGCCATTCCGTACGCCACCTTCCTGGCCGGCCTGGTCGCCGGCAACGGTGTCTTCGTGGCTGGCCACTTCGCGCTGGGCTACGTCCTCGGCGCGTCGGCCACCGAGCTGATTGCGAGCGCGGGCGGGATCGGTCTCGTGATCGCGGCCGTGGCGGTGCTGGCGATCCTGGGCGCCATCGCGTGGGCCGCCCTGCCCCAAGCGAAACGGGCGCGGCACGACGGCACGCGTCCGTACGCGGAGTGGGCCGATGCCGCATGCCCGGCATGCCTGGCCGTGACCGTGGCCCGCTTCCGCGCAGAATGATCGCCATGCAGTCCGTCGTCACCCGCATGCACCTCGGCGGCTTCCTGGCGCCGGAGTCCTACGCGCCGGGCGAGCGGGTGGTGGTGAACGCCTGGCTGGTCCGCCATCCCGAGGCAACGATCCTCGTCGACACCGGGATCGCCGACAACCTGCCGGAGGCCGATGTCGAGGAGCTCAAGTTCGTCCGCACCCCCATCGCCAAGGCCCTTGGCGGGCTCGGTGTCAGCCCCGACCAGGTCGAGCTCGTCATCAACTGCCACCTGCACGCCGATCACGCCGGCGGCAACGTCCACGTCCCGGATGCCCGTATCCTTGTGCAGCCCGCAGAGCTTGTCGCCGCCCGCGGTCCCGACTACTCGATCCCCGAGGCGCTCGATCTGGACGGCGGCCGATACGACGAGCGCGATGGGGAGCATGAGCCGCTCCCCGGCATCCGCGTCGTGCCGACGCCGGGCCATTCGCCCGGCCACCAGAGCGTCGCCATCGAGACCGATGCCGGCCGGCTGCTCCTGGCCGGCCAGTGCTTCCGCGATGCATCCTCGTTCGGCCGTGCCGTCACCGCCCTGGAGTTGCGGCGCGAAGGCTACCCGGACGCGCCGAGCACGCCGGAGTGGCTGCCACGGCTTCTCGATCTCAGACCCGATCGCGTGGCCTTTGGTCACGACCGCGCCATCTGGTCCGCCGATGCCTGAGAGCGCTGAGACCTGCGGATTTGCAGTGAGGGATACCATCGGTTGATGACACAGGACATGCGGACCGAAGAGCGGGAGCTGCCCGGTGAGACGGAGGCCTGGAACCGTCTGCACGGCGTGATCGACCGCATCACGCCCGAGGCTGCCGAGCAGCCCGGGTACTTCGAGGAGGGCTGGACCGCCAAGGACGCGGTCGCCCACATCGGGACCTGGATGGCCCGCGGCGCGACGATGCTGCGCCAGATCGCGGCCGGCACCTACCGCGAGGGCGAGATTGACGTCGACGCGGAGAACGAGCGCTTTCTCGCGGCCATGCGCGACATCCCGCTCGAGACGGTCCATCTCCAGGCGGCCGCCGCCCACGGCGAGCTGATGCGGGCCTGGGCCCAGCTGCCCGAGATCACCCCCGCTGCCTCGTACTGGGTGCGCAAGGCGGGACCGGAGCACTACGCCGAGCACCTTCCCCGCCTGGAGGCGTGGGTCGACGAGCTGTCGCGCAGGCCACGCTAGTCGGCGTGCGAGTGATGCTCGGATGCTGCGAGGACGACTGAGCCGATAGGCGTCAGCGCCAGATCGAGACGACGATAGCCACGATCATCAGGCCGATCGCGTGGTACGTGCCGTTGATCCAGAACCACACCCACGGATGCGGCTTGTTCGGATCGAACGTCGCGTCGACCAGCGTGTGCATCAGCGACAGACCGATGGCGACCACGACCCCCAGCGTCACGCCCTCGCCGATCTCGTCGGTGCCGGTCGACGCGGCAAGCAGGCCGATCGCCACCGCCATCACAAGGTACGCGAGCAGCGGGACGACGTAGGTCAAGGGATTCATCTCCGGAGGCGCCTTCTCCGGGTCCCAGCCGATCGATCGCTGCCACTGCCTGCCCAACAGGATGGGCGAGTACCACAGCGCACCGAGCGCGAAGTAGATGAGTGCTCCCACGATCACGGCGAGCCAGTTCAGCTCACCCAGGACATCGAAGCTCATGCCAGACTCCTCCGTTTCGTGTGACAGGGCTTGCCCGCCGTACAGCCTAGCGAATCGCGCGCAACCAGCGGGACGAATGACGTAGCGGGCGTGGCCCAATCGCACGATGCGCCGGGCATCGCCGTCGAGCGACGCTGTTCGCACCAAACCTTCCCAGCCTGGAGATGAACCGATGCGGGCAGCCAGCTATCTCGCGGGGACCATCATCGCGATCGGCATCCACCTCATGATCGCGGCCAGCTTCGCGCTGTCGCCGGCCTTCATCGGCCTGGGCATCCTGGCGATCGCGTTGATCGCGACCGTGAGCTTCATGGCGCTGGGCCGAGCGCCGAGCAGGCGAACGACCTTCTGATCGACACCCCGGCGCAAGGGTGGTCCACTGCTAATCTGTAACCAATGGAACGAGTCACCGGCATCGGCGGAGCGTTCCTCCGCGCAAAGGATCCGCCAGGCCTCTCCCGCTGGTACTGGGAGCACCTCGGCATCAACCCCATGGCCGAGGAGAGTGACGAGACATGGTGGCAGGAGGAGGGCCCCACCGTGTTCGCACCGTTCGACGTCGATACCGATTACTTCGGCCGCCCCGAGCAGCAGTGGATGCTCAACTTTCGCGTCCGCGACCTGGATGCGATGCTGACCCAGCTTCGTGGCGCCGGGGTGGCCGTCGACGACCAGCTGGAGACGATGGAGGGCGTGGGGCGCTTCGGATGGGCCACCGATCCCGAGGGTAACCGCTTCGAGCTGTGGGAGCCGGCGCCCGAGAGCATGAGGCGCCCGGGGTAGAGCCTAGATCACCTCGAACTCGTCCACGCGCTTCAGGTTCACGATCACCGTCTCCAGGACTTCGGGCGTATATCCCTCTACGGACAGGATCGCATCGGTGATCGGCAGGTACTGCCGCGAGGCGCGCAGGTACGGATCGTTCTCCTCGCCCGGCAACAGGTGGGCCGTCCCGGTGACGACGTAGGAGCCGATGCGGACGAAGACCTCGTGACGCTGGCGGTGCACGCGGCGCTCCGGCAGGCTGACGTGCGGTGGTGGTACCACGACCTGCAGATCCGCGGGTTCCATGAGCTCCCACGCGTCGGGGCGTGCTCCCGCCGGCAGAAACCGGAGCGGACCTCCGTGCTGGAGCATGTCGGTGACGCGCTCGCCGTTGGGCTGGACCCAGCCGGAGAGCTGGGCATCGGGAAAGAGGAGGCGGATCGGCTCCAACGGAGGCGCGGCCGGCTCGGCAACGTCCTGCTCGGGGTCCGCGTGGAAAAGCGATGACAGCTTCATGTCGGGTCCCACCCGCAACGTCACGGCAGCCTAGCCGCTGGTCCAGGTCCGCTGTCAATGGGAAGCGGGCAGGACCGGCATGGCCTTTTCGTCGCGACATGTGGCTAGGCAGGCCGGCGCATCTGTGGGATGATGGGCGCCACTCCCGTACCCGCTCCGATCGGCTCGACATGGGGCTCCTGCGTTGCACCGCGACTCGATTCCTCTGACATCCATCCGCCCGTTCCGAACCTTGGGCGCCATGCGGCGGATGGCCGTCGCCGGGGCGCTCGCCCTGTCGCTGGGCATCGCTTTCGCACCCGCGGCGGCGGCCACTACCCCTGGTGAGGTTGAGGTAACCCCGGAGCTTCAGCCCCCCGGCGATCCGTCGGCGTCCCCGGAATCCGAGCCATCGGCCTCGCCGGAGCCGGAGTCGTCGGCCTCGCCAACGCCAGAGCCATCGACCGAGCCGTCGCCCTCGACCGAGCCGTCGCCCTCGACCGAGCCGTCGCCGAGCGCCGAGCCGGCGGACCTGGTGGTCGATGATGAGCTGGCAGCCGACCCGGTGGCATCTTCCGACGACTCAACTTCGGCTGAAGCCCCAACGCCGACGGCCCCGCGGCCCGAGACCTCGGAGGAGTCGGCGAGCGAGCCGCTGCCGGCTCAGTCCACGTCCAGCGGGCTTGTCGCCCCTTCGAGCCTCTCTTCCTCGCCGCCGCCGGCCGCCGCCGAAGCCCCGGAGCCCGAGCCCGCGCCGCTGCCTGAGCCTTCGCCGGAGGCCGAAGCGGTAGAGGTGGCCGAAGCCGAGGACTCGCAGATCGGTCTCTCGCTGGATTGGGTTCCACCACCGATGGTGCGCATCGATCCGGTCTCGCCGGAGGTCGCGATCGTCGTCGCCGGCTCCAAGGTCGTCTCGGGAGTGGCGGTGGCAGTCGAGTTCGGGCGGGCGGGGGGTGGCTGGGCCGGCGCCATCGTCTTCAACATCTGGCTGCGACGCCGGCTACGTGAGCGGCGGATGACCCAGCGTCAGCTCGCCGCCCTGTCCGGGGTGGATCACTCGACCATATCGCGCCTGCTGACAGGCGACCGGACACCGACGCTGGCGACCGCGGCCAAGCTCGCCCATGCGCTGCGCGAGGTGGCCAACGTCGACGATGCGGCCGACTACTTCGATCGGCTTTCGGACCTGCCGATCCTGCCCACCCGACGCGTCGAAGCGGCGCTCCTCAACGATGACGACCTGCACGAGGACGACGTGCGCGAACTGATGCACGCCTATCTCGTGGTGCGCGCGCGCCGGAAGCGGGAGGGATCGATCCGCCAAGCGGCAGCAGGCGGCTTCGGCGCTCGCTCCCCCTAGACCTGCGCCAACTGCGTTGCGGGCTCCGACGGCGCGGCGCTGACGGCCTCCCCGCTGGTGCCGGCCCTTGCCGGTGCCCGGCACAGCTCGAGCGCGGCGATCGCCACCTCGATCTGCCCGCGATCCGGATGGGCGGTGGTCAGGCGCTGGCTGAGCAGCCCGAACCGATTGAGCCCAAAGCCGACGCCTCGCTGCCGCGAGCCCCAGCGCAGCAGCTCGTACGCGATCGCCGCCGTGATCGGCAGGAAGCCGATACGCAGCGCCAGGTCGAATGCCTCACCGAACCGCGGAAGGACGCCGAGCACGAAGGTGTCGACGGTCGCGAGGATGACGATGAAGCCGGTGCCGCAGCGAGGGTGGGCGGGGCTGAAGGAGGCCACGTTCTCGATCGTCATCGGCCTGTCCGCTTCGGCGCAGGCGACCGCCATGTGCTCCGCGCCGTGGTAGCTGAAGATGCGCCGATAGCTGGGCACGCGCGTGATACCGATCACGTAGACCGCCAGCAGCCCGGTCTTGACCATGCCTTCGGAGAGCCGTTGGGCGACCGTCGGCTCGACGCTCGCATCCCGTGCGGTGAGGATCAGCGGCAGCGCGGTGAAGATGAGGAGGCCGATCACCACGCTGGTGGCGACCATCGACGCCATGGCGAGCCTCGGCAGCGGCCGTATCTCACCGGCGCTGGCCATGGTCGACGATTCCACCAGCGCACGCATCCCAACCCGGAACTGAACGCCCAGGCCGCGGAGCCCGCGCAGGAACGGCCTCGTCCAGAGGCCGCTCACGGTCGGAAGATCTCCCGCGTACGCGTGGATCTCGCCGTCAGGCCGGCGCAGGGCCACGGCCCAGCGGTCTGCGTTGCGGATGAGGACGCCCTCGACGAGCGCCTGGCCGCCGTACAGCGGTCGGGATTGAGATGGCACGAGCTCGGGCCTCGC
Source organism: Candidatus Limnocylindria bacterium (assembly GCA_050692055.1). Classification (GTDB taxonomy): domain Bacteria; phylum Chloroflexota; class Limnocylindria; order QHBO01; family QHBO01; genus JBOGTC01. The sequence goes on along the minus strand of JBOGTC010000075.1, from coordinate 16,626 downwards.
GGCTATGGACGCGATTGGAACGGACAGCGTGCACTATCCAGCGATCGGCCGCGCATGGCGATGGCCCTTTCGGTGGGGGCGTGCCGGTCAGGGCAGAAGGAGACACCGGCTCTCATATGCCGAAGGGTGGCGGCCCGGATCGGCCCGATCTAAGAGCATCAGCACCCGGGGCTGGCGGCGCGCTGAGCCACGCTGCCGGCTGACCGAGCCCGGCAGATGCCACCAATGCGCGGCTGATGCAACTTAACCGAGCTGAGCGCGGGAACAGGCCGCGGCAGCCGGGGTCAATGCGTCGCGCACGGGGCATTGACCCGATATGAGCAGTGCCTGGAGACTCGAGGCGCCCTTCGACCTCGGATAAGTTGCAGGGGGCGAGCATTGATACGAGCAGGCGGTCTCCGCGTGACGTGATCGAGCGGCGCCCCACAGGACGTCAGTCGTCAGCTGAATGCGATGAGGTCGGCTGCGGTAGTTTGCCGCGGCCATTTCCCGAAGTGTCGGGTGCGGCCCGGGCGGCGCTGCGCTCGGACATCTCGTCGGCCGGGCTGGGTTCCGCCGCGCTGCCTCGGCCCTCGGCGTGGATGAGATGCATGATGGCGTTGATCAGCGCCAGGTGCGTGAAGGCCTGCGGGAAGTTGCCGAGGTGGCGGCCGCTGTGCGGATCGATCTCCTCCCCGTACAGCCCGAGCGGGCTGGCGTAGGAGAGCAGCTTCTCGCCCAGCTGGCGTGCCCGCTCCACCTCGCCGATCTCCACCAGCGCCGAGACGAGCCAGAACGAGCAGATCGTGAAGCTGCCTTCCTCACCGCGGAGCCCATCGTCCGTCTCCTGCGTCCGGTAGCGCAGCACCAGCCCGTCGACCGTCAGCTCTTCGGCGATGGTCAGCACCGTGCGACGGATGCGCTCGTCGTCGGGGGGCAGGAAGCGCACGAGCGGCATGAGCAGGACCGATGCATCGAGCGCATCGGTCTCGTAATGCTGCGTGAACACGCCTCGCCGGTCGAGCGCATTGGCGCAGATGTCGTCGCGGATCTCGTCTGCGGCGACGGCCCATCGTTCGGCGCGCTCATCATCGTTGCGCAGGCGAGCAAGCGCGGCGCCGCGATCCGCGGCGACCCAGCACATGAGCTTGGAGCTGGTGAAGTGCTTCGGCTCAGCACGCACCTCCCACAGCCCGCGGTCGGGCTCACGCCAGTGGGTGAGGGCGGCCTCGACCTGGCGCACCAGCATCGGCCAGATGCGCTCGTCGAGGTGGTCGCGCGACTTGGTGTGCAGGTACACCGAGTCGAGCACCGCGCCCCAGACGTCGTGCTGCCGCTGGTTGTAGGCGCCGTTGCCGATGCGGACTGGACGGGCACCCTCGTACCCGCTGAGGTGGTCAAGGATGCGCTCGGTCAGGACGCGCTCGCCGCCGATGCCGTACATGACCTGCAGGTCCTCCTCGCCGCTGGCCATGTCGGCGATGAAGTACAGGAAGTCGTTCGCCTCCCAGTCGAAGCCGAGGATGTAGAGGCCCCACAGCGCGAAGGTCGAGTCGCGAATCCAGCTGTAGCGATAGTCCCAGTTGCGCTCGCCGCCCGGCGTTTCCGGCAGGGAGGTCGTGGCGGCGGCGATGATGGCCCCGCTGGGCTCGTAGGTGAGGCCGCGCAGCGTCAGCGCCGACCGCTCCAGGTACGACCGCCAGGGATGGTCCGGGAAGCGACCGCGCGCCAGCCAGTGCTGCCAGTGGTGGGCCGTCCAGACCAGGCGCCCGTAGGCCTCGTCGGAGGTCCGCGGCGGCTCGCGCGATCCCCACGACAATGCGCAGAACCGTGTCTCGCCTTCCTTGATGAGCGTGCGACCGATGGCGCGCGGGCCCTCGAACCCGATCCGGATGTCGCTGGTCAGCGTCAGCGGCGGCTGGTCGCCATCGGCGCGGCAGGCGCCCTGGTAATAGCCGGATTCGGTGTACTCCCAGTGTCCGAGCGTGCGTCCGTAGTCGAAGACCGGCTCGCAGTCGAGGACGAGCTGCATCTCCCCGTTCACGCACCGCACCGTGCGCAGCAGGATGTGCTCGGCGTCGTAGTCCGTCGGAGCGCGCAGGTGGGACTTCGAGCGCTGCTTCTCATGCTGCCACGGACCGACGAGCAGCACATCGCGGACGATGATCCAGCCCTGCGGCGTGCCCCAGCTCGTCTCGAGCACCATTGTTCCGGGCAGGTAGCGTCGATCTGCGGGGACCGTCACGTCGGCCGGGCCGAACCGGAATCCGCCGGCATCGCGATCGAGGATGGAGCCGAAAACACTCGGTGAGTCCATGCGCGGCAGGCAGAGCCACTCGACGTTTCCGCCCGGCGCGACGAGCGCGGTCGTCTCGCAGTCGGACAGGAAGCCGTACTCGGCGATGGGTGGAAACGGCGAGCTCGCCATTGCCCGCATCGTCGAGGGGCTGAGGGGACCCGCCTGCCCGTCGTCGTGCATGCTGCTCCTTCGCAAAGGGGCGTCAGTCTTGCACGTCACACGGGCGCCGCCAACCCCCACGTGGCTTCATGACGTGCTGGCGTTCGGGTGAGAAACTGGGCGCATGGCACCAGCACATCGCCCGATCAGCGCCCCCGGCCTGGTCGCGTGCCTGCTCGGCGTGCTCGCCGCCTGCACCGCCTCCGAACCGTCGCCGCCGGTCGTGCCCCGGTCGCCGCTGCCGAGCGCAGCCACGCCCTCGGCCGCGCCCAGCGAGAGCCCGTCCCCGACGGCGTCGGCCACCCCATCGGCCAGTCCGGAGCCCGAGGCGGAGCACGAGCTCAGGATGGAGTCATTCGCCGTTCCGGCCGGTTCGCGGCCGCACGACGTGGCGCCGGCGACCGACGGTGGCGTCTGGTACGTGGCGCAGCAGACCGGGCGGCTAGGCTGGCTGGACCCCCAGAACGGCGAGGTGCGCGAGATTCCGCTCGGCGCCGAATCGCAGCCGCACGGCGTGATCGTGGGCCCCGATGGGTCGCCGTGGATCACGGACGGCGGCCTGAATGCGATCGTCACCGTCGACCCGGAGACCGAGGCGGTGACCGTCCACCGGCTGCCGGCGGATGCGCCGCCGAACGCCAATCTGAACACCGCGACGTTCGATGACGAGGGGATCCTGTGGTTCACGGGGCAGGCTGGCATCTACGGCAGCCTCGACCCGGAGACCGGCGAGATTGCCATCTACGATGCGCCGGACGGCGGAGGGCCGTACGGCATCTCGACCACGCCGGACGGCGACGTGTACTTCAGCGCGCTGGCAGGAAGCTACCTGGGTGCCATTGACACCGAGACCGGCGCGGTGGACGTGATCGAGACGCCGACCCCCGGCGGGGGAGCGCGCCGCGTCTGGCCAGATTCTGACGGTCGGCTGTGGGTGACCGAGTGGGATGCCGGGCTCCTGGCGATGTACGACCCTAGTGACGAGTCCTGGCGCGAATGGCCGCTGCCGGGCGACTCGCCGATGCCGTACGCCGTCTACGTCGACGAGACCGACGCGGTCTGGGTGACCGACTTCGGCGCCAACGCCATGGTCCGCTTCGATCCGCAGACCGAGACGTTCATGTCGCTGGCGCACGAGAGCACGCCGGCCCAGGTGCGGCAGCTGCTGGGCCGCGAGGGCGAGGTGTGGGGCGCCGAATCGGCTGCCGATCGACTGGTGGTGGTCCGCTTCGGGCCGTAGCCAGAATTCCTCCGCTCCTGCTGCGGAATGGGGCATTCAAACCGTACTTGGGCTGGAGTACCCTGTCGCCGTGCGGAAGAGACGGCACGTGCTGGTGGTCGACAACCGGGCGCTCGCTGAGCGCGTCGGCACCCGCATCCGCAACGCACGCCGTCAAGCCGGCTTGACCCAGGCAGAACTCGCCGCGGGCCGCTACACGAGCGCCTACATCAGCGCGCTCGAGCTGGGGCACGCAAAGCCATCGATGGCCGCGCTCTCGTTCCTTGCCGAGCGTCTTGGTCTCTCACCGCGCGACTTCCTGGACGTGGAGCAGCCCGCCTCCGCGCGTCTCGAAGCCGACCTGGCGCTGGCTGCCGGACGCTGGCAGGAGGCGCTCGATCGGTACCAGCTGCTGCTTGATGCGAATCCCGTGGGGCGCGTTCGAGCCGAGCTGCTGCGTGGCATGGCCGAGGCGCTGTGCCGGCTGGATCGGGGATCGGAGGCCATCGGTCCCGCTGCGGAGGCGGCAGAAGCGTTCTCTCGGATGGACCTGGCGACCGATGCTGCCTGGTCGAAGTACTGGCTCGCCTTCGCGCACTATCGGCAGGACAACCCCGCCGAAGCGCGCAGCCTGCTCCAGGAGCTTCTCGACGCGGAACGGGGCGGCCTCAATGTCGCGCCCGACTTCCGCTTCCGCCTACTGACCGCAGTTGCGAATGTCGAGGCTTGGGATGGGAACCCTGAGCGCGCATTGAGCTACATGGAGGAGGCGCGCTCGCTGACCGATGGGCTCAGCCTGAAGCAGCAGGCTGCCTTCCTCTCGGGGCTGGCGCTGCAGCATCACATGTCGGGTGATTACGAGCGTGCGCTCCGTACTGGAATGCAGAGCTTCGCGCTGTATCGGGCGATCGAGTCGAGCGTGGAGCATGCCGCGCTTGCTAATAATCTTGCCCTCACGTATCTCGAGCTGGGCAACACGTCCAAAGCCCAAGAGCAGGTGAAGTACGCGGAGGCGATCGCCAACGCGCACGACGACGCGCACGTTCTTTCTGAGATCCTGGAGACGAAGGCGAGGATTGCGTGGGCTGCTGGTGATGGTGCCACAGCCGAGCGGCTCATCAGCGAGGTTATCGATGCTGCGGAAAGCGGCGGATCGCACGTGGCTCAGGCGCGCGCGCTCGTGACCCGTGCTCGCATCGCCCGCGAACGCGGCGCCTTTGATGACGCTGGAAAGTCATTTGCCGCTGCGGCTTCGATTCTCCGCGAGAGAGGCCCAGCGCAACGAGTACGTCAAGTGCTCGCCGAATGGGCCGATCTCCTCACTGCCCAAGGCGAGTTCGCCGCGGCGAATCGGCTATACGCGGAGGCGTTGGGGCGCTAGCGTCGAGGCGGAGACCGGGCACTGGCGAGCCGCGTCGGACTGAGTTAGCGGACTTAGAGCTCTTCTACTTCGGGAACGGGGGCTTGCTTTCGCTCGCCAATAGGATGGCGACGTTCATAAGCAGCAACATCAGTGAGAGGCCCAGAGAGGTCAGGGTCGAGCGGAGGCGAGTCATGAGCATTGCTCCTTTCCGCTCGCCGGGCGCATCGGTCCCCACCCGAGAACGCGATCCTAGCGGAGCGCGCCCTCTCTATTCAACTATTATCACGCAGCAGCGAGGGGTGGCTGTGCGCCCGAGGCTTTGTCGAGGAGGACGGTTTCGTGGAGTACGCCGCAAGTCACAGGGTGGTCTGCGTCGAGCGGGGCACTGTGCCGCGGGCGCCCGACCACACGCACGTGGTGGCGCTGCACACCACGGAGGCGGACGGCGAAACGGAGCGATGGAGCGTGGTGAGCTTCGTCACCGCCGTCCGCGCGGGAGAGCGTTTCCACACGGCAAGCGCCACCAGCGGGCTCTCGTCATCGGTCCTGCCCTTCGTCTGCCCCCTCTGCGGGACGGTGACCATCCGCTCAGCCTCGGACGCCGCGCCGGACAGCCACGTCGAGAACCTGCCGCAGTGCGGAGCCGATGAGCACACACGCTCCGGCTGACCAGCCCGCCAGATGCCACTAATGCGCGGCTGATGCCACTTACCCGAGCTGAGCGCGGGCACAGCCGCGGCACATAGCGCCAATGCGTCGCGTACGGAACATTGACCCGATATCTGGTCTGCCTGGAGACTCGAAGCGGCCTTAGACCTCGGATACGTTGCAGTGGGCGAGCAGTGCTGCGAGCAGGCGGTCTCCGCGTGATCCAGCGGCGCCCGCGGCACGCGTCAGCGGCTGGGCTCGGTCATGGCGGCCGGCCCGGCGCGGAATCGGAGCGTCACCAGGATGGTCGCGAGGCCGATGACGAAGGCGACCGTGTTCGGAACGATCAGGGCGGCATTGCCCAGGGCGATACCGTACGCGATCCACAGCGTGAAGCCGATCTCGAGCACCGCCAGGTAGCCCAGCGAGACGTCGGACGACGACCGCCGCGCGAGCATGCGGCGGATCTGCAGGAGAGGCGAGATGGCCATCAGCACGCCCCATGAGGCTGCGATGGCACCGAGCGCATCGGTCATCGAAGGTTTCCTGAAGTGCGCTCGAACGATCGGCCGCGTTCGCTGGGGGTGCCAGGAGGAGCGCGCACGCGGGCTGGGCAATGGTAGCGCCCTTCGGCCTGGCGCGGACCAGGACGGCGGTTGATCGGCCGCGTAACTTCTCCCGGTCAAGTGCGCGTGTCACGCGCGTTAGCCGGCCGCTCGACACCCGCGGCGGCGGATGCAAGCGCGGCTGAGCACGAATTGGGGCGGCGCAGGCCGTTCCGGCGCGGGCAAGTTGCGGCTAACGCGCACCAGGACAGCATTTGACCGGTCAGATGACTTCGCCCCGTCGACTGCGCGCTTCGTTTGCGCGGGCCAGGGCGAGCCAGCTGGGCCGGGGAATCAACCTGGGCCGCCCGGCCGCCGCGCCTTTGTCAGGACACTTGACAAAGAGGGTATGCTCGGAGCGTACTTTGTCAGTAGTCTGAACAAAGGGGTTGCCCGAGCACCATGCCAGCCCTGCAGAAGGCCACGAACCGGCAGACGCGGCTCATCAACCAGCGGCTCGTGCTCAGGACGATCTTCGACGACAGTCCCATCAGCCGAGCCGAGATCGCACGCCGTACGGGACTGACCCGGACCACCATCTCCGACGTCGTGGAAGGCCTGCTCGAGTCAGGGCTGACCGAGGAGATCGGGCCCGGACAGTCGACCGGCGGCAAGGCGCCGATCCTCCTGCGCGTTCCCGACGAGGCGCGCCACCTGATCGGAATCGAGGTGGGCGACAGCCTGCTGACCGGCGCCATCGTGAACCTGCGGGGCGAGATCCGCGGGCGCGTCGAGCTTCCGCTGGACGGTCGAGACGGAGACCAGGCCCTCGCACGGCTCGACACGCTGATCGAGAAGCTGCTCAAGTCGCCGCGGCAGCCGATGCTCGGTATCGGCATCGGCACACCCGGGCTGATCGACACCGCGAGCGGAACCGTGCGCTGGGCGGTGAACCTGGATTGGCGCGACCTCGCGCTGGGCGAGCGCCTTCGTCAACGCTGGCAGCTGCCGGTGTACGTCGCCAACGATTCGCACGCGGCCGCACTGGGCGAGCACACGTTCGGCGGGCATGAGCCCTCGGAGAGCATGGTGGTGGTCAAGGTCGGTCGCGGCATCGGTGCCGGGCTCGTCCTCAACGGCCATCTCTACCAGGGCGAAGGGTCAGGCGCCGGCGAGATCGGACATTCGGCGATCGCGGACAACTATCGGCCGTGCCGATGCGGCAGCGTCGGATGCCTCGAGACGCTCGCCTCGACGCGGGCGGTCGTCCTCCGCGCGCGCGAGCTGGCCCCGCACGCGCCGGAGTCGATGCTCCACCGATCCTCCACCACGGACGGGATCGACCTTGCCGACGTGAAGCATGCCTTCGAGGCCGGAGACGACCTGGCGCGCGAGGTCGTTCTCGACGGAGCGAGGCACCTCGGTCGCACGATCGGATCCCTGATCGGGACCCTGAGCGTGCGGCACGTGGTGCTGGTCGGCGAGATGACGCGCTTCGGCGATCCGTGGCTCACGGCGGTCCGGCGGGAGGCGCACCGGAGCGCGCTGGCGCTGCTGGCCGACGCGACGCGTATCGAGGTCGGCCGCCTGGGGTCGGACCTCGTCCTGCTCGGGGCGGCAGCGCTGCTGATGACACGAGAGCTCGGACTGGCGCCGGCGCGATGACGGATCGCCTCATCGTGGGCATCGACGTCGGCGGCTCGAAGGTCGCCGGTGCGGCGCTGGACGCCGAGACGAACGCGGTTCGCGCAATGGGCGAGCAGCAGCTCAACGGCGAGGCGCTCGACGTTCAGGTCGTGGCTCTCGCCCGCTCGCTGCTCGTCGAGGCTCACGGCGAGGCAGGCTCGCTGGCCGCCCTCGGGGTGGTCGTGCCCGGCCAGGTGGACGCCGACTCGGGCGTCATCCGCCTGGCCGTCAACCTCGGGGCAGGCGAGCTGGCGATCGGAGCGCTGGTGGCCGCCGCGGTTGGCGTCCCGTGCTTCGTCGAGCACGATGCGCGCGCCGTCGTGGCCTGGCTGCACGCCACCGGCCACGGCCCGTACCTGGCCTATCTGAGCGTCGGCACCGGCATCTCCGCCGGCGTCGTGGTGAACGGGATCGTCATCCGCGGCGCCGACGGTCTCGCCGGTGAGATCGGTCATACCGTGGCCGACGCCGCGGGACCCCGGTGCGTGTGCGGCCTGGACGGCTGCCTGGAGGCCGTGGCGTCGGGGCCCGCTGTCGCGCGGGCGGCTCGCGAAGCAATGGCCGAGGGCCGGCGCAGCTCGATGAGATCGACGCCGGAAACGGCGGAGGTGTATCGGGCCGCTGCAGCCGGGGACTCCCTCGCGACCGAGATCGCTGAGCGAGCGGCCGGTCACCTCGCGCGGGCGGTACGCGGCCTGGCACTGGGATTCGGCGTCCCGCGAATCGTCATCGGGGGCGGCGTCTCGCGCGCTGGCCGCCCATTCCGGGATCCGCTCATGGCCGCCATCGAGCGGGAGCGCGTGGCTTCGCCCCTCGTGCATCGCGCCATCGCGCATGACGCGATCGAGATCCTCGACGACGCGCGGCCGGTCGGAGCGCTGGGGGCTGCCGCCGTCGCCCGCCGTGGCATCGGTGCCGGCCTTGCCGAGCCCGGGAGGGAGGTGGGGACGCGCTGACCATGTCGCCCATCGGCCCTGCGAAACCCGGCGCGCCCGCAGGCGCGCCCCGAGCAAGACGAAAGCAACACGAAGGAAGGGACATGCAGATGCGAACCCGTAGATTCCTCGCCATGGCGTGGGTCCTCGTGCTCGTCCTGGCCGCATGCGCCAACCAGGGCACCGCACCCACCGACGCCGGCGAACCTGAGCCGGGCAGCCCCACTGAGGCACCCGACGAGACGGCCGCGGCGACGGGCACGGAGCTCGAGCGCGCCGAAGCCGGAGAGTTCGAGGGGACCACGGTGGCGATCCTGGCCCAGTGGGTCGAGGCCGAGGCCGATAACTTCGAGGGCAACCTGGCCGGTTTCGCCGAGCGCACCGGCATCGACGTCGCGTACGAGGGCATAACCGACTACGAGACGGTCCTCAACGTCCGGGTGGAAGGCGGCGATGCGCCCGACATCGCGCAGATCGCGCAGCCCGGGCTGATGCGCTCGTTCCAGGCCGACGGCCATCTCGTCAACCTGAGCGAGTTCATGGACATGGAAGCGCTGCAGGCGGACTACATCCAGTCGTTCCTCGACCTGGCATCCGTCGACGGCAACCTGTACGGCCTGTACTACAAGACCGACCTCAAGTCGATCGTGTGGTATCCGAACGCCGCCTTCGAGGAGGCCGGCTACGAAATCCCGGAGACGTGGGACGACCTCATCGCGCTCTCGGACCAGATCGTGGCCGATGGCGGCACGCCCTGGTGCGTGAGCATGGAGCACGGTGACGCCACCGGCTGGGTGGCGACCGACTGGATCGAGGACATCCTGCTCCGCACGGCGCCACTGGAGACGTACGATGCCTGGGTGAGCCACGAGATCCCGTTCGATGATCCGGCCGTGCTCAACGCCGCCGAGCTCATGAGCGAGATCTGGTTCAACCCCGAGTACGTCTTCGGCGGCAACACGGCGATCAACGCCACGTTCGTGGGCGACACCCAGAACCCGATGTTCGCGGATGGCGGCCCCGACTGCTTCATGCACAAGCAGGCGGCCTGGATCCCGGCCTTCTGGCCGGCCGACGAGTCGACCGATCCGCCGACGCCGCTCTTCACCCCCGGAGAGGACAGCTCGTTCTTCTACCTGCCACCCATCGATGAGGAGTTCGGACGTCCGGTCCTCGGCGGCGGCGACATGTTCGTGGCCTTCGACGACCGGCCCGAGGTTCGGGCCGTGATGCAGTTCCTGGCCACGCCGGAGGCGGCGCAGCACTGGATCGAGGTCGGCGGGTTCGTCTCGCCGAACAACCAGGTGCCGCAGGAGTGGTACAGCACCTATCCCTCGTCGGGCCTGGCGGAGATCCTGGCCAACGCCGATGCGCTCCGCTTCGACGCCTCGGACACCATGCCGGCCGAGGTCGGCGCGGGCACGTTCTGGACGGGGATGGTCGAGTGGGTCGCCGCCAACGGCGAGGGCACGGAGGAGGTCTTTGCCGAGATCGAGGCCAGCTGGCCCGCCGAGTGACGCTCGGCACGGGGGCGGGTCGCGATGACCCGCCCCCGTGCCTCAACATGAGCAGCCGATGAGCACAGCAGCAGCCGCGCCTCTCGTCACCCAGCGTGCCTCGGCGAAGAGCATCGCGCGGAGGCTGGCCGCCCCGCTCGGCGGCATCGCCGCCCTGGCGGCGATGTGGTGGAGCGTCGGCTTCCTGGCCGATCCACAGGGACCGACGCGGCTTCTCATCGGCCTCTACGACCTGATCGGCCTCGACGCCGAGGCGGATGCAATCCGCGCCCTCGGCATCCCGACCCTCACCTCGAAGCTCATGCTGGCGGCGGTCGCCCTGGCGATGGGCGTGGGCGGCGTGTGGCTCGTCTATATCGGCGCCAATGCCGCGGTCGAACGGCTGGGCTCGAGCTGGCGTAGCCGGGTCCTGCCCTGGATCTTCATCGGTCCTGCGCTGTTGATGGTGGGCGTGTATCTCGTCTTCCCCACCACGAGCACCATCATCACCAGCCTGACCGAGGGTGCCGGCGCGGCCGAGAACTTCGGGTTCGTCTTCTCGGACGGCGACATGCTCATCGCGATCCGCAACAACGTCCTGTGGCTCGTGCTGGCGACGGGTGGCAGCGTTGCGCTCGGCCTCCTCATCGCTACGCTTGTCGACCGCGTGAAGCGCGAGGCGCTGGCGAAGACATTCATCTTCCTGCCGCTCGCCATCAGCATGGTGGGCGCGGCCGTCATCTGGCGTTTCGTCTACGCGTGGCAGCCGCCCGGCCAGCCGCAGATTGGCATCCTGAACGCGGGCTGGACCGCGATCGGCAATGAGCCGGTGGCCTGGATGCAGCAGCCACCGCTCAATACCTTTGCCCTGATCCTGATCATGGTCTGGCTGCAGACCGGCTTCGCCATGGTCATCCTGTCGGCGGCCATCAAGGGGCTGCCGTCGGAGGTCATCGAGGCCGCCCGCTGTGACGGTGCCAGCGAGCGGCAGCTCTTCTTCCGCGTCGTGGTGCCCATGATTCGCGGCTCGATCCTGACCGTGGCGACCACGATCGCCATCGTGGTCCTCAAGGTGTTCGACATCGTCTTCGTCATCACCGGTGGACGGTTCGAGACCGATGTCATCGCCAACCGCATGTTCACCGAGTTCTTCCGCTTCCGGAACTTCGGCCACGCCTCGGCGCTGGCGGTGGTCCTGTTCGTGGCCGTGATCCCGATCATGTACATCAACGTCCGCAACCTGCGGCGGCAGGGGATCAACTCGTGACAGCCCCGGCCACGACGCTCCAACCGTCCCGCGTGTCGCGCTCGCGATGGGAGCGCCTCGTGCAGGGGGCGCCCCTGCGCGTGGCAGTGGTGCTCATCGTGGTCATCTGGTCGTTGCCCACGGTGGGCCTGCTGGTGAGCTCGCTGCGCGAGCCGAACGCGATCCGCTCCAGCGGCTGGTGGGAGGCGGTGCTTCACCCGTTCGAGTCCGCGCAGTGGACGGTGGGCAACTACGCCTCGGTGCTGGGCGCCGATGGGATGGCCGAGGCGTTCCTCAACTCGCTGATCGTCACCATTCCAGCCACCGCCATCCCCATCACCATGGCCGCCTTCGCCGCGTATGCCTTCGCCTGGATGCGCTTCCCGGGTCGCGGCCTGCTCTTCGCGCTGGTCATCGGCCTGCTGGTCGTGCCGCTGCAGATGTCGCTCATCCCGCTCCTGCGCCTGTACACCGAGCTCGACCTGTCCGGCACCTTCCTCGGCACATGGCTGGCGCACGCGGGATTCGGCCTGCCGCTCGCCATCTTCCTGCTCTACAACTTCATCGCCCAGCTGCCGCGCGACCTGATGGAGTCGGCGCACCTGGACGGGGCCTCGCACTACCAGGTCTTCACGCGGCTCGTCCTGCCCCTGAGCGTGCCGGCGCTGGCGTCGTTCGCCATCTTCCAGTTCCTGTGGGTCTGGAACGACCTCCTCGTGGCGCTGGTCTACCTGGGCACCGATCAGACGGTGGCCACCATGCCCGCCCGCCTCAACGAGCTCGTCGGTTCCAGGGGCGAGGCGTGGCACGTCCTGACCGCGGGCGCGTTCGTCACCATGCTCGTCCCGCTCATCGTCTTCCTGGGCCTGCAGCGCTATTTCGTGCGCGGCATCCTCACCGGTTCGGTCAAGGCATGAACGGACCGATGCCGACCGACGCGGTCCTGGGCCAGCTCCTCCTCGCCTTCGACGGCACCGATCTTCCGGAGCCGATGGCCCGCCGGCTGCTGAGCGCCCCGGCCGCTGGCGTGACCTTGTTCCGCTACCGCAACGTCGCCAGCGTCTCCGGGGTCCGGGAGCTGACCGATGCCATCCAGCGCTGCGCGCCTAATGGGCTGCCGTTCCTGGTCGCCACCGACCAGGAGGGCGGCCAGCTCATCGGGTTGGGCGAGGGATCGACGCCGTTCCCCGGGAACATGGCGCTCGGCGCCGTCGGCGATCCCGCGCTGGCCGAGCGGGTCGGCGCCGCCATCGGCCGCGAGCTGCGCGCGGCGGGCGTGAACGTGAACTACGCGCCGGTCGCGGACCTGGCTACGAACCCGGCCAATCCATCGTTGGGGGTGCGATCGTTCGGCGACGACCCCGCGGCCGTGGCAGGGCTGGTCGCCGCGTTCGTGCGTGGCCTGGAGGGCGCCGGCGTGGCCGCGACGCTCAAGCACTTCCCCGGCAAGGGCCACGCCGGCGTCGACACGCACCACGAGCTGGCCACCGTTCGGCGCTCCGCAGCGGAGTTCGAGGCCACGGAGCTGACGCCCTTCCGCGCCGGCATGGAGGCGGGCGCCTCAGCCGTGATGTCCGGGCACTTCGCCGCCCCCGCGCTGAGCGGCCATGAGTCGCTGCCGTCGAGCCTGGCGCCGCGGGTCCTGGGCGAGCTGCTGCGTGACCGCCTCGGCTTCGCCGGCCTCGCGATCAGCGACGCGTTCGACATGGACGCGCTGGCCGCCGGCCCGGGTCGCGCGATCGACGCGATCGCCGGGCTGCGCGGGGGGCTCGACCTGCTTCTGCTCGGTGGGCGCTCGGAGGTTGCCACCTTCGACGAGTCGCTCGTGCACGCAGCTGCACGTGGGCTGCTCGATCCGAAAGCCACCCGGGCATCCCTGGCGCGCATCACGGCGCTCCGACGCAGGGTCGGCGGGGCCGAGCAGCCGGACCTGTCCATGATCGGCTGCGCCGAGCACCGTGAGCTGGCGCACGACGTTGCCTGCCGCGCGCTGACGCTCGTCCGCGACGAGGCGGGGTTGCTGCCGCTGCGCCCCGATCCCGCGGCCAGGATCCTGGTGGTCATGCCGCAGCCGGCGGATCTCACACCGGCCGACACATCGTCCACGGTCAGCCCCGGACTGGCGGCTGCCGTGCGACGCCGACATCCGAACGTGACGGAGCACCTCGTTCCGCAGGCGCCCTCGCCCGGCGAGATCGCGGCGGCGCGTGAGCTGGCAGCCGGCCATGACCTCCTCGTGGTCGGGACGATCAGCGCTTCGCTGCAGCCGGAGCAGGCCGAGCTGGTTCGCGCGCTCCTGGCGACCGGCACTCCGGCGGTCACCGCGGCGTTGCGCACGCCGTGGGACATCACCGCGTACCCGGAGGCGAGAACGCACGTCTGCTCCTACTCGCTCCTCGGCCCCTCGCTCGACGCGCTCGGCGACGCGCTCTTCGGCGCCGGTGGCTTCAGTGGCTCGCTGCCGGTTGTGCTGGGCCACGACTGATGACCGGAGCACTGCTCATCCGCGGCGGCCGGCTGGGCGACGTCGTCACGGACGTGCTCGTGCTCGGCGGCCGGATCGCCGCGCTGGGCCCGGATGCCGTGGACGCGGCCCCGCCCGGGGTACAGCCAGTGGACGCGGACGGGCTCATCGTGGCGCCCGGGTTCATCGACCTCCAGGTCAACGGCGCGGCCGGCCACGACTTCACGCGCGAACCGGCAGCCATATGGAGCGTGGGCGTCACGCTCGCGCGGCACGGCGTCACCGCGTTCCTGGCGACCATCGTGACCGCACCGCCCGGCGCCATCGTCGCGGCGCTGGAGGCATGGACGGACGGCGCTCCCGACGGGGCGGCCGGTGCGCTGCCGCTCGGCCTGCACCTCGAAGGACCCTACCTGTCGGAGGCGCGCCGCGGAGCGCATCCTTCGGAATACCTCCGCCAACCGGACCGCGCCGAGCCGGCGGGATGGTCACGGAAGCGCGGCGTGCGCCTCGTGACCCTGGCGCCCGAGGTACCGGGCGCCCTTCAGCTCGTCGCCGATCTGTCGAGCCGCGGCGTCGTGGTGTCGGCCGGCCACTCGGCCGCCGACGCGGCGATCGGCGCAGCGGCTATCGAGGCCGGCGTCCGGTACGGGACGCACCTGTTCAACGCGATGCCGCAGCTGCACCACCGCGAGCCGGGCCTCGCCGGCGCCCTGCTGGCGGACGAGCGCGTCACGGTGGGCCTCATCTGCGATGGGCTGCACGTCGCGCCCAGCATGCTCGATCTCGCGTGGCGAGCCGTCGGCCCGGGACGCTTCTCTGTCGTCAGCGACGTGATCGCCGCGCTGGGCATGCCTTCGCGTCGCGTGCCTCTCGGCAACGCGGAAGTGATCGTGGAGGACCAGATGGCTCACCTGGAAGACGGCACGCTGGCCGGTGCGGTGGCCGGCCTGGACGCCGGGCTGCGGCAGCTCGTGGCCGCCACCGGCTGCACGGCCGCGCAGGCGATCGCCACCGTCACCAGCGTCCCGGCGCGACTGCTCGGCCTCGGCGGCGGGCGCGGCACGATCCGCGCCGGCGGCCGGGCAGACCTCGCGCTGCTGACCGATGAGCTGGAGGTGGCCGCCACGCTGGTCGGCGGCCGGGTCGCGCATGCGATGGAGCCTGACCGATGGGCCTGAGCGACGAGATTCGCGAACAACCCGAGGTGACGGAGCGCCTGCTCGAGGAGCTGCCCGACGAGCTCGATGCGCTGGCCACGGCAGCCCGGCGCGCCGGCATCGACTACGTCCTGATCGCCGCCCGTGGCAGCTCCGACCACGCGGCGATGTACGGGCAGTACGTGCTGGGCGCGGTCGCCCGCCTGCCGGTGGCGCTGGCCACGCCGTCGCTCTTCTCGCGCTACGCGTCGCCGCCGCGCGTCGCGCGCGGGCTGGTCATCGGCGTCAGCCAGTCGGGGCGCTCGCCGGATATCGTGGCGGTCGTGGAGGAGGCTCGCCGGCAGGGCGCCGTCACCGCCGCGGTGACGAACGATCCTGCCTCGCCGCTGGCAATCGCCGCCGAGCATGCGCTGGCCCTGCGGGCCGGCGCCGAACGGTCGATCGCCGCGACCAAGACGTACACGGCCCAGCTCCTGGTCATGGCCATGCTGGCCGCCGCGCTCGACGCCGACTCCGCCGATCGGCCGCGTCGCCGTAAGGCCCTCGCTCTCGTCGCCGATGCGCAGCGTCGCGCGCTCTCGGTCGAGCAGCCGGCCCAGGAGCTGGCGCAGGCGTATCGGTCCATGGAGGAGTGCGTCGTGCTGGGTCGTGGCTTTAACCTGGCCACGGCCTTCGAGTGGGCGCTCAAGCTCAAGGAGCTGGCCTACGTGCGGGCACAGGCCTACTCCACCGCCGACTTTCAGCACGGCCCGGTCGCAAGCCTGGCCCCCGGTGCGCGGGTGCTCGGCATCGCCGCCGGAGGCGACCTGGGGGATGACCTGGTCGCGCTGCTCCGCACGCTCCGCGAGGAACGCGGGGCCCACGTGCTGGTCATGTCCGGCGAGCAGCGCGTTCCCGGTGCCGATCACCTGCCGTTCCCCGACGAGCTGCCGGAGTGGCTGTCGCCTCTCGTGAACGCCGTGCCAGCGCAGCTGTTCGCGGCTGCGCTCGCCCAGGCCAAGGGCTACGACGTCGAGCGCCCGCGCGGACTCAACAAGGTCACGCTCACGCGATAGTCGTGGGGCGCCCAGCTAGAAGATGGCGTTCACGCAAGACACGAGCAGCCAGATGACCAGCACGACGCCGATCACGACCCCCAGCAGGACCTTGCCCACGCGCTGCCTCCTCGATGCTGTGGTGAGGTCTCGCGGCTGGCCAGAGCAAGACCGATACCGAGCGCGGGCCTATGCCGGCCTCTGCGCCGGCCTCTGCGCCGGCTGGTCGCGGCTTCATCGCGGCTTCATCGCGGCTCGCGTCAGATTCCAATCACCGCCGGCTTACGGCCTGCGAGTCCTTCGTCTGCTGTCAGGCTCCAATCAGCGCCGGCTTAGATCCCATAGGACGTTGTCAAGCTGAGCGAGCTCCTCGAGGGTCGAAGTCGTGACCCG
>JBOGTC010000074.1:0-2735 GCA_050692055.1 Candidatus Limnocylindria bacterium | reverse complement strand
CTCGAGGCCGACCATCGCCGCCACGCCGAGATCGAGAACGCCATCCGCGACCTCAAGTACGGCGTGGCCCTCAATCACCTGCCGTCCGGGAAGTTCGCCGCCAACGGCGCTTGGCTAGCGGTGCAGGTCATGGCCCACAATCTGGCGCGCTGGACCGCCCGCATCGGCCTGGGCGAGGGCATCGTCACCACCAAGACCCTGCGCCGCCGGTTGTTCGGCTTGGTCGGGCGACTCTCCCGCTCAGCTCGGAGGGTCACACTCCACCTGCCGACGCGCTGGCCGTGGGCGATCGGTTGGTGCGCCGCCCTGGCCCGACTGCGGGCCATTCCGCTGCTGGTTTGACCACGCGCTGACGGCCCTGCCGCTGCCGCTCATGGCTGGCGTCAGCATGCGCCGCCGTCGGTCGCAAGCCGTCCGGCGCACGTCGCGCGACCAGATCGACCGCCGCCCGGCCCACATGCGCCCTGGTCAGGGCATCGCCATGACCTGCGTCGGGGTCGATCGTGTCCTCGTGGCCGTCAACGAGCCGTCAGCTGACGAGGTTCGGTGGATCCGGGCTAAGTGGGGAGCTCAAGGCCTAGTCCGTGGCTCCGACGATTCTCGCGACTCTCTCATCGAACGCCTCCGGTGGAGCGTCGCCCATCACGAAGCCGCGGACGATGCCATCGGAGTCGATGAAGTAGTGGGCCGGCAGGAAGAAGACCTGGTAGTCGACCGCAGCACCCTCGCCGACGGTCAGTGAGTCGATGGCGAGCGGGTACGTGATTCCGAGCGCCTCACCGAAGGCCACCGCTTCCTCCGCGGTGTTCCCGACCGCGATGCCCACGATCTGCAGGCCTGAGTCTCGGTGCTCCCGGTACTTCCCCTCCATGATCGGCATCTCATATACACAGGCCGGACAGGTCGTCGACCAGAAGTTCACCCAGACCGGCCGGCCTCGGAGATCGGCGAGCGAGACGGTGGCTCCATCGGTGGTGGTAAGGCTGAAGTCCGGCGCCCGCTGGCCGAGCTCCGTTCCGACGCTCGGTTCAGGCGTTGGTGCCGGAGTCGGCGATGGGGTTGGGCGGTGGCTCCTCGGCGCGGTGGGTTCAGGCGACGGACTGGAGCGAGCCGGGGTCGACTGACCAACGGCAGGCGACGTACTGCTCGCACCAGCGGGCCCCGACGCGCAGCCCCCGACGAGGGCGACGAGGCCAAGCAGCACCCAACCGGCGGGACGCGGCGAGCGGATCACCGGAGCCTATTCGTCAATGTCACTCGAGTCGTCCCTCTCTGGTAACGCCACTCTAGTCCCACTGCCGCCGCTGCTCCCATGGCAGTGGCAACGAGCCGCTGCCCAGCTTGCCGAAGTCGATCGAGCGCTTGTGCTCGGGCATGAAGCGAATGCTTACGCGCTTGCCGCCCGCGACGAGCTGCTCCCCGTATCGTGTTGCGGCCTGCTGGTCATCGAAGTAACGCTCGTAGAGACGGGCGATCTCCTCCGCTGTGGCCGCCTCGTCCGCCACCTCGGCACGGCCGTTGAAGTGCACGGACTTATACGGCTGCTCCGACGAGTCCACCAGCAGCGCGACGCGCGGATCGCGCCTGATGTTCTCGACGTGCACGTTGTCCTCGTAGGTGTTGAGGGAGATCGTCCCATCCGGCTCAGGCAGGTACCACAGCGCCGTGACGCGCGGTGTGCCGTCCTCGTTGATCGTGCCCAAGCGGCCGATGTTCGGCCCCGCCATCCAATCGCGAATCTCGTCGTCGGTCAGTTCGGGAAGCTTCATCCAGTTGGTCCTCCGTGCATGCGTCGTCTGTCCCGGCAGTCTGGTCCGAAGCGTAGTACGAGGCTGTAATACAGCCGACGGCAGCGAGCAGCCCGTCTCACGTCGCTCGAGCCACGGCGGAGAAGTAGCCGAGCGATCCACCGGCAAGCGCGCGTCGGACCTCCGCGAGCGCCGCACGCAAGTCAACGCCCAGACCGTGGGCGCCGATGCTGGCTCCGACCGCATTGGTCATGGCCGCCAGATCGAGGTCCAGGTCTCGGCCGGCGACGCGCAAGAGCTCGATGCGCGCCACAGCTCGATCGACGAATGCCTCAAGCGCCTGGGCCTCCTCCCAGCGGCGTTCCACCCGGAACCCGGCCTCGGCCAGCAGCCGATCGACCTCGCCGATTTGCCACGCGCCGCCCAGGCACAGGGCTCCGGCAAGGCCCGCCGGGATGCGATGGGCCGTCGCTGCATCGGCTTGCGCCCGCACGTCGCTGAGCAGCAGCCGCCCCCCGGAACGCAGGACGCGGCGGAGCTCGAGGAGCGCCACCTGCTTCGGGAGGGTCGACAGGACGCACTCGACGAGGACGGCGTCGAAGGTCGCTGCCTGGTATGGCAGCTCAGTCAGATCACCCGTGCGGAACTCGATGGCGTCGCGGTCGCTCATCGATCGCTCTCGCGCGCGTTGGATCGCCGCCTCGCTGACGTCGATGCCCGCGACGACCTGTCTGAACTCGCCCGCCGCGAGGCGCGCGCTGGCGCCGGATCCGCAGCCGGCATCCAGGAGACGGGCGCCAGGAGCCAGGGATCCCGCAGCCAGGAGCCGGCGGGTCCCGTCGATCCCGCCCGGATGCAGGGACTCCCCCAGCACGAGCTCGACCAGCGGGTGGCCGTACAGGACGCGGCAGCAGGCGGTCGCCGAGCTGTCGAGGGTCATTGCCGCCGGCTGCGGAAGAGGCGTTCCCGCGTCTCCTCGCGGTAGCC
>JBOGTC010000073.1:0-10641 GCA_050692055.1 Candidatus Limnocylindria bacterium | reverse complement strand
CGGCCATCGCCCGCGAGGCACGCGGCCTGCTGGAGCGCGGTGCGTCGCCGCGCCTGGCCGAGCTGTCGGCCGGCGGGGCCGAGATCGACGCCGAGCTGGTGGCGCGTGTCGCCGACGAGGGCGACGTCGCGTGCCAGGCCGTGCTCGACCGGGCATGGGTCGCGCTCGGCGCCCTGTGCGCGGGCCTCGTCAATGTCCTCAATCCGGAGGTGATCGTCCTGGGTGGCAGCATCGCCGAGCATCGACCACGCCTCCGCGAGACCGTCCTCGCCGAGATTCCCAGACGCGCCTTCTCCACGCCGGCTCGTCGCCTGCGCCTGGAGCCGTCCCACTTCGGCGGAGATGTCTCACTGATCGGCCTCCTGCCGATCGTCAATGACCGAATCGATGACCCGGCCTTTGCGGCGGGTCGATCCGCGGCGTCGACCGCGGCCGCAGCACGAGCGAAGGAGCAGCACACGTCGTGACCACCCGCATCGGCATCAACGGCTTCGGCCGCATCGGGCGCCAGACGCTCAAGGCCATGATGGAGCGCCATCCCGGTCTGCTGGAGGTCGTCGCCATCAACGACCTGGCCGACACCGAGACCAATGCGCACCTGTTCAAGTACGACTCGACCTACGGCCGCTACGCGGGCGAGGTGACCGCCGAGGAGGGTGGCATCACCGTCGATGGCCACGATATCCGCGCCTTCAGCGAGCGGGATCCGGCGGCACTGCCGTGGAAGGAGCTTGGCGTCGATATCGTCATCGAGTCGACCGGCATCTTCACCGATGGCAAGAAGGCCTCCGCGCATCGCGACGCCGGGGCGCAGAAGGTGATCATCAGCGCGCCGGCCTCGAACGAGGATCTCACTCTCGTGCTCGGCGTCAACGAGGAACGATACGACTCGGCCCAGCACCACATCGTCAGCAACGCGTCGTGCACCACGAATGGCCTGGCACTACCGGCCAAGGTCATCTTCGACACGTTCGGGATCGAGCGCGGATTGATGACCACGGTGCACAGCTACACCAACGACCAGAACGTCCTCGACGTCTTCCACAAGGACCTGCGGCGCGCCCGCTCGGCCGGTCAGAACATCATCCCCACCACGACCGGTGCGGCTCGGGCGCTCTCGCTGGTGATCCCCGAGCTGAAGGGCCGGTTCGATGGCTTCGCGCTTCGCGTTCCGACCGCGACGGTCAGCATCATCGACTTCGTGGCTTTAACCGAGCGACCGGTCAGCGCAGAGACGGCCAACGAGGCGCTGCGCGAGGCGGCCTTCGGCAGGATGCAGGGCCTCCTCGGCTATACGGAAGAGGAGCTCGTGAGCAGCGACTTCCGCGGTGACGAGCGTTCGAGCATCGTGGACGGCGCGAGCACCATGGCCACCGGCGAGAACCTCGTCAAGGTCGTGGCGTGGTACGACAACGAATGGGGCTACTCGTGCCGCGTCGCGGATCTCGCGGCGTTCATGGCCGAGCGGCTCTAGGGCGAGATGGACGCGAAGACCGTTCGAGACGTCGATGTCGCGGGGAAGCGCGTCTTCCTCCGCGCCGACCTCAACGTGCCGCTCGACGACGGCCGGATCACCGATGACACTCGCATCCGGGCCAGCCTGCCGACAATCATCCATCTGCTCGAGCGCGGTGCGGCCGTGATCCTGGCCAGTCACCTCGGTCGGCCCAAGGGCAAGGTCAACGATGCGTTGCGCCTCAAGCCGGTGGCGGACCGGCTCAGCCAGCTGCTGAACCGTCCGGTGCGTATGACCGGAGACGCGCTGGGTCCGGGCGTGCAGGTCGCCGTTGACAAGCTGCGGGCCGGCGATCTGCTCATGCTCGAGAACCTGCGCTTCCACGCCGAGGAGGAGGCCAACGACCCCGAGTTCGCGCAGGCGCTCGCCGGGTTCGCGGACCTGTACGTGGACGATGCGTTCGGATCGTCGCACCGTGCTCACGCGTCGACCGAGGGAATCACGCACTACCTGCCGTCGGTCGCCGGGCTCCTTCTCGAGCGCGAGGTGGACGCCCTGTCGCGCCTGCTCGAGAAGCCGGCCAGGCCGTTCCACACCGTCATCGGGGGCGCCAAGATCTCCGACAAGCTGGAGGTCATCTCGGCTCTGCTCTCGCGCTGCCAGGCGATCCTGGTCGGCGGCGGCATGGCCAACACCTTCCTGGCCGCGAAGGGTCGTGAGCTGGGGAAGAGCCTGGTCGAGACCGATCAGCTCAAAACCGCGAACCGCATCATGGCCGAGGCCCGTCGCAAGCGCGTGCGCTTCATGCTTCCGACCGACGTCGTCATAGCGCCGCAGATCCACCACCGCGCGCAGCGGCAGGTCGTGCCCATCAGCGAGGTTCCCAAGGACCAGATGATCGTAGATATCGGTCCGGAGACGGTGGCCGCGTACACGGAGCACCTCGGCAAGGCGAAGACGATCTTCTGGAACGGGCCGATGGGCGTGTTCGAGATCGCCCAGTTCTCGGAGGCGACGAACGAGATGGCGCGCTTCCTGGCCGAGCGGACCGATGCCGGTGTCACGACCATCGTCGGCGGCGGCGACTCGGTGGCCGCGGTTGAGCAGCTGGGTCTCTTCGATCGCATGACCCACGTCAGCACGGGTGGTGGTGCGTCGCTCGAGTTCGTGGAGGGCAAGACCCTCCCCGGGGTCGCGGCCCTCATGTCCAGGAAGGGTGAGGCGTGAGCACGCTCATCGAGGACATCATCGCGCGCGAGATTCTCGACTCGCGCGGCAATCCCACCGTGGAGGTGGACGTCTTCCTCGCCGATGGTGCCGTCGGCACGGCGATGGTCCCCTCGGGCGCGTCGACCGGCGCACACGAGGCGGTCGAGCTGCGAGACGGTGACGCAGGGCGCTATCGCGGCAAGGGCGTGCTCACGGCAGTCAAGAACGTCAACGAGGCACTGCGTCCTGAGCTCATCGGGACTGACGCCGTCGACCAGGTCAGCGTCGACCGCCTGCTGATCGACCTCGACGGAACCGAGAACAAGGCGAGGCTCGGAGCGAACGCGCTGCTTGGCGTCAGCCTGGCGGTGGCGCACGCTGCCGCCGAGGCCGTGGGGCTCTCGCTGTACCGCTACCTCGGGGGCGCGGGCGCGCGGACGCTGCCGGTCCCACTGGTCAACATTCTCAACGGCGGCAAGCACGCCATCGACTCGACCGACTTCCAGGAGTTCATGATCGCCCCGCTCGGCGCACCCACGTTCCGCGAGGGCCTGCGCTGGGCGGCCGAGACCTTCCACGCGCTCGGCGCGCTGCTCCACGAAGGTGGCTTCGGCACGACGGTCGGCGACGAGGGAGGCTATGCGCCGTCGCTCGCCAGCAACGAGGATGCGGTGGCGGCCGTGCTGAAGGCCATCGAGCGGGCGGGTTATGCGCCGGGTGAGCAGGTGGCCATCGCGCTCGATCCGGCCGGCACCGAGCTCTATTCCGACGGCCGCTACACGCTTGCGCGCGAGGATCGCGCGTTGAGCGCTGCCGAGCTGATCGACTTCTGGGCCGATTGGGTCGAGCGCTACCCGATCGTGAGCATCGAGGATGGCCTGGCCGAAGACGACTGGGAGGCCTGGTCGTCGCTGACCGAGCGGCTCGGCGAGCGCGTGCAGCTGGTCGGTGATGACCTGCTGGTCACGAACACGCGACGCCTGGAGCGGGCGATCAGGGAGCGGGCGGCCAACAGCATCCTGGTCAAGCTCAACCAGATCGGGACGCTGACCGAGACCATCGAGGCCGTCGAGATGGCCCGGCGCGCGGGCTGGACGGCGGTCATCAGCCACCGGTCCGGCGAGACCGAGGACACGACCATTGCGGATCTCGTGGTGGCGCTGAACACCGGCCAGATCAAGACGGGGTCGATGAGCCGCTCGGAGCGCATCGCCAAGTACAACCGCCTGCTCCGCATCGAGGAGGAGCTCGGCGACGCGGCCGAGTACCCCGGGCGGTCCGCCTTCCCGGGACGTCGTGGCTGACGCATTCCGGATCGCAGACCTCGCGGCGCGGCTGGCCCGGGACCGGCATGACTTCGCCGAGTTCCTCAGGGCGGAGACCCTGTCGTTGATGATCGCCCGCTGGCCGTCGGGATCAGTGGACGATCAGCAGCCGCACGCCGAGGATGAGGTCTATTACATCGCTGCCGGGCGGGCGCTGCTTCGCATGGGCGACGAGACGGTGGCGGTCGAGCCGGGGTCGGTGGCGTTCGTGGCGGCGGGCGTCGAGCATCGGTTCAGCGAGATCAGCGAGGATCTGGAGGTGCTCGTCTTCTGGTCGCCCCCGCGTCACTCCAACGACTGAAAACGGGTGGTGTCGAGGCTCGCCGAAGCTACTCTTCGGTCTCCTGCGTGTCATCCGAGCTCTTCGCCCGGCGGCGCGCGGCGGCGGACTCGCGAGAGGCGCGGGTGACGGCCACCTTCGCCTTGCCGGCGGCCGTCCGCGGACGGTCCGCGGCCCGGCCGGCAGCGGCCTTCGACGCCTTCGCTGCCTGGACCTTCTTGCGCTGCGCCGTCTTGCTCGCCGTGGTCCTGCGCCTGGCGGTCGCCGGCGCGGCGGCATCCGCATCGTCGAGCAGGTGCGCGGCATTCGCCTTCGCCATCAGCCGGCTCTTGCGTCGAGCGGCATTGTTGGGATGGATGATTCCCTTCTCGGCGGCCTTATCGAGTGCCCTGATCGCCTGGTGGACGGCGTCCGGGCCATCACCGTCGGCCTGTCCGAGCGCAATGCTCGAGGCCTGCTGGACGAGCGTCTTGGTCTCGCTCCGGCCGCGTCTGTTCAC
Source organism: Candidatus Limnocylindria bacterium (assembly GCA_050692055.1). GTDB lineage: Bacteria > Chloroflexota > Limnocylindria > QHBO01 > QHBO01 > JBOGTC01. The sequence continues at coordinate 5,872 of JBOGTC010000073.1, read as the reverse complement.
CGCGCGCCGGCGCAGTGCCTGGCGCACGCGCTTCAGGGCGGAGGGCGTACGTGCACCCTTCCAGGTTCGAGCCTTTCTTGCCACGTGGAATCCTCAGCGGAGTTTGAAGTGGGGCACAGGGGTCAGCGCTCGCGATGGAGCGGCGGAGCGCAGAGTATAGCACTGGGCTCAGAGGCGGCCAAGGCGGTCATCCGAAGGCCGCCAGAAGGGCCACTCGACAGGCGCGACCGGAGGGGACAGAATGCGCCCAATCGCGGTCGCGCAAGCCGCGCGTGTTGCGACGAACTGGAGGGAGATTGGACGGAGGATCCGGCTCTGCCGCCGGCGCGATCGGGGCTGGGAGCGCAACGTTCCGAGCCGTTGCAACGTCTTCATCGATGAGCCCATGACCAGCGTCACGATGCCCCGTCGCGTCCACGTGCCGGCCTTCGGCAGGCTGGCGCCGCGCGACGTGCTGATCGGATTCGGCGCAACCTTTGCCGGCAGCCTCATCGTGCTCGGCGGCCTGTCGATGGGCCTGGCGCTGGCCAGCGAGGATGTCGTCCATCCGCGCGTCAGCGTGGGGGCCGTCGCGATTGGGGGCCTCGATCGCGCCGAGGCAGAAGCACGGCTCGAGTCGGCTCTGCCATCCCTCAGCCGCGGAACGGCGACGCTCGTGGTGCGCGGGACCGAGGCGCAGGTGGAGTACGCGGACCTGGGCCGCGGCTACGAGATGGCCGCCATGCTGGACGTCGCCTTTGGCGTGGGACGTGACGACGGCATCGTTGCCGACGGCATCGATCGGCTGCGTGCCCTCTTCGTCGGCGCGTCGCTGCCGGTGCAGGTGCACGCGTACGACGCGGCGGCCATGGACCGCATCTCGGCCGAGATTGCGGAGCGTTTCAGCCATCCTCCGGTCGATGCCCTGGTGACCCGCGAGGGCACAGACTTCGCGGTGAGCGGCGCGAGCGCCGGGAGCCGGCTGGATGCCGACCTGGTCCGCTCCACGCTGGCGGCCGTTGCGGCCACGACGGACCCGGCCGACGTTCGCCTGGAGATCGCCCCTGCCGTCGTGCCCCCGGCTGTGACCACGACCGCGGCGGAAGCGGTCGCCGACATGGCGCGGGCCACCGTCGCCGATCTGACGCTCACCATCCCCGGCGCCGCCGATGACGAAGCGCCGCTCGCCCTGACCGCCGAGACGATCGCCGGCTGGCTCAGCTTCGGCCCCGATGATGGTGAGGCGTATGCCATCCACGTCGGCGAGGCCGCGGCCACCGATGCGATCGCGGCACTCGTCGAGTCGGTCGACCGGGATCGGGTCAACGCCAGCTTCAGCCTTGCCGGCGGCGGCCTGGGTGGGGTGATCCCCGCGGCGGACGGACGTGCGCTCGACGTCGACGCCTCCGTCGACGCGCTGCTGACGCAGCTCGAGCGGCGGGGCAGCGGGGCCTCTGTGCCGAGCCTGGCGCTGGCCGTGGACATCACCGAGCCGGCGCTGACCACCGCGGAGGCGGAGGCGGCTTTTCCGCAGATGCAGATGGTCTCGAGCTGGACGACCTACTACCCGCCGCACAACGGCAGCCCATACAACCCGAACATCGTGATCCCAGCCACCGATATCGACGGCCGGGTGCTGGCGCCGGGCGAGTGGTTCAGCTTCTGGGACTCGCTGGGCCCCATCACGCTCGAGCGCGGCTACACCTACGGCGGGGTGATCATCAACGGCCGGAGCGTGGCCGATGGTGCCCTGGCCGGCGGCATCTGCTCCACCTCCACCACCATCTTCAACGCCGCGCTGCGCTTTGGCCTCGAGATGGGCGACCGGCTCAATCACTACTACTACATCGATCGATATCCGAACGGGCTCGATGCCACCGTGTACACGGATGGCACCTGGACCCAGGACATGACCTTCCGCAACGATACGGAGCACCCGATCGTGATTCGCGGTTTCGGCGGCGGCGGCTTCGTGCGCTTCGACCTGTGGAGCGTGCCGTCCGGCCGTTCGGTGGTGATCACCGACCCGGTGACGAGCAACCATCGCGTCGCCGGCGATACGACGCAGGTCGACTCGAGCATGGCTCCCGGCACGGCACGGCGCGTGGAGTACCCGCACAACGGCCACGACGTGTCGAGGAGCCGGTTCGTCTACGACGCCGAGGGTAACCTACTGCACGAGAACCACTACTTCAGCTCGTACCGTACGGTGAACGGCGTGACCCTCGTCGGCCCCACGCCGGCTGCGCCGCCGGTGGAAGATCCACCGGAGGAGGCGGCCGAGGCTGCCGGCGACGGCGTTCTGCCGCCAGACGAGGGCGAGGATCCCGGCGAGGGCGACGAAGCGCCCTGAGCGGACGGCGCACGATCCCTGCGATTGCGGCATTCCTGTCATCTACGACTGGTGGTCGTAGTAACGGCCATTCGACCAGGGATGGCAGACCGATGACGGTCGGGTCACGCTCGGCTCAACCGGTCCAGGGACCTGATGCGCCGCTGGAATCCGCTTATTACGACTGGTGGGTCGTAGATGACGGAAACTCGGTCGAGGAACCCGCGTACCACTACCGGTGGTCGTAGATGACGGAAACTCGGTCGAGGAACCCGCGTACCACGTCTCATGGCGGTTGGTGCCCAGGCGCTAGACTTCCGCTCCGTGATCCCCCCGGAGCGAATCCGCAACTTCAGCATCGTCGCGCATATCGACCACGGCAAGAGCACGCTCGCCGACCGGCTGCTCGAGGCGACCCACACCATCGACAAGCGGCTGATGCAGTCGCAGGTCCTCGACAGCATGGAGCTCGAGCGCGAGAAGGGGATCACGATCAAGGCGCGGGCCGTGCGGCTGCACTACGACGCCGCGGATGGCCAGAGGTACGCGCTGAACCTGATCGACACGCCGGGGCACGTCGACTTCACGTACGAGGTGAGCCGATCGCTGCAGGCCTGTGAGGGCGCCATCCTTGTCATCGACGCCAGCCAGGGGATCGAGGCGCAGACGCTCGCCAACGTCCATCTCGCCATGCAGCAGGACCTGGTGATCATCCCGGTCATCAACAAGATCGACCTGCCCAGCGCCGACGCCGAGATGGTGATGAGCGAGCTGGAAGAGACGCTCGCGATCCCGCGCGAGGAGGTGCTCCTCGTCTCCGCCAAGGAGGGATCCGGCGTCTCCGAGGTGCTCGAGGCGATCGTCGATCGCGTGCCGCCACCGGGCGGGGAGGCCCAGGCCCCGCTGCAGGCGCTCGTCTTCGACTCGCACTACGACCAGTACAAGGGAGTGGTCGCGTACGTCCGCGTGGTGCGCGGCAGCCTCCCCGATCACGCGCGGATCGCCTTCATGGCCACGGGCGCGGAATCGGAGATCCTGGAGCTCGGGTACTTCCGCCCGCAGCCGGTGCCGACGGCGAAGCTCGTGGCGGGCGAGGTCGGGTACGTCGCCACCGGGCTCAAGAGCATTCGCGAGGCGCAGGTGGGCGATACGCTGACGACCGCCGATGCCGGAGCGTCGGAGCCGCTCACCGGGTACAAGGAGCCGCTCCCGCTCGTCTTCGCCGGAATCTATCCCCAGCGCGGCGACGAGTACCCGCTGCTGCGCGATGCCCTGGACCGGCTGCACCTCAACGACGCCGGGTTCGTCTACGAGCCCGAGTCGAGCGCGGCGCTCGGCTTCGGCTTTCGCTGTGGCTTCCTGGGGCTGCTGCACATGGAGATCGTCCAGGAGCGGCTCGAGCGGGAGTTCGCCCTGGACCTCATCGCCTCGGCGCCCAGCGTGGAGTACCACGTCAAGCTCGAGCACGCCGCCGATGAGCTGGTCATCGACAACCCCGCCCAGATGCCCGGCGCCGGCGAGATCGAGACGATTGCCGAGCCGTGGGTCACGGCGCAGGTGATCACGCCGACCGACTACATCGGTCCGTTGATGGAGCTGATCACGACCCGCCGTGGCGACTTCAGCAACATGGAGTACCTCGATCCGCGGCGCGTGAACCTGCACGTGGAGATGCCGCTGGGCGAGCTGATCATCGACTTCTACGACCAGCTCAAGAGCCGATCGAGCGGGTACGCCAGCCTCGACTACAGCTACATCGGCTACCGGCCCGGCGATCTCGTCAAGCTTGACGTGCTCGTGAACGGCGAGCCGGTCGATGCGCTGAGCCTGATCGTCCATCGGTCCCAGGCGTATCGGTCCGGAAAAGCGCTGGTCGAGAAGCTCAAGGAGCTCATCCCACGCCAGATGTTCGAAGTGCCGGTCCAGGCGGCGGTCGGCTCGCATATCATCGCCCGCGAGACGATTCGCGCGATGCGCAAGAACGTCCTGGCGAAGTGCTACGGCGGCGACATCACGCGGAAGCGCAAGCTGCTCGAGAAGCAGAAGGAGGGCAAGCAGCGCATGAAGCGGGTCGGGTCGGTCGAGATCCCCCAGGAGGCGTTCCTGGCGGTGCTGCGCATGAACGAGAGCGCGTAGGTGGAGCTCAGCTTCTTCGACTCGCTGCGCCTGGCGATCGCCTTCGGACTGACGCTCTTCATGGTCCTGCTGCGATTCGACTCCGAGCGCATCACGCGCTCCGACTACTTCCGCTACCGCACGCCATGGATGGGCCCGGTCAGCTACTACATCCTGGTCGTTGCCTTCGCCGTCGGCATCGCCGTCATCCTGCCCTCGGGACGGGCGCAGCTGTTCCTGACCGGCGGCGATCCGGACGCGACCCTGCCGCTCATGCTGCTGTTCACGGTGGTCGCGCTGCTCAACGGCCTGGCGCTGGCGTTCCTGCGCTACGGCGGCATCCTGCCGCTGCCGACCGAGCTGCTGCCGTCGCGCGTCGCTGGCGCCGCCGCCAATGCGCTGTCGGAGGAGCTGCAGTTCCGCTCGATCGTGCTCGGCATGCTCCTCTTTGCGGGTGTCCCGCCGGAGTGGGCGCTCGTCGTCCAGGCCCTTGTCTACGGGCTTGCACATCGCCGGCTGTGGCGCGAGCGCGACTGGTACTTCCTCATCGGCTCGGTCCTGCTCGGCTACGCGGCGGGAATCGTCACGATCGAGACCGGGTCGATCATTCCGGCCGTCGTGGGCCACTTCGCGGTGACGATGAGCTTCTTCGCCTTCGCCGGAGGGCGGCTTCGCCAGCGACCGATCTAGACCGATGGGAGCGTGGGGAGGGTGCCGCCGACGGCACGCCTCCTGACGGAGGCGGCACGTCTCCGGCACCCCAACCTCATTCGGATCGGATCAAGGATGGCCGTTGGCGAGGTGTTATGTTCGGTTCCGTGCTGGGCTGACGGCGCCGTGGGCGCGGTTGTCGCCGGATTCAGCCATGATCTGCGCGCAATGAATTCGGTGACGACGCCACCGGCGTCCGATGGTCGCAGCCATCACCTCTACGTCCACGTGCCCTTCTGCCGGCTCGTGTGCGCATACTGCGACTTCGTCACCGTGGGAGGCCGCGCGCGCGACATCCCGCGCTACGTGTCCGCGCTGCTCGCTGAGCTGGACCTGCGTCCCGCCCCCGGCCGGCTCACCACGATCTACTTCGGCGGCGGCACCCCCTCGCTGCTGCCGGCCTCGGACGTGGCTCGGCTGATCGTCCGGGCGAGCGAGAGATGGCACGATGTCGAGCTCGGCGAGGTGACGCTCGAGGCGAACCCGAGCGCGCGTGAAACGCCGGACTGGGCCGGACTGCGTGCCGCAGGCGTGACGCGACTGAGCCTGGGCGTGCAGGCGTTGCGCGACGCGGATCTCGACGCGCTCGCGCGGGGCCACTCGGCGGCCGAAGCGCGCGAGGCATTCGCGGCGGCGCGGGCCGCGGGCTTCGACAACGTGAGCATCGACCTCATCTACGGCATCCCGGGGCAGTCACCTGCGGACTGGCGGGCGGGCCTGCGCGCCGCAATGGAT
>JBOGTC010000072.1:0-79791 GCA_050692055.1 Candidatus Limnocylindria bacterium | reverse complement strand
GGGTGATCGCATCCTCCTCGAACATGGGCACCATGTCGAAGCGCTTCATCTTCACGACCGATGGAGGGGCGGTGTCCGTCGTCTCCGCGGTCGTGCCGTTGGCCGCGCGCACGAGCGCGTCGACCGGTGCGTGCGACGCGCGCCCTCGAATCCGCCGCGCCCGTTCCTTGCTTCGCACGACCTGGCGCTCCAGCTTGTCGAGCACCGAGTCGAATGCGGCCAGCGGCGTGGGGCCGGCCGACGTCGAGCGCACGACGGCCCCGTTCGTCACCAGCGTCACCTCCGCGACGTGCGACTCCTCGGCCGCATGCGAGGCCTTGGCGATGAGCTCGACGCTCGCCTCGGCATCCGGATGGGAGACCCGGTCGAGCCGCCGAAGCTTGCGCTCGATATCGGCGCGAAGTCGGTCGCTCAGCTCGAGGTTGCGGGCCGTCAGGTTCGTCTTCACGATCCGATGCCTCCGCTGCGCTGACTCGGGTGGCCCTCTACGGTAGCACCCGACTCCAGCCCTGTGTCCCGCATCACACCTCGCGCCCGATGGCGAAGCCGTAGACCCGCTCGGCGCCGGACTCGATGAGCACCGATGCGCACGCCTCCAGCGTCGCGGATGTGGTCAGGATGTCGTCCACCAGAATCGCGACCGGGGGCGCGCGGGCGCCTCGGGCCGCCCCGAACGCGCCTCGCAGGTTATGGAGGCGGCCGGCACGATCGAGCCGATGCTGCATGGTGGTGGCACGCGCGCGCACCAGCGGCTGCACGACCGGCAACCCGGCCGTTTCCCCGATCGCGCGGGCCAGCAGCTCGGCCTGGTTGTATCCGCGCTGGCGCCGGCGCTCGAGATGCACCGGGACCGGGATGAGCGGCACGGCGCCGCTGACCCGGAGCAGGAGCCGCAGCCTCGGGAGCGCCGCAGCCGCCAGTGGGCCGGCCAGGCGCGACGCTCCGCCGTACTTGAGGCGCTGAAGCGCTCGGCGCATCGGTCCTTCGTAGGCGAACGCTGCGATCGCGAGGGTGAGCGCATCACCACAGATGATGCCCGGGTCGGCGGCGGCGAAGCGATCGGCGGGTTCCGACGGCGGCCGAAGGTCCGCGCGGCAGGCGTCACACAGCAGTTCGCGAGGCGCGCCGCAGCTCGCGCAGGCCGGTGGCAGAAGCACGTCGAGAACAGAGGCCATGACCCTGCAGGATGGTGCATCACGCTTATCGGCGGCTTACTGGGCGCTTACGCCCGAGGCAACTTGGAGCCGGCGCACGAGCAGCGGGGTCCGTTGCACGCGAACACCATGTTTCGCTCGAACGCAACCCAAACGTCGTGACTTTGGACTGCGGTGTCCGTTAGATGAGTGCGTTTCATCTTCATCACCCGCCTTTCGGAGATTGGCAGATGTTGAGATCGATACTGACCGCCTGCGCCGCCCTGCTGCTGATGGCCGGCGCATCCTTCGCCTTCACGCAGGACCGGCCTGTCGTGGACACCGGTGCTGTCGGACGAACACGAGAACGAGGTAGAGGGTGAGGCTCCGGAGGATGAGGTCGAAGAGACCGAACTTGAGTACGAGCAGGGCCCGCCGGACCTCGATACCGTTCGTCAGCAGGTCGAGGCAAATATCAGCGCCGCCGCCGAACGGGCCGCCGCTGCCCAGGCCCATGCCGAGGCGATTCGCGCGTGGACTGGCTGTGTGGCGGCGAACGCCGCGAACCCCGAGAGCGTGCCGCGGGACGACACGTTCGATCCCAAGGCAGGCTGCGGCGACAAGCCTCTGACCCCGGATGGTGCTCCTGACGACGATGTCGACGAGGACGCTGGCCGACCCGACCAGCTCGGTCCGGAGCAGGTGGGTCCTCCAGCAGATGCCGGCCCGCCCGACTGGGTTCCGGGCCCACCCCCTAACGCCGGGCCTGGGGCCGGTGGCGACGACGAAGGAGAGTCGCAGCCCTAAGGGCCGCCATCGGACAGTGCCATCTCTGAGCAGGCAGGCCAGTCGGTTGAACTCCGATTGCCTGCCCGTCGCATTCCCGCCGGCGCCGTAGATCGCCCGCTGGACCGTCACCTCGAGCCCTTCTGTCGCGGTGACGGATCGCGGTCGAGGCGAAGCGGCAGGACGGAACGGGGGCTGGCGGTGCGCAGTCGATCGTGACGTCACAGGGTGGGATGCTCGGCACCGAGAGCGTTCTCGGAGCGGGTGCAACCTTCACGATCCGCATCCGTCCTGAAGGGAAAGCAGATCCACGAGGATCGGCCGAGGAGGTTCCCTTCAGCGTCACTGGGGAGCCAGGGTCGTAAAGGCTAGGACGTGCCGCAGCTCGCGCAGGCAGGTGGAGAAGGACGTCCAGCAGCTCGATCAGCCTGCCGTCAGAGTGCTTACTAGCTGCTTACGCGGCGATTACCCGGCCTCCCGCAGCTCGAGCTGGTCGCCGGGCTGTGTGCCGGTCGCTGCGGCCGTGCCCGCGGGGAGCTCGAGGCAGTCGCGGGCGCCACGCGCCCACCACACCACCCGCCACGGCTTGAGATCGCTGACGACCCTGGTCACGCGTTGCGAGGCATCCACGAAGACGGCATCGATGGGATAGCGCATGAAGAACATGTGGATAGACGGTGAGCGCTCGATCCACAGCCCCTCGCCGGGCTTGAGCGCGGGCGTCCGCAGCAGGCCCACCGTCCGGTCTGCCACTGAGCTGGCGACTCGGATCCGATCGCCGATGCGGGAGCCGCGCGTCCGATTGTCGACTCTGACGTGGCGATTCATCGGCCACCCATGCTAGGGCTGCGCAGCGAAGCGCCCCGGCCGATCCGGCCGAGGCGCTCCATGCGAAGTGGTGGATGACCTGGGGGAACCCGCTCAGTCCACCAACTGGGTAGCCAAGATCTGCCAAGGGCTGCTGGCGCTGCCACTGGTCGAACCCGTCGGCCCGTTGAAGAGCACCTGGCGGAAGACGCCGTAGATGTTCCGGACGCATCCATTAGGACCGCCGCCACTGGCACAGCCGGTGATTTCGAACCCGGCGAAGCCGATGATGTTGTACCAGGCGTTGGAACCAGTTCCTCCCCCGGACTCAGGATAGGGAGTATTCGTGCCGGGATAGCATCGGTCAGGCTGTGAGTTGCAGTCCTCACCGGCATCCGGTGGGCCCGGCGATACGATCGGGATGATTACCGTCGTTTCCAGTGCCGCCCAATCCCGAATGTTGTCCCTGAGGGTTTCCTTGCTGCCCGGCACCCCTTCGATCTCGATGTAGTCGTTGTGCGGGACCTCGTACACAGGGCTGTTGGCCGGCGGTCCGATCCAGTCCCTCAACGGAGGAACGCTGTTGCTACCGTCCCAGCTCAGCCAGCCGAACTGACCTGGCAAGCCGTTGTGACCAGAGCCGGGCTCCACCTCGGTATCCAGGTGCAGCTCCGTGCACTCCGATGCGGCCTGGTCAGGTGCGCAGAAGTGATCATTCCACAGCTCGTCATCGAGGACGACGGCGATCGGCAGCAGGTTGTCCCCGGGGCCGCCGACATTGGCTGCACCGCTGACTCGTGCCGTCGCGGGAGCCGACGTCGTCACCTCCGAGAACCCGAGGACCCCCATGAAGAAGGTGTCGACCTGCGAGGTCGGCTCCACCTGGACGCCTCGTGCAGCCGAGGGCAGGCTGCCGCCGCCGACCAGAGCGCCCGGAATCACGACCCCGGCCTCGTCAACGTAACGCGCCGTGTAGCAGTCTTCGGTCACCGATACGCTGCACGGCGTGGTGCTCCTGCCGTTCTCTGCGAGCACATCCTCGACCGCTCCCTGGACGTCACTGTCGGCAGGGCCGGCAGCAGACCCGCTCTGCGTATGGAGGCCGACGACCCGTGCCCCGGCCATCGACGCCATGTCGGCGGCATTCTGGACCGAGCGCCGCTGCGACCACGCGTAGCCACTGTCGATGACGAGGCCGACCATGGCGACGATGACGACCATCCCCCCCGCGACGATGACCATCATCTGGCCCCGGGGGGATCGGCCTCGCGAACGAAACAAACCAAACATTGGATGACTCCTCAATTGATGACCATCGAGGTCTGAGATGACATGTCGACGCTGCCGATCGCGATGAGCGGCGTGAAGGTGAACTCGACGCGAACGGTGACGACGCGGCCGCCGCCCGATGTGTTGTTGGATGAGCAGTTGTTTCCGCTCCAGCTGCTGTTGTCTGGCGGAGGCGCGCTTGAGCAGTGCACCTCGACCTGGGCCGACGAGATGGTCCCGACCCCGGCGACGTGCTCGTTCAATGCGGCGAGGACGTTGGCCTCGAAGGCAGCGGGCGTGGCAGGACAATTGGGAACCGTGCAGTCGCCTCCGGTCTGGCCGATCCAGTTCGCCTGGACGGAGGCGAGGCGAGCTCCCTCTCGAGCTGCCTGCGACAGCGCGTTGTAGTTCCAGACGCCGCGCCCGAGGTCGAACAGGCCGACAAGGATGATGACGAATACCGATACGCTCAGTGCGAACTCGACCATGGCCTGGCCGCGAGCGGACGCATGGCGCCTACGGAATCGGAAGGTCATGGGATCACCGCCGTTGCCGACTGGCTGATCTGGAGGCCACCGCCCGACAAGCCGTTCATGAGCGGTGTCAGGAAGTCGAACGTCGTGGTGACGGTGACGGTGACGGTGTGGTGACCGCTCGCGTCCATTCCCGTGCTGCTCGTGCAGCTCGGGTCACAGGTCGGCTCGACGGTAATGACCGGATCGCCGATCTCGGCCTCGGCCTGCGTCCGCGTTCCGACATCATCACCCGGGTTCATGGCGGCGTAGGCGGCGCCCTCGCGAGCCGCGTTGCCAACGCCGATGTAGGTGAAGAAGACGCGACCGAAGTCGATGGCGAGGACCAGCAGCAACAGCAGCACGGGGAGCAGGATCGCGAGCTCCACCAGGGCCTGGCCGCGACGGCGGCGGCTGCGGCGCTGCTCCATGGCGTTGGGAGAGATAACTCGGTTCATAGCGAAGCCATCCTATTGAAGGGACCTTGCAATCGACCTTGCACGCTAGGGTCGATTGCCTGGGACCGCAGCGGTACTTTGGTCAGGCCGTGACCGCAGCTGAGCTCGGCGTCGCCTGCTCGTTGACGAGCTCGGCCGGCAGCGTGATCGTCACGGTCGTGCCGCGCCCGGGTGCCGATGTCACGGCGAGCTGGCCGCCCATGAGCCGGATCAGGCCCGCGGCGGTATAGAGGCCGATGCCGCTGCCGTCGGGCACGAGGCGCCTCGCGTCTTCGGATCTGTAGAACTGCTCGAATGCCAGGGCCTGCGTCTCGGCATCCATGCCGATGCCGTGATCGGTGATCGCGATGGCTTCGACCTGCCCACCGGGGCTTCGACGATCCTCGCCTCCGCCAGCGCGACAGGTGAGCAGCACGCTGACCGGGTCGCCATCCGGGCTGTACTTCACGGCGTTATCGAGCAATGCCCACAGCGCCTGCTCAAGGCGATCCGAATCGCCCACCACGAGCCGGTCCGGGCCGGTGACCGACAGCTCGAGCTCGCGATCCTCGGCCCTCATCGACGTCCACACCCGTCTGACGAGCGGCTCAGCGCGGAAGACGTCGCTTCTCGGCTGAATCGCGCGTGCCTCCAGGCCGGACATCGTCAGCAGCTGCGTTACCATCCTGCGCAGGCGCTCCGCCTGAAATCCAATGACGTCCAGATCAGCTGCCGCCGTCGACGGGATGTCGACCAGATCGGCGCGCAGGCCGGAGGCGAGGGCGGCGATCGAGGTCAACGGCGACTGCAGATCGTGGGTCACCCCGCGCAGGAAGTCGCTCTGCAGCGCGGCGAGACGGTTGAGCTCATCCGCCTGGTCGCGAACGCGGGCGTAGAGGAGCGCGTGCTCGAGGGCGGTCGCGCCATGCTGCGCCAGCAGGCTGATCACGCTCAGCTCGGCTGGGCTCGGCTCGGCACGACCCTCCCAGGGAGCGAGCAGAATGGCATGGAAGCCCTGCACCGCAGAGACGTGGGCGACGACGAACGCGCCCCAGGGGCCGGTGACATGGCGCACGGACCCCGCGCGCTCGTCGCCGGCCACGCTCGCCCATCGATGGAGATCCTCCAGGCCCGACGCGGTCTCGGTGTCCGGGCCCGGATGGACGCCCGTGGAAAGCCGATCGTCGGAGCTCTCCAGGATGGCCAGTGTCCACGTCGCATCGCCGGTGACGTGGCGCGCAGCCTGAATCACGTGGCGGCTCACGGTCATCGCATCCTGGGTGATCGGTGCTGAGGCGGTCTGCGACGCCAGCTCCCGCATCTGCCTGTCGCGCTCGTCGAGCAGCCCGGCGACTCGCCGGTGAGCCGCACCCAATCGCGCCGTCTCGGTGGTGCTGGCATCCTGAGCCGGCGTGCGGCCGCGCTCGGCGAGCTGGACGAGGGCGAGGATGTCGCGGCCGAACAGCCGCGACGCGACCACTGCCACCACCATGAGCCACAGGAGCGATGACAGGAACATCACCATCAGGCTGGTTGCCCTGCCGAGATTCCCGATCTGCCCGTCGCCAAGGGTCCCGACGGCGGCAAGCACGAGCAACGGCGGGAAGGTCGCCAGCAGCAGAACGGCGAACAGGCGAAGCGACAGGCCGAGCCGGTCCACTGGGCTAGCCTGGCTGTGCGCCGGCCGTGGCCGTTCGGATCGACGCCAACCGGTAGCCGACGCCGCGATCGGTCAGCAGGTATCGGGGCTCATCGGGATCGAGCTCGAGCTTTCGTCGCAGGCGGCGGACGGTGACCCAGACGTAGGAGGGGTCGGCGCCATCCGCATCCGACCAGACCCGGTCCAGGAGCGTCTCGGTGGGCACCGTGCGGTCCAGAGCCCCTGCGAGCACCTGCAGGAAGCGCGTCTCGATGGGCGTCAGGCTCTGGGTCCCCGCCCGCGTGATGACCTGTCGCGTGGCGAGGTCGATCTCGAGGTCGCCGTCATCCAGCGACAGGGACGAACGCCCGGACCCGGCGCGCCGCAGCACGCGGTTGACGCGAGCCACCAGCTCGTCAGGCTCGAACGGCTTGGTGACGTAGTCCTCCGCGTACTCCTCGAGCGCGCGTACCTTGGATGTGGCCTCGCCGACCGCGGACAGGACGATGATCGGCAGGTCCGCGATGCGCTTCACGCGGCGGCACAGCTCGAAGCCGTCCATGCGCGGCATCATGAGGTCGACCACCAGCATGGACGGCCAACCGCGCTCGAGCGATGAGAGCGCGCTCTCGCCCGATGGCGCCGTACGGACCTCGAAGCCCTCCCGGCTTAGGCGGCGAGCGACGACGGACAGCAGCGTCGCGTCGTCGTCGACCAGCAGGATGGACGGCCGCACCTGCGGCAGCATGAGCTAGATGCCGACCCCGCCGCCCATGATGGTGACGATGGCCGGGCCCAGGATGACGATGAAGATCGTGGGGAAGATGCAGCCGACCATGGGGAAGAGCATCTTCACCGGCGCCTTGGCCGCTGCCTCCTCGGCTCGCTGACGTCGCTCGATCCGCAGCTGGTTGGACTGGATCTGGAGCACCTTGGCGATGGGCACGCCGAGCTGCTCGGCCTGCACGATGGCGCCGATGAAGTTGCTGATGGGCTGGGCGTCCGCGCGCTGCGCGACGTCGCGCAGGGCCTCCCGCCGCGGCCGGCCCATGCGCACCTCGGCCAGCGCCTGGCGGAACTCGTCCACCAGCGGGCCCTCCATCTTCTCGACCACCTTGGCGAGCGCGGCGTCGAAGCCCAGGCCCGCTTCCACGGAGATCGTCAGCAGGTCGAGCGCGTCCGGAAGCTGGATGACCAGCTGCTCGGCCCGCGCCCTGATCTTTTTGCCCAGCCAGAACTCCGGAGCAACGTAGCCGATGGCGCCGCCGACCAGGGGGAAGAGCAGCGACCCGGGAAACGCGCCGCCGCCAATCAGCAGCCCCAGTCCGAAGCCGAGCACGGCGCAGACGATGAGGACGAGGAGCTTGACCCCCATCCAGTCGGCGCCCCGCAGGCCGCCAGGATAGCCCGCCTTCTCGAGCTTGGCGTCGATGCGGCCGATCACGCCGCCGCGGTCGCCGCCTCCCCGTTGCCCGAAGCGCGACAGGCGCTGGATGGTGGGCCGAAGCACCCGCTCGTAGAACGGCTGGCTGAGCTCCATCTCCTCCAGCGATTGCGGTTGGACGACGAGCTGCGAGAGGCGAGCCTGAACCGCGTCCTGCGCGGGTCGCGCGGCCACTCCGAACGTGATGAGCAGCACCGCGATTGCGGCGAGGACTGCGATGAGAATCTCTGGCGTCATCGGTTCAGACCTTGATATCGACGATGCGGCGGATCAGGACGTAGCCCATGGCCATGCTGATACCACCGACGAGGAAGAAGACGATGCCCATCGGCAGCCCGAACATCTCGGGTGGCCGCTGGATCATGGGCGTCATATAAGCAGGGCTGATCACGAACAGGATCCCGCCGAGTCCCACCGGCAGCAGCGTGATCACGTAGCCGCTGTAGCGCTGCATGGCGGTGAGCGTCTGGATCTCGCCCTTGATGCGGATGCGCTCGCGGATCGTGAACGCGATGGAGTCCAGCACGGTCGCCAGGTTGCCGCCCACCTGGCTCTGGATCTGGATGGCGGTCACCATCAGCTCCAGGTCCTCCGATGCGACCCGCCGGACCAGGTTGTTCAGCGCCGGCTGCAGGGCAAGTCCCAGCTGCATGTCCCGCACCACGCGGTCGAACTCCTCGCTGATGGGCGGACGCGCCTCCCGCGTGACGAGCTCGATGCCCTGCAGGAAGGACGAGCCGGCCCGCAGCGAGTTCGCCAGCAGGGTGATCGTGTCCGGCAGCTGTGCCCCGAAAGCCTTGAGGCGCTTGCCCTGCCGGTACTTCAGGTAGAAGCGTGGCGCATAGGCGCCGATGCCGAAGGCGACCGCGAGGGCGACCGGGTTGCGCAGGCCTTCGAACACCACGCTCAGCGCGAACGCGGCACCGGCGAAGACGAAGGGCGATGCGATCCAGGCGGTGACGAACTCCGCCGGCTTGAGCTTGAGGTCCGCGCGCGCGAGGTCGATGCTCAGCCGCGTCGCCATGTCCTGTCGCTCGATGACCCTGGAGATGCCGGCCACCACGACGGACTCTCGTCCGGCGTCATCGGTCGTCGTCTCCAGCCCGCCCGCGGATGCGTAACGCTCCAGGCGGGACGCGACCGTGCCGGAGCCGGCGCTCATCGACACCCCGACGGCGATCAGAAGGACCGCGAGGGCGGCGATGCCCGCAATGACGAACGGCAGCATGGTCATCTCAGAACGGCGAGCCGAAGATGTTCGGCGGCAGGTGGATGCCGGCGGCCTCGAACTTCTCGACGAAGTGCGGTCGGATGCCGGTGGGCTTCAGACGCCCCAGGATCTTGCCCTCCTCCACGCCCGTCTGCTCGAAGACGAAGATGTCCTGCATGACGATCACGTCGCCCTCCATCCCCTGCACCTCGGTGATGTTCGTGATACGGCGCGTGCCATCCTTGAGGCGATTCTGGTGAACGATGAGATCGACGGCCGATGAGACCTGCTCCCGAATGGCGCGCAGGGGCAGGTCCATGCCGGCCATGAGCACCATCGTCTCGAGCCGCGACAGCATGTCGCGCGGCGCGTTGGCGTGGCCGGTGCTCATGCTGCCGTCGTGCCCCGTGTTCATGGCCTGCAGCATGTCGAGCGCCTCCGCCGAGCGGCATTCGCCGACCACGATGCGGTCGGGGCGCATGCGCAGTGAGTTGCGCACGAGCTCGCGGATGGGGATGGCGCCCTTGCCCTCGATGTTCGCGGGTCGCGCCTCGAGCGTCACGACGTGCTCCTGGCGCAGCTGGAGCTCGGCGGCATCCTCGATGGTCACGATCCGCTCGTCATCGGGAATGAACGAGGACAGGATGTTGAGCATCGTCGTCTTTCCCGAGCCCGTGCCGCCGGAGACGAAGATGTTGAGCCGGGCCTGCACGCAGGCCTCGAGGAACTCGAACATCTCCGGGGTGGCGGTACCGAAGCGGATCAGGTCGTCGACCGTGAACGGCGTGGCCGAGAACTTCCGGATCGTGATCACCGGGCCCACCAGCGACAACGGCGGGATGATGGCGTTCACGCGGGAGCCGTCCGCCAGGCGGGCGTCGACCATGGGGCTCGACTCGTCCACCCGGCGGCCGATGGGGGCGATGATGCGCTGGATGATCTTGTGGACGTGCTCGTCGTTCTGGAACGTGACGTTCGTGAGCTCGAGACGCCCATCGCGCTCGATGTAGACCTGCTGCGGCCCGTTGACCATCACCTCGGTGAGGGTC
The DNA here is from genome assembly GCA_050692055.1 of Candidatus Limnocylindria bacterium. Lineage (GTDB taxonomy): Bacteria > Chloroflexota > Limnocylindria > QHBO01 > QHBO01 > JBOGTC01. The sequence continues at coordinate 69,505 of JBOGTC010000072.1, read as the reverse complement.
TCGTCGCGCAGCAGCGGCTCCAGCGGGCCGAGCCCCAGGATCTCGTCCGTGATCTGCTCGAGCATCCTCACGCGCTCGGCGCGCGTCAGGGCCAGGCCCTCCTCGTCGGCGATCCTGCCGAAGAGCTCCTCGATCTGGCGCCGCACCTCGACCTGGTTCGTTAGGTCGAGCTTCGGATCCAGGTCGTTGATCAGCCGGTTCTGGACGCGGAACTTCGCCTCCCGGAACGATTCGCGCGCGGGAAGCGCGCCCAGGAAGGGACGGCTCGGCCCGGACGGGGCCGCAGCAGGGGGCTTCGGCGTACCTCCCGCAGGCACCGGCGTCTGCGGAGTGGCCGGCGGGGTGCTCTCGATGGTCGCGGGCACGGCCGGCCCCTCGCCCTCGGCGGCGGGCCGAGCCCGCTCGATGCGCTTCAGCAATGACATCAGCTCAGGTCTCCATCAGCGGCGTGCGAAGAGTCCGCGCTTGGCGGGCTTCTCGGTGGTGGTGGTGCTGGCCGGCGAGCCGGCCAGGGTTCGGGCGAGCGCGACGAGATCGCGCGACAGCGGTGAGTCCGGATGTGATACGACGAACGGGACGCCGCGATTGACTGCGAGCACGGCCAATCGCCCATCGGAAACGATCGTGCCGTCGATCGGCCGTCGAATCGACGCCTCGACGTCGCCGATGCGGATGCCCTGGGAGGCATCCGACCGGTTGATGACCAGCCGCAGCTTGGACCGCTCGTACTCGAGCTGATCTGCGACCTCCAGGAAGAGGCGGACGTTCTTGATAGTCGTTATCTCGAGCGCGGCGACGATCAGGATCTGATCGGCTGTGTCGAGTACGCCCAGGGAGTGATCGTTGAGGCCGGACGGAACGTCGACCACGACCCAGTCATGGGTCGTCCTGAGCTGGTCGACGATCTTGCGCAGGTAGGCCGGCGTGACGAGGTCAGCCGACTCCGGGCTCGGTGGGGCGAGCATGACGCGGATGCCGGTCGAGTGATCGATCACGACCGACTCGATGATGTCCGCATCCGGCTCGCCGCCCTCGACAGCGTCGATGACCGAGCGGTTTTTCGGATTCAGGTTGAGCAGGACGCCCACATCGCCGAACTGGAGGTTGGCGTCGACCAGGGAGACGCGCTGCCCTGTCTCGCGCGCCAGCGCCAGCGCCAGGTTGGTGGCGATGGTCGTGCAGCCCGAGCCGCCCTTGGGCGAGAACACGGCGACCACCTGGTGGTCACCGGCATCGCCCACCGGCGCCTGCTCGACACTCGGTGGGGCGACGACGGCCCGCAGCTGCTCGCGCCGGACGAGCTCGCGCTCATAGACCCGCTTGATCGACGTGCTGAACTCGTCCGCGCTGAACGGTTTGACGAGGAACTCCCGGGCACCGGCCAGCATCGCGCGCTTCATGTGCTCCGCTTCGCCGTGGACGCTCATCATGATGATCGGGCTCGTCGGCAGGCGCTGCGCAATGATCTCGCTGGCGGCGATGCCGTCGAGGCCGGGCATGTTGATGTCCATGACGATGACGTCGGGACGCAGATCCATGGAGAGCTGGATGGCCTCCTCGCCGGAGCTGGCCGTGCCCGCCACGTCGATCTCGCGCTCCATCCCGAGGAGGCGCGACAGGTGGTCGCGCGTCTCCGGGATGTCGTCGACGATGAGAACCTTGATCACTGCTGCGTCACCCTCTACGCCTGACTACGCTGCTCCTGGCCGACCCCTCAGGGGCCGGGCGCCTCCTCGTTCAGCTGCTCCACGATGCCGGGCACGCGAAGCCCGTACTGCTCGACCAGCTGGTCGATGGTGATGCCGGTCGTCTCCTCGATGGCCTCGTCGTCCGCGCTTCGAATGACAACCGAGATCGAGCCCGGGATCTCCGTGGCCTCGCTCGACAGCTCGAAGTTGTCGCGCTGGATGTACTTCACGATCTCGGCATCCTGGTCGGTGCCGGCGAAGACGAGAATGATGCTCAGCAGCTCGGCCTCCGCCTCTGCCGGCGCCTCGGCCGGATCCTCTTCGTCTTCTTCGACAGCCGGTGGGGGCTGGGTGACGCTGGTGGCGCTCACGTAGAGCACCCGCTTGTCCTGGAGCACCGTCTTCACGGTCCGCGCCCCGGCAAGCCCCTCGATCTGCTCGAAGCGCGGCGGCTGGTCGGGATTGGCCAGCGAGTCCTCAGTCGGCTGCAGGACCGCCACTTCGCTCGAGATCACGATGTCGACGCTGTCGCCCGGCTGGACGAGGAAGTTCATGCCCGTCTGCGGGTCGAGGCGGACGCTGACCGCCTTCTCCCCTGGCTGCAGCTGCGCGGCGATGTTCTCCGGCCCGGTGACGCCGAGCCCGATCGTCTCGAGCGAGACCTGGCTGCCTGCCGGCACGGCGAACAGCGCGGGCCGTCCACCGGCCTGCGAGGGATCCCGCAGCGGCGTGCCGATGACGGCATCCGGCGGCACCTCCAGCTCCTCGACCCGGTCCGGCGTCAGCTCGTCGCCGATGGCGATGTCCCCGGTGGCGACGAGCACCGTCTCGGTGATCTCGGCCTCTTCGACGGGCTCTGGCGCCTGCTGGTTGAGGAAGATGATGATCCCCACAAAGGCGAGGATGGCGAGCAGGACGCCAACCAGAATCACCAGGCGATTGGAGCGCTTCACGGACGTTCCCCTTTGAGCTCGGATCAATGGAACCAATGAGGTCGAATGAGCGCAGCGTTGTGACTGCGGGCAACATCCTACGCAGCCTCGCCGCGCCTCACGACTGGACTTGTGGGCTATCCCTGGGGTGGTACTGCCAGCGGCGGGGCGATTGGATCCGTGCTCCGCAATAGCCAGCTCCATGAACAAAAGAAACCCCCGTGGCCGGCTGGCCACGGGGGTTGGCTCTAGATCCGAATCGCCTACACGTCTTCGAGAGTCGTGCCGACGTTCTGGAAGAGCTCGCTGACGATCGGGCCCAGGAAGAGCAGAGCCACGATCACGATGATCGCGATGAGGGCGAGCAGCAGACCGTACTCGACGAGCGTCTGCCCTTCCTCATCCTCGCGCCGGAAACGAGCCAGAAGAGTGCTGATGAACTGAAGCATGTGGACGTGGGACCTCCTTTCTTGAGGACTTGCGCCGGCAGCGTAGGACGCGCCCTGACCGATGCAAATGGCCGGATGGTCCTACGCCGTGCGGAAGGCGGCCGTACCTTGCGCGCAGCAGGTTCAGCTTGTCAACGTCCGGCCGACAGACGAGGGAGCCGTGCCATTTGGCACGGCTCCCTGCACCGGAGGAGGAGACCCGGGGGCCGGCGTGGAGGCGCCGACCCCCTCGGGATGAAGGTCGCCCCGGATACCCGTGACGACGTGGGCGGAACGCTAGATTGCGGGCCATCGCGGCGGATATGGCACTCCCGTACCGCTTCGAGAGGGACTTGCGGCGCCGCGGCAGCGGCGCCATCGGTCCTCAGTCCTCGGGAATCTTGATCCAGCCCTGGCGCATGGCGTAGACCACGGCCTGCGTGCGGTCGTTGACCGAAAGCTTGCGCAGGATTGAGCTCATGTGGTTCTTCACCGTCTGCTCGCTGATGCTCAGGGCGTAGGCGACCTGCTTGTTGGTCATGCCCTGCGCGATGTTGTCGAGGATCTCGACCTCGCGCGGCGAGAGCGGCGCGAAGATGGGCTGCGCCTCGGAGCCGTAGACGGCGAGCTCGCGGAACTCCTTGAGCACGCGACTGGCGACCGCCGGCTTGGCGAAGACCTTGTCGTTGATGAGGTACTCGCCTGACCGCACGCGCCGGATGATGGCGATCAGGTCGGTTGGATCGATGTCCTTGAGGACGTACGCCGCTGCGCCGGCCTTGATGGCGTCGAACAGCTGGTCCTCGTCGTCGTTGCTGGCGAGCACGATGACGCCGGTGTGCGGCAGCTCGCGCTTCAGGCGCTGCGTGGTCTCGATGCCATTCGGCGCCGGCAGGCCCAGGTCCATCAGAACCACGTCGGGCGTCAGCTGCTCCACCGTGGCGAGTGCCTCGCGACCGCTCCCGGCCTCGCCGACGACCTCCATGTCGCCTTCGAGCTCCAGGATGTTGCGGACGCCTCGCCGGAACAGGGTGTGCCCGTCGACGATGACGATGCGTGTCTTGGCGCCGGCGCGCCTGTCACCCCGGCGGCGATCCTGTCCCTCCTCGACCTGATCCACGGTCTTCTCCTTGGTCGTCGTTCCGTTGGCCTTCATGATGTCCGATCTCCTCCTACTGCTGCGGCTCGGGGAGGCGAAGCAGGATCCGTGTCCCCTCGCCCTGTCTCGATTCGATCTGGAGCTGTCCGCCCATGAGCTCGGCCCGCTCCCGCATGAACTGCAATCCGAAGTTGCGGCTCGCCCCCGACGCCAGGCGCATGACGTCGAAGCCGCGCCCGTTGTCGCCGACGACCAGCGTGCTCTCCTCCAGGCCGATGGCCACCTCGCTGGCGGCCGAATGCTTGCGCACGTTGCGCAGCGCCTCCTGCACCACCCGAAGCACCGATGCCTTGGCGGGCGGCGTCAGGCGCTCGTCGATCCCCTCGACCTCGACCGACACCGCGATTCCGTGCCGGGCCTGCAGCTGCTCGCCGTGCTCGGCGATCGCCGCGGCCAGGCCGAACTCCACGACCGGAGGCCGCAGGTCAGAGATGAAGGAACGGACCTCGTCCAGGCCTTCCCGGAGCATGTCGCGCAGGAAGGCCAGCTCTGCGTGCTCGGCGCGGGCGGGCCCGGCCAGCATGCGGTCGAGGTACTCGACCTGGAAGATCGCGTTCGTCAGCACCTGCGCCGGTCCGTCGTGGACCTCCTCGGCCAACCGCTGGCGCTCGCCCTCCTGAGCCTGGATGATGCGCAGGCTGATGGATGCCGGTGAGTCGTCGACGGCCAGGATCGGCTCGTCGCCGGGCGCGTCGGCCCGGTCGAGGTAGGTGCACAGGACGTCGAGCTGCCGCGCCGCCACCTCGAGGCGCTTGAGCCGCGCCTGCAGGCTGGCCAGCTCGCGGCCGAGCTGTTCGTACTCCGTGCGGAGCGCATCGGTGCCGACCGGGCGCAGGGCCGTGCCCCGGCGATCCATCCGGGCGCGGACCTGCATCCACTCCTCGAGGCGGCGGCGATACTGCCCGCGGAACCGCTCGGCCAGCTCGTGGACGCGGCGCGCATCACGACGGATGCTCTCCGTCGCCTGCGCCTGAAGTCGTTCGAAGCTGACCTGCGTGGTTCCCGCCGCCGGATCTGTCGGCACGAAGCTTCCCCTGTGTGCATAGGTACCGGGACCGGCCTAGTACCGGACTCCACGAGAATGCTGTCCGCCCGGTGTGCGTCGGGACAACAGTACTTTCGCGCCGGAAGTACTAGCCGCCCGGCCCGGCGACATCGAAGACGCGGACGCCATCCGCCTCGAAGGCGGCCTCGGCGGGCAGCCAATCCGGGTGGTTGCCCTCGATGTCGGTCGCGTTCGCCCCTTCCCACAGGCCGAGTGGATCGCGTGACTCGCCTGGCGGCAGCACCACCACCAGCCAGTCGACGTCGTACGCCTCGACGACCTTCTCGATGACCGGGTACGGATCGAACGGCGCGGGCACGCCGGGGTTGGCGGTGAGCAGGTTGAGCCGAGCCGGATCCGCGCTCATCACGACCGCGGCGGCATCGGCCTCGGACGAGAGGAACCTCGCGGCCGCTTCGTACCGATCCTGGGTCATCGACCAGCCGAGGAGGAGCCCCGCGCCCCCCGCGAGCGACAGGACGAGGGCGCCCACCAGCCCCGCCATCTCGATCAGCCGATGGGATGCCGGCCGCCGGAGCAGCCGCCAGGCGCGACCCGCCGCGCCGGCCACGGCGGGCAGCGAGGCGATCGCCATGGGGAAGGCGAACGGCAGCCAGGCGGGAGCGGAGTGGACGAAGGCGCCCCGCGGCGCGTGCACGGTAAAGATGAGCGCCATGGCGGCGAACAGGACGACGACGTAGATGATGAACGGCGCCAGCCGCCGGTCGCGGCGATGCAGCCACAGGCCGGCGAGGAAGAGGATGCCGAAGATGCCGCCCATCACCGCCAGCGTGCTCCCGACCACCTGGACCGCGGCGCTGAGCTTCGAGGCGAGGATGCTCAGCGGTCCCCAGGCCAGGTAGGTCGCCGGCGTCGGGTCGCTCGCGATGGAGAACTGCTCGTTGTACTCGCGGATCCAGAGGGTGTGCCCGCCGGCGGACGGGAACGGCGTGCCGAAGACCAGCAGGTCGCGGACGAGCCAGGGACCCAGCACGACGAGGAAGGCGACTGCGCTCGCCGAGCCCCAGGCGAGCGCCCGGGCGGGTGAGCCGAAGGGGCCGATGCCGAACGGGCGGCTGACCAGCCAGGCCGTGGCCGGCGCGACGGTCAGCAGCACGCCGTCGATGCGGGCCAGGCTCGCCAGACCCGCCGCCGCGCCGGCCAGGACCAGCCACCGGCCCGGATGGAGGGCATCCACGGCGCGGACGCTGGCGTACAGGGCGGTCGCGCCGGCGACGCCGAACACAGCGAAGGTCTCGACCAGCGGGTACATGACCAGCAGCGGGCCGGCGAGGACGGCGAGGAGTGCGCCGAGCAGGGCCACGCGGCGCGAGCGCCACAGCTGCCAGCCGATGAGGTACGTCGCCGGGACGAGGAGCGTGGAGAGCAGCACCATGATGAGCTGCCCGGCGCGCCAGCCGCCGTCGAGCAGCGCCATGGGACCGGCGGCCAGGATCGAGGCGAGCGGTCGCCAGTGGCCGTTGCTCGGCACCGGCAGGCTCGGATCGGCAGGCAGCCCGCCGCCGACCTCGAGGAAGCTCCACAGCACCGGGACGCTGAAGCCGTGGCCGTCGGCCAGCCGCTCGGCGACCAGGGTGTAGTAGGCGGCATCGACGTGCGGCGGTCCCGGCACGAGGAGGGCCGCCGTGGTGCGGGCCAGCAGGGCGAGGACGGTGAGTGCCACGAGGTCGACTATGGACGTGCGTGCCGCCGTCACCGGCATCGGTCCGGGCTGGGCCATGGCGCGGATACTAGCCAGCCCCCACGGGGTGGCGGTGGTACTTTCGGGACCTCCGGGCGGCCACGGCCGCCGCGTAGACTGCTGAGCCGATGACCCAGCCGAGCCGAGCCGCCCCGCGCTGGCTGCCCAGCCCGTTCGCGCTGGTGGCCGCGGTCTACGTCGCTTTCTTCGTGGCGCTGGTGGTGGCTCGCGGGCTTGTCGACGCGGACTACTTCTGGCACGTGACCACCGGCCGGCTGATCGCCGAATCGGGAAGCGTGCCGTCCACGGATCCCTTCTCCTTCACCTGGGCCGGACAGCCATGGGTCCTCCACGAATGGCTCGGCCAGCTGTTCATCCACCTGCTCGTGTCGAGCGGTGGTGCCGTCCCGGCGGGGGTCGTGTTCGGCGTCATCATCGGCGCAGCGCCGCTGGTGGTTGGCCTGGCCCTGCGCGCCGAGGGCGTGCGTGTCGCGTCGATCGCCGCGCTGCTGGCGTTGGCGGCCTACGTCTTCGCGCCGTTCGCCACCGTGCGGCCGCAGGCCATCTCGTGGCTGCTGGTCGCGCTGCTCATCGGCCTGCTCATGCGCCTCCGATCGGAGCATCGGCTCAGACCCTGGCTGGTGGTGCCGCTCTTCGCGCTGTGGGCGAACGTCCACGGCCTCTACGTCGTTGGCCTCGGCGTGCTCGGCCTCTACGCGCTCTTCTCGCTTCTTGGCCGGACGGTCATGGCGCCGCGCCGCTGGACGGTGATCGGCATGGTCGCGGCCGCCTTCGCCGCTTCGGCGTTGACGCCCGCCGGGATCGAGGGGCTCGTCTACCCGCTCCGCTACCTGGACGGAAGCGACTGGGGCATCCGGAACATCCAGGAGTGGCAGTCGCCCGACTTCCACGACCCACGGCACTGGGGCCTGCTCCTGCTGATCGCGGGGCTGGCGTTGAACGGCGGGCGTGCGACTCCCGGCTGGCTCACCACGCTGTCGCTGGTGGGGATCGTAATGGCCCTGGTCGCGACGCGCAACGCGCCGCTTGCCGCCCTGTTCGCCCTGCCGACGCTGGCGCTCGGCCTGGACGATCGCCTGCTCCGGTGGGACCGGCCAGAGAGGCCCCGGACCGATGCGGGCCGCCGGGTGCTGGAGACCGGCGTCACCGCGATCCTGGTCGCCGCCGTCCTCGTCATCATTCCGGGCGCGGTGAGCGCCGATGCGGCGCTGCGCCGCGGCTTTCCGGTGGAGGGCGCCGGCGCCCTCGAGCGCGTGTTGCCCGACGCCCGCGTACTGGCCGACTACGACTGGGGCGGGTACGCCATCTACCGCCATTACGAGGATGGCGGGCGCGTCTTCGTCGACGGCCGCAGCGACATGTATGGCGATGCGATCCTCCAGGACTACTCCACCATCCGCGCCGCGGACGACGGGTGGGCCGAGCTCACGGAACGCTACGGGGTTGAGGCGATCCTCCTGCCGCCGTCGGCCCCGCTCGTGCGGGGTGCCGCGCAGGAGGCAGGCTGGTGCGAGGCGCACCGCGACGAGATCTCCGTCCTCCTGCTGCGCGAGAGCTGCCCGCGGGAGGCCTCCGCCTCAATCGGCCCCTGACCGGACCCAGACCACCGCGACGTCATCTGCGTAGGCCTGTCGCCACGCTTCGCTGGCGTCGAGCCACTCCGCAAGCGGCTGGTCGGGCTGGAAGAGCACGTGATCGATCTCGTGCCGGTCGAGGACGGCCTGCGGATCGGTCTCGAGGTTGATCGTAGCGGCGTAGCGGCGGATCGGCTCGTCGCCGTAGATGTCGGACCTCCCGTCGATGAAGACCGGGTGTGTCGGCCGCATGTGGCCCAGGTAGCCGCCCCAGGCGTAGACGTTGAAGGGGCGGCTGCCCGGATCGTTGGCGCGGATCCATTCGACGGCGTCGACCGGCATGTGCCCGGCGATGGACTCGGCCTGAACGCTGGGAGAGACCCGGGCCACGGCGAGGGTGACACCGGCGGCGGCGACCAGCCCGATGAGGGTCGCGTTGAGCGCCGAGTAGCGCGGATCGGGCCGAGGCACGGCAAGGCGCGCGAGGGTCGGTCCCATGCGCCGGCCAGGCCGCGAACCAGCCAGCGCCGGCGCCAGGTAGAGGGCGGCGACGGCTGCGCCGATCGGCCCAGCGATCAGAAGGAAGCGGGCGGCGGCCGCTCCCATGACCACGACTCCCAGCAGGATCAGCAGATCGGCGGCGCGCATCCGGCGGCGACTGATCCATAGGGTGGGGAGCACAACGAGCGCCAGGAACCCGAGGTAGACCTGGCCCACGAACGTGCCCACGTTCGGCGCCTGCCACTCGGCGAGGTAGGCGCGGTGTGCCGAGATGCCCGACGTCTCGAGTGGATAGAGGTACAGCGCCGGCCCGTTGGGATTGACGCTGATCGCGGCCAGGGCCACGACCAGGGCGGCACACAGCCATCCGAGCTCGCGCCAGCTGAGCGGCGCCGGCCCGAGGCGCCGCCGGACGAGCCGGTCGGCCCCCTCGCCCACCACGAGCGCACCGCCGAGCAGGAAGAGCAGCGGCCAACCCGCGTGCAGGTTGGCCCAGGCCACTGCCAGCACCGGCAGGGCGACCAGCCATCGGGCGTTGCGGCGTGCCTGGTAATGCCACAGGACGGCCATGGCCGCCGCCGCCAGTGTCAGGTCCACGACCTGAACCCTGACCCCGAGGGTCGGGCCGGAGACGACGAGGCCTGCCGCGAGCAGCAGGATTCGGCCGAGCCAACCCACGGCGCGGACCCGGAAGCCGATTGCCGACCACAGCAGCGCCAGCGCGGCCACCACCAGCAGCGCCCAGCCAATGGACAGGAGCGTGGGCCCGATCTCCCCGGCGCCGTACCCGAGCGCCAGCGCCACGTTGCTGAGCCAGTCCTGGCTGGTCCACGGCATGCCGGCGCCGACGATGCTCCAGGAGTCGACCCTGGGCACCGATCCGCTGGACAGCATCTCCCGCCCGGCCCGGATGTGCCACCACACGTCACCGTCGATGAGCGGGATGGCCGGCCGCGGGAGCGCCACCAGGAAGAAGAAGGCGGCCACCGCGATCCAGCTGGCCGGGATACGCAGCGCCGTCACGCCGTCTGGGCCTCGCGTTGCCCTGGTGTGCTGGGTCGAAGGTGGGTGCGGAATGGCCGGCGTGGCTCGCGCAGCATGTCAAAGCGCCAGAGCGCGATGGCGGCGACGAGGACGCTCAGACCCGAGGACCACGGGACCGGCAGCGCCAGCGTGGCCGCGACCGCGGCCGTCCAGCGCCAGCCGAGGATGCCGCCGCCGATGGCGATGATCCCGGCGATGGCCGTTCGCAGCGCCAGCGAGCCAGGGATCACCGCGATGTCGTCGGGGATCCGCGCACCGCTGTTCGTGATGAGCACCTCGATCCAGGCAAGCCACAGGCCGGGGGCCACGGCGAACGAGACCAGGCTGATGGCTGCGGTGAGGCCGATCGCGAGCGCGAGATGCCGCCACTGGCGTGCCCCGACGAAGTACAGGAGGCCGATGCCCAGCGTCACCTTGGTCAGCAGGTTGAATCCCCAGGCAGGCGGGTAGCGGAAGCCGGCGACGATGGCGGCCGCGATGAGCAGGTGGATGTTGCCGGTGCCGACCTCGTCGATCAGCGGTGATCCGGGGACGACCAGCAGCAGCGCGCCGATGATCGGTCCCGCCAGCCAGACCAGGGCGCCGAGGTTGACCGCCGCCCAGAGCGGGCGGAAGACCTCCCACGGCAGGAGCGTCAGGGGCGACGTCAGCTGGGCGAAGAGGGGGGAGTACAGGTAGGCATCCTTGCCGCCGACCTCGGCCGCGGCGTACGGGTCGGACAGCTCGACGGTCCAGTAGGCGCGCGCATCGTGCTGGTAGTCGTTGAAGCCGATCAGCCACCACACGAACACGACGACGATGATCCCCGCCACGGCCAGCGCGTCGTGCAGGAAGCGCCGTGAGCGGACGCGATCGAGCAGGGTCATGCCGAGTCGTCCCTGCGTGAGGGAGGGACGCCAAGCAGCAGCCAGCTGATGTCGAATGGGTAGAGGCGCGGCAGGGCGGCGACGATGGCGACCGCGGCCGCCAGCCGGCCGTATCGGCCCCCGGCGAGCCGCAGCGCGCAGCCTGCAGCGATGATCGCCGAGGCGACCCACAGGACGGGGGAGATGGCATAGAGGCCGGTGACCCCTGGCCAGAGATTGTCGGGCGGGATGTCGAACAGGGGCATGGGCCCCACGAGGATTGCGGTCACCACCCCCGCGATCATCGCCCTTCGCCACTGCCGGCGGCCGGCGTAATAGAGGACGAGCAGGATCGGGATCGCCTTCAAGCTGGCGGCGAGGCCGACCCAGACTGGCCCATCCACCCTGTCGAGGCGCCAGATCAGGAGCGCAAGAAGCACGCCCTGCACGTTGCCGCCCATCGCCTGGCCCAGGAGCAGCGCGCCCATGAGGACTGCGAGCGGTGCGGCAGCCATGCCATCACCGCGAAAGACCATCAGCGCCGGCACCATCGCCGCGAGGAGCGCCGCGGCCCAGATCCATTCGGTGAAAACGAGCGGAAGCGACAGCAATGGCACGAACAGGAGGGCGAACCACGGCGCGTAGTGATAGTGCAGCAGATCGGTCGTCGCGTCACTGGCGAGGTAGGGGTTGCCGTGACGTACGAGGTTCTCGGCCGCCCCCAGGTAGACATGGAGGTCCACGAAGTTCCAGCCACTCACGAGCGCCTGGACGCTCCAGGCCAGCACCGGGCCGATGATCAGCAGGCCGACCAATGCCCTCGCCAGCGACGTATAGCCGGGCATGCGAGCGGCGTCGGTCGGGCGACTCAGCGTACGGACCTGCTCAGACATGGCGCAACCGTACAGATCTGGTGCCTGAGGGCACTAGGCTCATCGTCACCCGGTCGGCGGCTCGGAAGCCACGCCACGGTCGGCGACATTCGCCGCCGCAGCAAGAGCCGGTTGGAGGCCCGCCATGACGCTGCACATGCGTCGCTGCGCCACCCGGCGATAGGCAGCGTCGCCCACCGCTCGGACCGGTGGCAGCCTCAGCAAGGGCGCCCACAGGAACGAGACCGGCAGCACCTCGAGCATTGCCGAAACGGCCCGGAACCCAGAGACGTTCACACCACCGAAGCGCAGCTGGAGCGCGCGATCGGCCTCCTCCTGGCTGATGCCGAGGGCCCTGACCGCAGCCGTGTCCGATCCGGGAACGAAGCGGATGGCATGCAGCCAGTCCAATCTTCGTGCCCAGCCGATCGTTCCGCGGCAGAAGCCGCAGGAGTCGTCCCAGACCGCGACTCGACTGGCCGGTTGCGCATCAAGGAAGAGGACGTACGGGGCCAGGATGATGAGCGAGAAGATCACGAGCTGGATGGTGGGAGCGAACCAGACCGCGATCCCGACGTGCATGAGGAAGCCCGTCGCGAACGCGGCGGGCCGCCAGCGCGGACGCCACAGCGCGATCGACAGCCACAGCTCCACGAGGATGGCGAGCATGGCGGCGGCGGCCATCAGCTCGAAGACGCGCCATTCGGCCGGGATGGCCAGGGGGCCGTCGCGCCGCAACGTGACGGCCACCACGCTCCCCGACAGGTACACGCCCGTCACCTTCGCCAGGGCCGCGAACAGGTAGACGATGCTCACCTGGGCGCGCACCAGTTGCAGCGGCCAGTCCGCGATCCGATCGCGGCCGCCTCCTCGACGCGCATCCACCGAGAGCGCGGCGCCTGCTCGCGCGAGCGTCAGCAGGGCGACGAGCAGCGTGAGCAGATAGAGATGATTGCTGTACAGCTGCTGGTCGCTCGCCAGCACTGCCGCCAGCACCACGACGAGAACGGTGCCCGTCACTGCGGTCGTCGCCCCGGCCGCGAAGGCGAGTGCCGCGAGCAGCCAGACCAGGGTGACGGCGGCTGCCGGGAGATCGGCCACCGTCGGCAGGCCCTCGGCGTACGGAATCCGAAGCGGCCCCGGTTCCGCGAAGCGGGTGAGAACGGGTGCGAGCTCCACCGCCTTGACCGCCGCCGCCAGCCCGACCGCCATGCGCGCCAGTCCCGCGGCCCGGGAGCTGACGGTCCGCTCGACCACGTCCTTGAGCCGATTCATCGACAGACCGTCCGAATCCGCTCGTCCGCGCGCTCGGTGATCACGGCCGCCGCTCCGGGTCTGCGGCACAGCTCGCGGACGAGCACGTCCGACAGGTCGGCCTCGGATCGTCGCCGCAGAAGGAGCTGATCGACCGCGACCCGATCCAGCTCACCGGTCGCATCCTCGATCCACGCGTCTGGCACTGGGGTGAGGGTGGTGTACATGTGCCAGCCGAAGCGCGCTGGCCTGGGGCCGGTCAACGCCAGGATGGGGACCGTGAGTTGCACGACCAGAAAGGACACGACGAACGCGGCCGCGATGATGCTGCGCGGCCTCCAGCCAGTCTCGGTGTGGCCGAGCGCCGATGTGGTCACCGCCGTACCGTACCAGCCGCCCTTGGGGCAGAATCGATGGGTAGATGGTACGGAGAGACCAACGCCGGGACTGGCTCGAATCCCAGCGGCGTGCGGGGATCCTCGATCACGTGCGGGCGACCTACGCCGGCTATGCGTCCGTGGGGCGAGACGCGCTGTGGAGCGCTGCTAACCCTGGGTACGCGCGGCTGGCATCGGATCACCGCTCGCGGCTCCTCGCGGACCTGGCGGCCTCCGTCGCCGATGCAGGTGCGCGGGTGATCGACCTCGGCTGCGGCGACGGCCGGACCGCCGAGCTCGCCCTGGGCGGAGGGTTGCAGCTCGAATGGACCGGCGTGGACCTCCTTGAGGAACGCGTTGAACGGGCGAGAGCGCGCGCGTTGAACGCCCGGTTTCTCGCCACTTCGGCAGACGATCTCCCGTTCGGGGATGCCTCCTTCGACGTCGCCGTGGCGAGCACGCTGTTCAGCTCGCTGCCGAGCGACGAGCTGGAGCAGGCCGTGGCGGCTGAGATCGCGCGCGTCCTGCGACCGGACGGCTGGCTGGTCTGGTACGACGTGCGATACGCCAACCCGATGAATCCCGCCGTGCATGGACTGTCGAGGCACCGCATCGCGCGGCTCTTCCCGGGCTGGGTGGGGGAGCTGCGCGCCGTGGGCTTGATCCCGGCGCTTGCGCGACGGCTGGGCCGAGCGACGCCCATGCTCTACCCGACCCTGGCCGTACTGCGCCCGCTTCGCTCTCATCTCGCAGGTCGCCTCCACCGTCCTCCGGCCTCCTAGCCGTCGCACGCGGGCAGGTCGACGAGACCGAGCGGCCAGCGCTCCAGGTCGGGAAACGCCGTCTCGGCGAGCGGTTGGTAGTCGCCCAGCTCCGGCTCGCCGTAGATGCCATTGCGGGTCACGCGCACGGACCCTGCCGGCTCAAGCGGGTCGCGGTCCCGCGTCTTGTCGATGGCCGACAGCGCACGCTGCTCGGCCGCCACGTCACAACGAAGCCGGGCGATCGCGGCAACCGCCTCCCACGTGCGGGCCGCATGTGGATCCTGCGCGCGAGCGGCGTCCAGCCAGCGCTCCGCGTCATCAAGCGCCCCCCTGTTGCCGGCAGCCACGGCGTGCCACGAAGGCGGACCTCCAACCGGAATCGCGCCAGCCGCGAGGTCGGCGTTCCAGATCGCCTCGGCCGGATCGCCGCGCGCGGCCGCTCCGGTGAGCCGAACGGCGGCGGGCAGGCGGTCACGGACGAGATCGCTCGGATCGCCTACTACGCCATGGATCCTCGGCTCCAGGACAGCGGCGATCGCCAGGTACCAGGCGGCGTCGGATGCGCTGCCGTCTGCCGCCAGATTCTTGGCCAGGCGATATGCGTACTGCGCGTCGTTCGAGCGCCGGGCGGCCGCTTCCAGGAGCGCCTCGCGGGTGGCGGCATCGGCTGACAGTGCTGCCAGCGCCCCCCATGGCCTCGGATCCCCGACATTGAGCGATCGGGCCAGCTCGTATGCCTCCCGGGACTCCTCGACACGATCGAGGTGGTACAGGGCCAGCCCGTGACCGAGCCGGTACGACGGATTCGCCGGGTAGTGCGCGGCCGCCGCGGCGAACTGCCGCTGGGCGACGTCCCACGACCCGGCGACCGATGCGGCGCGCGCGTCGGCGGAGTGGAGCCTAGCGGTCGCGACGCCGGCCGCGGCGGGCAGCGAGACCAGGCCCAGCGCGGCGACGGCCAGCGGGAGGACCAGCCCGCGTGCCCCGATCCTCGGGTGCGGAGCGGGCGATGTCGGGTACGCCACGACCCAGGCGGCGATGGTCACCACGAGGGCGGTCACGGCCGGCAGAAAGCTGAAATCGTCGAGCAGCGATGCGGCGGCCGATCCCGCCAGCACGGCGACGGCGATGCGCTGTGCGCGATCCAGCTCGTGGCAGCGACGCCACGTGGCGGCTCCCCACGCCCCGAGCACGAGGGCCAGCGCCAGGCCGAGCATCAAGCCGCCGTCGGCCAGGGTCTGCAGGGGCACGTTGTGCGCGTACGTGACGCCCACCCGGTCGGCGAAGTCGGGAACGTGCTGGAGACGTGCCCACGACCAGGTCGATGGTCCGCTGCCGGTCAACGGGTCCGCGCCGAACAGCGCCACGCTCTGCGCCCAGATTGACGCTCGAGGGCCCAGAGCGTTGGCCATGACGGCCGCGGGCATCGTCGTCACGAGCGCCGCACAGCCGAGGACCAGGACCAGCGCCGCCGTGGCCATCACGCGCCCGGGCCGCAACCATCCGAGCCTCGACGCGGCCGCCCGGCTGAGCGGCCACCCGTGGAGCGGCTCGAGGGCAATTGCGGCGACGGCCAGACCGAGCCAGCCGGCACGGCCCATGCTGAGCGGCACCACGATGACCGCTGCGGCCATCAGCAGCCCGGCCATGATCCTCCGCGGGAGGCCCTGCGGCAGCCAGAGCACGAACGGCACGGCGAGGAGCACGAGCATCGGGTGGGTGTTCGGTGACCCCCATACGAACGCCTGACGCGACTCGAGCTCGGGCATCGTCCCGGTGGCCGTCACCCATGCCACCTTCTCGATGATCCATGCGAACGCGGTCAGCACCAGCCAGAACGTGATGGCCCCACACGCGGAGATGGCGACGAGCCGCCGGTTATGCGGCGAGGCCCCCACCTGCCGCATGAACCAGAAGAGGAGGGCGAATCCGATCGCGGCGCCCAACGCCTCCAGGCTGCCCTGAGCGTCGAGGCTGGCCAGCGCGACTGCGGCGTGCGCGGCCAGGCCAACGAGGATCGCCATGTCGATGCCGTCGCGCGGTCCGCGCAGCCGGAGCACGGCCCACGCGACCAGCGGCACGAACACGCCGACGATCACGATTGCACGCAGCGTGGCGTGCTGGGCGGTCACCGTCCCACCGAAGAGCGCCACGAACGCGAACGTCCACGCCTGCAAGCCGAGCGCAAGCGTCCGCCGTTGCCCCGTCCAGGCTCCCGGTGCGGATGTCATGCAGTCGAGGGAACGCCCTCGCCGACGAGCTGCCGCCTCAGCGCTTCGTCGGCGCCCTGTCGGGCCAGCTCCTCCATCTCGCGGGCAGCCTGGCTGGCGGAAGAGCCGTATCGGTCCGTGGGCTGCGTCTGGCGCGCCACCAGGAGCCAGGGTGACTCGGTGGCGATCGCGTCCTCTCCCGCACCGAACAGCGTCTCCTCCAGCTTCTCGCCGGGACGCAGGCCGGTGAAGACGATCTGGATGTCCTTCTCGCCCGATGGAATGGAGAGGCGGATCAGGTCGCGCGCCATGTCCACGATGCGCAACGGCCGTCCCATGTTCAATACGTGGACATGGCCCGGCTGTCCGGCCGCCCCGGCGTAAAGAATGAGCCGTACTGCCTCGGGAATCGTCATGAAGTAGCGGGTCATGTCGGGATGCGTCACCGTCACCGGCCCGCCATCCGCGATCTGCTGCCGAAAGAGCTCCAGGACGCTGCCCTGCGAGCCGAGGACGTTGCCGAAGCGGACGGTGATGAACCGTCCCGACGCCGCGCAGCCGACCTCCTGCACCACGAGCTCTGCGAGACGCTTCGTCGCACCCATGATCGAGGAGGGATCCACCGCCTTGTCGGTGCTGATGAAGATGAACGAACCGCATCCGGTCCTGGCGGCTGCCTCCGCGACGATGCGCGTCCCGCCGACGTTGGCGAGCACGGCAGCCGCCACGTTCCCCTCGGACAGCGGGACGTGCTTGTGCGCGGCCGCGTGAAGCACCACGTCCGGTCGTTCGCGTTCGAAAGCGCGCAGGACCGTCCGCTCGTCGGTGACGTCGCCGAGCACGGCGGCCACCTCGACGGCCGGGAAGCGGCGGCGCAGCTCCTCGTCGATGTAGAAGAGCGGCGTCTCCGCGCGCTCGAACAGGATGACGCGCGCTGCGCCCAACGCGGCGACCTGGCGGCACAGCTCGGAGCCGATGCTGCCGCCCGCTCCGGTGACGACGACCCGGCGGCCGCGCACCAGCTGTGCCATTGGCTCCTCCGGGATGTCATTCGCCTCACGGCGGAGCAGGTCCTCGACACGGACAGGGCGCACCTTGTTCACCGTGACCGTCTCGTCCAGCAGCTCGTCGACGCCGGGCAGCGTGCGGATCGGAATGCCTGCAGCCTCGCTCAGGGTCACTACCCGGCGCAGGCGCGCGCCGCTGATGCGCGGCAGCGCGACGATCACCTCGCTGACTTCGCGCTCCAGCGTGACCGCCGGCAGGTCACTCAGGCCTCCCAGCACCTCAACGCCGTAGATGCGCTTGCCGTGATTGGTGGGGTCATCGTCGAGAAACGCGACGGGCTCGAGTCGCAGCAGCCGGCTGCGACGCATCTCACGCGCCAGCAGGGCGCCTGCCTCGCCTGCTCCGTAGATGAGCACCGGGCGCGGCGGTCCGTTGACCAGTGCAGCGTCAGCGGCCTCGACGCCCTCCTGTCGAATGCGCGCGCCGAGCCGGATGCCGCCCAGCATGAGCACCGAGAGCAGGAGCTCGATGATGATCGCGCTGCGGGGGAAGCCGACCGTGCCCGGGAAGCTCCACGGCTGCATGACCACGAAGATCGCCAGCGTCATGACCAGGGATCCGGCCGTCAACGAGCTCACGATCAGGGCGGCGTCGCTCACCGTGGGGTACCGCCACACGCGCAGATATGCGCCGGCGACCGCGAATCCGGCAGGCCGCACGAAGGCCGCGAGCGGTACGAAGACCCAGTACTCGGCCGCGGCGGCGAGGAGGTTGTTCCGATCGATGCGCAGCCCGACCGCTAGGGCAGCCGCCATGGCGGCCAATGCCGCGTCGAGGAGAAGCGCCGGCAGGCGGATGCTCCCCAGCCGCTCGGCGAGGGTATAACGGCGTCGCGGCCGATTCGTCCGGCGGCGCGTGGAACTCAAGATGCCGGCGATCGTGCGCCACACGAGGACCAGGTCACCGCGCAGTGAGATGTTTCGCACGTAGGCAAGATCCATCGCCAGCTTGGCGTGCATCAGCTCGCGCTCGTACACCTCGTCGGGGTCGCCCACCAGCCGCTCCTCTTCGTCGACGTATGCGACCTGCGTCGGCCCGGTGACGCCGGGCCGAACGCCGAGCACGCCACGCTCCGCCTCGGTCCATCGCGCGACGTACTTCGGCGACTCCGGCCGGGGGCCGACGAGGCTCATGTCGCCGACAAGAACGTTGAACAGCTGGGGAAGCTCGTCGAGCTTTGTCCGTCGAAGCACGGCCCCGACGCGGGTCACGCGCCAGTCCCATGCGCCGGTGACACCAGGGCCCGCGCGGTCGGCGCCGCGCGCCATGGTGCGAAACTTCCACATCGTGAACTCGCGGCCGTGGCGGCCGACGCGGCGCGCGCCGTAGATTGGGCCGCCGGAGGAATCGACCGCGATCGCCAGGGCAATCACTATCCCCACGGGCAGGAGGATGAGCGTCGCCGCGGCCCCGAGCCCGACATCGATGAGCCGCTTGATGGCCAGCTGCCACGGACGCATGGCTACATCAGACCTCGACGGGACGGCGCGCACCGTCACAAACTTCGAGGACGGTGGTTGCGACCCGGTTCACCTGCTCCTCGGTCATTCCTGGCCAGATCGGCACCGAGATCGAGCGTTCGTACAGCCGTTCCGCCACCGGGAAGTCGCCCGGCCGATACCCGAGCACGCGCTGGTAGTACGGATGCAGGTGCAGGGGAATGAAGTGCACGGAGGCGCCGATGCCGGCCGCCGCCAGCAGGCGGATCGCCTCCGCTCGGTCAATGGCGAGGGCATCGAGCTGCAGGCGGATGACGTACAGGTGCCACGCATGCCGGTCACCCTCGCGGCGGGGCGGCAGCTCGACGAGCTCGCTCGCGCCGAACGCGGCGTCGTAGCGGGCGGCGATGGCCTCGCGCGCCGATGCCAGCTCCTCGACGCGCTCGAGCTGCGCATGACCGATCGCGGCCGCGAGGTCCGTGAGGTTGTACTTGTAGCCGGCCTCCGCAACTTCGTAGAACCAGCTCCCTCCGGCGCCGTATCGGTTCCAGGCGTCGGCGTCGATCCCGTGGAGTCGCATGCGCGCAGCACGGCCGGCGATGCCGTCGTCATCGGTCACGAGCATCCCGCCCTCGCCACCGGTGGTGATCGTCTTCGTGGCGTAGAAGCTGAAGGCGGCAGCGGTTCCCAGCCGGCCGGCCGGCGTGCCGCCGACGCTCGCCGGCAGCGCGTGGGCGGCGTCCTCGATGATCGCGGCCGGGTGGCCGCGCAGCGCCTGCCGTATGGGTTCGGGGTCTACGGCCAGGCCGCCGAGATGAACCGGCATCACGGCTCTGGTCCGATCGGTCCCGACCCTGTCCACCTCGTCTGCGCTGAGCAGGTAGTCGTCCCCCACGTCCGCCAGGATCGGGCGAGCCCCCAGGTAGGCGCATACCTCGCCACACGCGGTGAACGTATAGGTGGGCACGATCACCTCGTCCCCGGCGGCGACTCCGATCGCGTCCAGGGCGAGGTGCAGGGCCGCGGTGGCTGAGCTCACCGCCAACGCGTGGCGCACCCCGAGTCGCTCAGCGAAGGCGGCCTCGAACGCGTGGGCGCGCTTGCCCGTCGTGAGCCAGCCGGAGCGCAGCACCTCGACGGCGGCGGCGATCTCGCGGTCACCCATGGCGGGGCGGTGGAAAGGGATCGGCTCGGACAGGTCGCACCTCTACTCCAGGATCGGTGGCAGGCTAGGAGCGTCGTTGCGGCCGGTCAACGGTACTCCGGTCCTGTACAGCCTTCGGTCAACGCCCGAGCGCGACCTCCAGATCAGCCAGCCATCGCTGGGTGATCGTGCTCCACGCGCAGTGCGCCTCGACGTATCGGCGTCCGTTGGAGCCCAGGCGATCGGCGAGGGGGCGGTCATTCACCACGCGGCGTATCGCCGCCGCCAGCGCCGGCGCGTCTTCTGGCGGCGTCACGATCCCCGCGTCAGCAGAACGCACCAGCTCGGCGCCTTCGCCCGACCCCGAATAAAGGACCGGGCGCCCGCAGGCCATCACGGCAAGGGTCTTGGCAGGACGCGCGCCATCCAGGATGGACGAAGACCGCAGCGTGACGAGGCCGGCAGCCGCGAGCCCATAGAGGGACGGGATCAGATGCGCCTCCACCGGCGGGATCAGCTTGACGTTCCGAGGCGCGACGGATCGGACCAGGCGTTCGATGCGAGCCCGATCCGAGCCTGCTCCCACAAGACCCAGCGTGACTCCATCGTCGGCCAGCAGGGCAGCGGCTTGGACCGCGACGTCCAATCCCTGCGCGAACCCATGGTTGCCGGTGAACAGGACGAGCCGGCCATCGTCCGGCAGTCCGTACCGTGCAGCGATCGCGGGGTCGGCATCGGCCTGTCGGAACAGATCGGTATCGACCCCGTTCGGCAGCAGGACCACTCGGTCGGCCGGTACCCCCTTCTGGACGATCGCGTCCCCGATCCCCTTGGTTGCCACGGAGACCACCGCCGACCGCGCGTAGACCCACCGCTCGAGGGCCTCTGCCGCTCCGAGCAGTGCCGCTGAGCTCATCAGGCCCAGGTCGCGCACCGAGTCCGGCCACAGATCCGAAACGTTGAACACGAGCCGTGTCCGCCAGCGGCGCGCGAGCAACCAGCCGGTCACGCCCAGGAAGAGCGGGGGAGACTCCACGAAGACGACGTCGGGTCGCCTGCCCAGCAGAGCGCCAGCGAGGGCGGTGGCGGAGAAGGACAGATAGCTGGCCAGGCGCGACGCACCCGCGCCGGTCGCCGCATGCAGCCAGAGGCGCCGGACGCGGATCCCGTCGATCCGTTCGACGCATTGCGCGCGTCCCGCATACGCCGGCGAAATCCGGCCGTGGGGATAGTTCGCCACCGCGGTAACGACCTCGACGTCGTGGCCGCCGGCGCGAAGCTCGCGAGCGAGTGCGGCCAGCCGAACCTGGGCCGCGCCGGGCTCCGGCGGGTAGTACTGGGTGACGATCAGGAACCTCATGCCCGGCGCCGACGATCCCGCCATTGCTGCCGGCTGACTGCGATGCCCAATCCGCCAACGGCGCCGACGGCGATGACCAGTCGCCACGCCAGCGTGTCAGAACCGGCATGGTTCAGCGCCTGGATCACCACGGCCGCCCCGCAGGTCACGATCCAGGTGGCGGCCAGCCAGTGCCAGCTCAACGCGAAGCCGACCCGCACGGCCGGGGCAAGGGCAGCCAGGGCGACCATCCGGCCAGCCATGGCGCCGATGCCTGCTCCTCCCAGGCCGATGGACGGGACGAGGATGACAGTCAGCAGGACCTGGGCACCGGCACCGGCGAAGGATGACAGGGTGACCGAGCGATCGCGGTCGGCCACGCCGGCGGCGACGAGGAGGGCATACTGTCCTCCGGCGAGCGCGGAAGCCACCACCATGCCCGGCACGATGACGGCCGCGCCCGCGAACGCGCTTCCGGCCACGATTCGCACGAGTTCCGGCGCGATGGCAGCCACCACCAGCGCCACCGCGCAGGTAGCGCCGGAGTAGGCCCACAGCACGCGGGCAAAGAGGCGCGCCGTGCCCGTTCCGGGGCGCATGCCAAGCGCCAGCGGACCCCAGGCCGTCGCAAAGGCCGTTGCAACCAGCGTGATCACGCTGGCCACCCGCAGCGCTACGCCGAACGCCCCGACCGCATCGGCTCCGATGGAGGCCACGAGCACGTAGCGGCTGGCGTAGTCGGCGAGGACGAAGAGGATGATCGCGGGCAGGAACGGCAATCCGGCGGCGACGAGGCGTACGCCGATCCGTGCGCTTGGCAGGTATGACATCTGCCGCCGCCCCGCAGCGAACGCGGCCAGGAGCCCGATGGCGCTGCCGATGCAGAATCCGGCGACGACGCCGACCGCGCCGAATCCGAGCGCCACGAGCAGCACGGCGAGGCCCAGTTGGGCGAGCAGATCGATCATGGCGAGCACCGCGAACGATCGCGCGCGAGCCTCAAGCCGCTGGATGCTGGCGAGGGCGGCCTGGGTGGCGCTCAGCGGTACGAGGATCAGCGTCAACGCCGCGAGAAGCAGCTGGTCCGGCGCGCGCCACAGCGCGCCGGTGATGAGCGGCGCCATGGGCAGCAGGAGTCCGGCGGCCGCCACGCTGACCGCCGCAGTTGTCCACACGTACGAGGACATGAGCCGGTCGCGCACCGACGAGTCCGTCGTCCGGCCGCGATCGCGCGCCGTCGGGACGTCGCCCGCGAAGCTGGCGACGAGAGTCAGCAGGGCCGCAAGCCCGGTGGCGAGATCGGCGATGCCGTATCCCTCCGGTGTCAGCGCCCGGCTCAGGTACGGAACGCTCAGCAGGGCGAGCGCCTTGGCCGCCGCCGCCGCGATGCCATAGAGCGCGGAGTCGCCGGCGAGCCGACGCAGGCCGACGGTCGGAGGCGGGGTCGCCTCGAGCGCTGCGCCGGCCCCCGGATGTGACGAGCCTGAGCTCATCGGCGGTCCGCCATGCGCATCGGTCAGCGGCGTTCCCGGCGGCCGAGCTCGACGATAGGCATCAGGCCGTAGTACGGGAGCCAGTACGGGCTCGCGAGAAGGCTGGCGAAGCCGATTCGTCCGCGCCACGTCAGGAAAGCGGCGAGGGGAAGGGCGATGATCAGCCAGGCCATGCCGACGATGCGGCTCGGGCCCAGGTTGTTGGGCGACAGGATCTCATTTCCGGAGTGCTGGAGCGTGGCCACCCACTCCGGCCCCCACCCGGTCGCCAACACGGCGACGGCGTGGACCGAGAAGATCGCCAGGGCTGGCACGCGATACTCGGGCCGCTTCCACAGGAGCCAGACGGCGATCGGCAGCATCAGTGGACGCGGGATGGCGATGGTCAGCGCCAGGAACGCTACGGTGGCGAAACGATTTCCCTGCAACGCCCAGGCGGCTGCCAGGAGCACGAAGATCATCAGGTTGCCGGCCTCCACGTCGAACCAGAACGGCCATGACGCGAGGGCGACGATGCGCATCGGCCAGTTCGGGAGCGCCAGGGCAGCGACGACGTGCAGCAGGCGCCAGCCGAGGTCACCGAGCGGGACGAGCAGCGCGAACCCGTACGCGAGCACGGGCGAGTAGCGGTATCCATAGTTGGCTGAGATGTCGTAGAGGCCGCCATCGGTCACGCGGCGCGACGCCTCCACGAAATGGTGCCAGTCGACGGCCGGTAGACCCGCGAGCACCACCTCGAGCGAGCGGCCGACCAGTATCGCGTTGGGCACGGCAAGTGCCGCGGCCACGAGGGCGCCAAGCAGCACCACCCGCGAGATCCGGGGGATCGCGGGCCTCTGACCGATCACGCGCATCCGATGTCACCGTGCCGCATCGGTTAGTAACCCTACACGCCTGTCCCGAGGCGGCAGTAGGCCATTCGTTCAGCGGACGACCGAATACACTCTCGCCCGTGCTGATGTCGATTCGCCTGGCGAGAAGGCTGTCACGGCTGGTCGTGACAGCAGTCCTCGTGGGTCTCGCCATCAGCGCCGTCATCTTCGGGATCATCGACTGGCACCTCCACGACATGCAGGTGTACGAGGCGGCGGCGCTGCGGCTGCGATCGGGAGATCAGCTCTACGGCGGGCCGATCGACCCGAACACCGCCTATCGATACGCGCCGTGGTTCGCGTTCGCCTTCGCGCCGCTTACGTACCTACCGGACCTCGCGCGCAACGTGCTGTGGTCCGTGTTTCTCCTCGGGGGATCCGCCCTGGCGCTGGTGCCGCTGGCCCGTGAGCGGAGGCTGGAGGCTCGGCTGCTGCTGGTCTTCCTGGCCGCGATCCTCTTTGGCATCTCGTCCGGCGGAAACATCCAGGGGCCGATGCTGGCGATGCTCGTGTGGGGCATGCCCACACGATGGGGCGGACTGGTGGTCGGCATCGCCGCTTCCCTGAAGGTGGTGCCCATCGCCCTGGCCGCGGTCTTCATCGCCGAGCGCCGCTGGTCACAGCTCGCCTATGCCGTCGTCGCCGCGATCGTGCTGTGGGCACCCATCGTGCTCTTCGAGATCGACCCGATCACCCTCGATCCGGGGCTGGCGCGGACGCTTCCCACGTGGGGCTGGGTGTTGGTCGCCGCCTCAGCCGCGATCGCCACGGTCGCGATGGCCCTGTTCGCCCCCCGGTACACCGCCCTGTCGGCAGCCACGGCCGCCATCCTGGCGTTGCCCCGGCTGTTCGTGTACGAGATCACGCTGCTGGTGGCCGGGTTGCATCCCGTCAGGGACGCCCGCGCGCCGCAGCGGCCCCCGGTGGAGCGGTAGCTCGGCGGTTCAGGCGCCCAGCCGGTCGGGACTGCGGATCACGTCGGCCGACAGGCCCAGTACCCGCCGCGTGCCCGGTGTGGCGACGAGCGCGCCGACGTACAGGACGGCCACCACGAGCGCCAGCGCCTGGTAACCCGTCATCAGCGCCGCGTACTCGATGAGGCCTCCGATCATGGCGCCCAGCAGATTGGCACCGAACGCCGAGGTCGAGTCCTCCACGTCGCGGAAGCGCTGGGCGAAGATGAGATTCGCCACGAAGATGGGCGTGAACCACACAGCCACGGCCGCCACGAAGCGCAGCCAGAACGGGAGCGGCAGGAGCGCGTGGGCGGGGACGAGCCAGCCGACGAGCACCGCCGCCACGAGCAGGCCATAGAGGATCGCGGGGCGCGGGAGGGGCACCCGGCGAGTGACCTCGATCGCGGCCAGGACCGATGCCAGCACGCCGGCGAACACGAGCGCGTTGACGAACCAGGTGGTGCCGAACAGCAGCGCGAACTGGACCACGCTCTTGGTCTCCAGCAGCAGGAACGCTGCACCCATGAGAAACAGGTCGAGGTAACCGTGCATCTGGGTGAATCGCCCGCCGGCCACGCGGATCATGGCCAGCGAGGCCAGCAGGATGAGGCCGATGCTGACGAGGTAGAAGGCCGGGATCGTGGGCTCGCGCAGGTACAGGAATGGATAGTCGTCGGTGACCGGTGCCGGCGCGGCGTTGCTCGGAACCCAGGGCGCGGGACAGTCGATACCCCCGACGCTGCGGCCGATGGTGAGCGCCGCAAGGCCGCCACCTCCGACCTCGTCAACGCACGGCGCGTGCCCATAGACCGTATTCAGCGTCGCCGCGAGCCGGTCGATCAGCCACTGCTCGCGGTAGTAGTTGTACATGGCGAAGATGCCATCCGGGGCGAGGCGATCACGCGCGGCCGCGATGGCCTGCTCGGTGAACAGGTAGCTCTCGAGCCTGAGGGACGACTGGCCCGAGACGAGCGTCAGCGAGTCCGGGAGGGCGAACAGGATCGTGTCGTAGACCTGCGCGGTCCGCTCGAGATGAGCGCGGCCGTCGTCGATCACCACCTCGACCCGCGCATCGTCGTAGGGCCGATCCGCATTCAGCTCCTCTCCCAGTCGCTGCAGCTGCGGGTCGATCTCCACCGCGTCGATCCGCGTGGCTCCCTCTTCGAGCGCGATTGCGACATCGCCGCCCGTGCCGGCTCCAACGATGAGCACGTTCCCCGGCTCGTCGCGGCTGCTGCGCTCGTACGGGACGAAGTACACCGGCTCCAGCTCGCGCCTGCGATCTACGCTCACGATCGCCTGGTGCGGAATCCCATTGACCGAGACGTGGTGCTCGTCCTGGTACTCGGCGACGCGGATCTTGTAGTAGGGCGACCACAAGGAGTCGTGCTGAATCGACTCGCGTCCGAGCATGATGGCGAGACCCACGACGGCGACCACGCGCAGGACCAGCCAGCCCCGGCGCACGAGAAGGAGCAGCAGCGCGCCTGCCACCACGCCCCAGACGACCGGCGGCGCAGATGCGAAGGACAGGGCGGTGAAGCCCAGGATGCCCAGCAGGCTGCCGGCGATATCGAGCCGATACGCCTCCAGCGGCTCGAACTCGACGAAGGTCCGCGCGACGCCCTCGGCCAGCATCGCCATCACGGTGGCGACGGCCACGAAGATCACCGGCAGCATCGCCCAGATCGGCAGCCCGGTCTCGCGGAAAGACCCGAAATAGATCAGCTCGCTGCCGCTGCGGTCGATCTCGACGTTGAAGGCCAGCGTGAAGCCGACCAGGAAGGCCAGCGCGATCGGCGCATACGGGAACAGGTCGACTCGGGCTCGGGCACGCAGGAATCCAATGCCAATGCCCAGGAAGCTGCCGAGCAGCACGAAGTTGGAGAAGTACGACAGGTAGACGACGTTCGAGCCGGTCCAGCGGATCAGGGCCAGCTCGACGAAGAGCATGAGGAAGCTGAGGAGGACGAGTCGCAGGCGGGTGCTCACCGGCCGAAGGTTAGCGTCGCAGGGTCGCCGAGCCATGGTCCCATTGGGCTATGGGCGAGGTCTCAGTGGCCGAGCATCGGCACCTCGCCCAGGTCGCCGTCGGTCGTGCCGAACGTCCGGCTCGGGCGAATCGGAAGATCTGCCTCGAGGTACTCGTTGAGGATGGATGGCAGTACGTTCACGAGGCTGACCTCGTCCGGGAACATCGTCGACGTCCCCGGCGTGTGAGCGGCGAAGAGGATGCCAAATCGGTCGCGCCAGCCTTCCGGCGACGCAGGATCGATTGCGGCGGCGCCGAGCTTGCCGCCGTGATCGGAGAGGACGAGCAGTACAGGTGGGTCGTCCGACGCCGCGAGGACCGCGTCGATGCTCTCGAGGACGAGGCCCTGGACGTGCTGCAGCTGTGCCAGGTAGGCTGGCTGGACCTCATCGGCTGACAGCCCGGTGGCGAACTGCGGCGCGCAGTCCGACCCTGCGGGATCATCGACAGGGTTCCCTTCTGCATCCCACAGGAGCGGCAGGTGCGGGGTCGGGAGGTGGACGAGGACGAACCTGGGGCGAGAGGACGGCTCGCGCGCGATGTCCTCGAGCGTGCTCATAGAGCGAGTGATGGCCTCCCGCCGAGTGTCACCCAGGAAGCCGGGTGATACGTGCCAGGCGATGCTGCCGATCATCGTGCGACGAATGAGGTGGCATTCGAAGCTGTTGAGGTACCCGGCGTCCACGAAGCGATCGGCTGATCGCAGGGCAACGTGCTCGTACGGCGGACCGACCGCGGTGATCTCGTAGCCCGCGCTCCTCAAATGCGCAGGGCCCGGGCTCTCCGCCATGCTGCGCCGCATCTGCACGGGATCATCCGGATCGAGGACGACGTCGGGCAGCTCATGCAGGTACTGCATGTGGAGCATCGACGAGAGCGATGCGGACGTCCACCCATAGTTCGTCACGCCACGATCGCTGATCGTGAACCGACGCGCCGCAAGCTGATCGAGGAACGGCTGCACGTCGGTACCGAGCTGCTCCAGCAGCGAGTCGGCGCGTGGGTGCCCGTCCAGCAGGAGGACATAGATGTCGGGCGGACGCCGATCGGTCCCCGCCGGAACCGCTGACATCGCGCTCACCGTCGAGGGACCTACGAGCTCACGCAGGCCCTGGCCGGCGGTCGGCGATGTGGCGAGCTGCACCATGACCACCGCCAGGAGCGCAGCGCTGAGGATGTTCATGACTCTGGTCAGGCGCCAGATGCGACCCCGATGGACGAACGCGAGCCGCGCGACGGCGAGGACGAGCAGCATGAGAGGTGCGATCAGGATCGCCGCCTGCCATGCGGGAAGGCCGACGATCGCCTGACCCATGACCACCAGTGGCACCCAGGCGATTCCGAGCACCAGGATGCTCGAGGCCGCCATCGAGCCGAAGTGGCGGCTGCGGCTGACCAGCCAGCCGAGGGCCTGAAGGGCCACGGCGAGGAGGACCGCGACGATCAACGCACGCCCGATGGCCGCGACGTGGACGCCGCTCTCGATGTAGTTTTGAAGGACGAAGGCGACCGCGATCAGCGGCGGATGCCACGGGATCCGCGCGCTGGTCGCGATCTCAGCGTTGGCGGACGGCGGAACCGACTGCCGCTGCGCGAGATCCGTGACCAATCAGGAGGCCGACGGATCCGATGAGGTTGGGCCGTCGCTCTCCGCGGCGGCTGCCGCGTCCGTCTGCTGGGGCTCGCGCTGCTTGGCACGCTGCAGATAGAACCAACCCGCGGCCAGTGCCGTGAAGAAGAGCAGGAAGATGACGATGAGCTGCTCCATGAGTCCGCACCTCTGTGCTGGGGATCGAACGCGCGCAGTGTCGGCGCGACCGGGCGCATGCAACATCCCCCGACCGGCCCATGCCCCGACCGGACCGACGGCGGCACGCTTCTACCCAGGTGCGCACGCGCAACGGGTAATGGCGCACGGCACCGCATTCGGCGGAGAACCCGGCCGGCTGCTGGCCGGGATGGTGCATAGTCCTTTGGTCATGGGCACGCGACTGGTACTTCTGGCTCTCGTCCTCGCCCAGCTCGCCGATGCCGCAACGTTCACGTTGGGAGTCGGCCTGCACGGCATCGGCATCGAGAGCAACGGCATCGCCGGTGGGTTGTACCGCTGGGCGGGCCTCGACGGCGTCCTGCTGGCCAAGGGCGCCGTGATCCTGATCACCCTGGCCCTGCTCGTGGCGACCGCCACGCGCTTCCCGCGCCTCCTCATGTGGGGCTCCGCCGCGGCTACCAGCTTCGGCCTCTTGGGCTTCACCGCCAACACGCTCAGCCTGCTGATCCTCGCCGGCTGATCCGCCGCGAGGCGCTTTGACGAACAGAGCGCCCGGACCTAGCATCGGTGGGTGACTCCCACCCGCAGGCGCCGTCGTCCCGCGCCCGAACACGAGGCTGCCATCGGCGGCGCGCCGTACCTGCGCCATCGGCGGATCCATCGGTCCAGGAGCCATCCCCGCCCGCGCATCCTGCAGCTGCTTGCGACAGGGGGCAGCGGTGGTGCCCAGGAGAGCTACTCCGGCCTCCTGCTGCGCCTCGACCGTTCCCGGTACGAGGTCCGCGCCCTCTCCCTGAGCTCCGGCAGCGCTGTTTCCCGCCTGCATCGGCTCGGCATCGAGGTCGACGTCATCACCAAGGCCGATGACGAGGCCGCCGTCCGAGAGCTGGCCGCCTACCTGCGTCACCACGAGATCGACCTCGTCCACGCCCACATGCACCGCGCCGAGGTGATCGGCACGCGGGCCGCCATCGCGGCCGGGACGCCGGTGATCGCGGCCACCGTCCACTCCTCGCGCGTCCGATCGGCCGATGACATCGCGCTGCTGGCGCGCCTGACGCCGCACATGGATCGGCTGATCGTGCCCTCGGAGGCGATCGCGGCCAAGGTGCGCGCCGAGGGCCGCGAGGGCGGCCGGTTCGCGGTCATCCCCAACGGCGTCGACCTCTCTCGCTTCGCCAGCCCGGCCCCGCCCTGCTCGATGCGCGACGAGTACGCGATCCCCTGCGACGCTCCGCTGGTGGGGGTGGTCGCCCGGCTCGAGCCGGAGAAGGGGCATCGGTTCCTGGTGGAGGCCTTTCCATCGGTCCTGCGGTCCGCGCCAGATGCCTGGCTGGCCATCGTCGGCGAAGGCTCCCAGGCCGATGCGCTGCGCGCCCAGGTTCGGGCTCTGCCTCCGGCCGCCAGCGACCGAATCGTCTTCACCGGCCGGCGCGACGACATCAGCGCCCTGACCGCCGACCTGACAGTCGCCGTCCTGCCTTCGCTGCGCGAGGCCCAGGGCATCTCGATCCTCGAGGCCATGGCCCGGCGCCGCCCCGTCGTCGCATCCGCGGTGGGCGGCATCCCGGAGGTCATCACCGACGGCGTGGACGGTCTGCTCGTCCCGCCGGGCGATGCCGCCGCACTGGCTCGCGCCCTCGCCACGCTCCTCGCGAACCCCGAGCTGCGTGTTCGCCTCGGCGAGGCGGGGTATGGGACCGTGGCCGAGCGCTTCAGCATCGACGCCCAGGTGCGACGCATCGAGGTCGTCTACGACGAGGAGCTCACGCGCGCCGGCGTCCTGGCCCGCGTCCGCTCGTCGCCGCCCGGCGACGCCGCCCTGCCCGTGCGGCCCTCACCACGCCCTCGCGGTCGGGCATCCCTCGAGCTGCCGCCGGTCTAGGAGGTCACGACGCGCACGACGCGCACGACGCGCACGACGCGCACCACGTCGGAACTTGCCATGGCGGCACGTAACGACGAAGTTAGGCGCCGAATCGCCCTCTTCTTGATCGATCCATGCCGCGGCGGCAAGAACCGACCCCGAGTCATGGCCTGCTTTGCACTTACGTGCCGTGGCTGCAAGTACGGCTGAGGCATGAAGACAGAAATGACGGGCGCGCCCTGGGGGGAGGGCGCCCCCGCATCGGTCCGTCTATTGAATCGCTGGGACGGCGCCGGTCAGGTATAGGCCACCCGGTCGCGATCACCGAGGCGCAAGATGGCCATGATCAGCAGGTAGATCAGCAACCAGCCGATGAGTGCCACCACGGCAGCAACGTCCAGCGCGTTGTTGCCGCCGGGCGACACCACGTCGATGCTGAAGATGCCGCGGAACGGGGCCACGAACGGCTCGGTGATGCCGTAGACGAAGTCCACGATTGCGTTCGTCTGGTTGGCGGCGAGCAGCAGAAGCACGATGCGGATCGCCAGCAGCGCGAACAGGATGCCGAACAGCAGCGACAGGATGCGCCGCACCCAGTAAAGCGGCCCCGGGGCGGTTTCGACGTACCCGCCACGGCCGCGATCGGCGGCATTGACGTTGACCTGGCTGCCTGCCGGCTGCTGGGCAGGGGCCGTTGCATATGACCCCGCCGGCTCGACCGGCCGTTCGCGCTCCACGTACGTCTCGCGCTCGACGACGCGCGTGTCATCGCGGTCGAGCGTGTCATCGCGGTCGACCGTGTCGCGCCTGCGATCGTCGTGGGTCATGGGTTCCTCACCTCTGAGCTCGGACTCCGACTCGCGGTGCACACGGCGTGCCAGCCCCACCATCCCCTTGCTCAATCCGCGTTGAAGCCGTACTCGCCGATGAGCGGCACGAACACCACCGGATCCAGCTCGCGGCTCTCGAGCTCGCTCCCGTGACGCACGACCAGGGTCAGCATCTGGTGCTCGCGCGACCCCACCGGCATCACCAGCCGGCCGTCCTCGAGATCGAGCTGCGCCAGCAATGGCTGCGGGACCGATGGACCGGCCGCGGTGACCAGCACGGACCGATACGGCGCGCCCGGCGGCCAGCCCTGCGTCCCGTCGCCCGTCACGACGCGCACCCGTTCCGGCCCGTATCCGGCCGCCGTCAGGCGCCCTGCGGCCTCGGCCGCCAGCTCCGGATGCCGCTCGATGCTCGTGACATCGGCCCCCAGCTCGGCCAGGATCGCCGCCTGGTAGCCGCTCCCGGTGCCGATCTCCAGCACCCTCGGGCGCTGGCGCCATCCCTCCGGCGGGCGCGCCGCCAGGGTCATCGCCGCCACCACGTACGGCTGCGAGATCGTCTGCCCGGAGCCAACCGGCAGGGCATGATCGCCGTAGGGATCGTCGCTGGTGACGAAGAGGTGGCGCGGAACCGCAGTGAACGCACGGATGAGCTCCGGATCGCGGAGGCCACGCGCCTCGAGCTGCTCGGCGACCATGCGCGAGCGCGCTCGCGACTGGGGATCCGCGGTGCCGGAGCCGGCGTCATCGGGGCTCCGGCGGCGGCGCGGGCGGAAATGGCGCCAACGCACTCGTTACCTCGAACAACAACGAGACCGGCCGCTCGGGCCGGTCTCAGGGTCCAACCGCCGCCTAGCCCTGCGCGGTGGTGGCGCTCGTCGCGCGCGTGCCGCGCGATGACGACCGGCCGTTGCCGCTTCGGCTGCGCGTGGAGCGTCGTGGTCGCACCTCGGCATCGGTCCCTTCCTCGATCTCGTCCGCGGCGGCTGCGCCGGACTCGTAGGTGCCCAGCGTTGCGGCGTCGAGAACGTCGTTGAGCAGCCGATCCGCCCGTTCGCGCACCAGGCGCCGCGTCTCCTGCCCGCTTCGCGGAGCCAGGAGCACGCCGACCGCGAGCCCAACGAAGAAGAAGCGAATCGCGATCCGTACGCGGCTGAACATGGGCGTTGCATCCCTCTCGTCTGTGTGGGTCCTGTGCCCGTCTGACAGGGCAAGAAGGATACCACCGCGGGCCGCTCGCGCCGCTTCCGGGAACGCGAGAAACCGGCCCCGCAGGGCCCGGCTTCGCATGACGCGGTTGACCGGCCGGTCGGAGCCTACAGCGCGCCGACGAGCCAGAGGATGACGATGATCCCGACGGCGGATGGTCGTCGGCGGGTCGGGACTAGAATCGAGCCACCCGCACCACTCGGAGGACTCTGGAGCGATGGGCGCCCACTCGATCACGATGCTGGGAACCGGCCTGATCGGCGACTTCTACACGATGACCCTGCACGGTCAACGCGGCCGCGACCGGGTTCGCATCGTGTACTCGCGGACGGACGAGCGCGGCCGGGCCTTCAGCGAGCGCTGGGCGATCCCCGAGCACACGACCGATCTCGAGGCGGCCGTGCGCCACCCGGAGACCGATGTCGTGGTGGTCGGCCTGCCAAATTACCTGCACGAGGAGGCGGTCACCGCCGTGGCAGCCGCCGGCAAGGCCGTCCTGTGCACGAAGCCGCTGGGGCGGAACGCCGAGGAGGCGCGGCGGATCCTCGAGACCGTCGAGCGTGCAGGCGTCTTCGGCGGCTACCTGGAGGACCTGTGCTACACGCCCAAGACGCTCAAGGCGCTCAGCTCGGTCGAGGCGGGCGCGCTCGGCGACGTGACCTGGGTGCGCTCGCGAGAGACGCATCCCGGCCCGCACTCGGCCTGGTTCTGGGACGGGCGCCTGACCGGCGGCGGGGCCATCGTGGACCTGGGCTGTCACTGCATCGAGATCATCCGCAGCTTCGTGGGCAAGGGCAACCGGCCGATCGAGGTCATGTGCCACACCGACACGCTGGTCCATCCCATCGACGACGAGGACAACGCCATCGCGCTGATCCGGTTCGAGTCGGGCGCCATGGGCCAGTTCGAGGTGTCGTGGACCTTCCGCGGCGGCATGGACCTGCGCGACGAGGTGGCGGGGACGCACGGCACCATCTGGCTCAACCACTTCCTGCGCACCGGCTTCGAGATGTTCACCACCGGCGGCAGCGGCGGCTACGTGGCCGAGAAGGCCGAGACGAGCGCCGGCTGGCTCTTCCCCGTCGGCGACGAGGTGAGCGAGCTCGGCTACGTGGACATGTTCACCGACATGTTCGACGCCATCGACACCGGTCGCGCGCCTCGCGAGACGCTGTACGACGGCTACGTGGTGAACGCCGTCATGGACGCCTGCTATCGATCGGCCAAGAGCCGAGCCTGGGAGCCGGTCGAGCTGTTCGAATGGCGCGGCGGCACCACGCCCCGGATCGGCAGCCAGCCGGAGATGCATGACGGCAAGGTCGTGATCAAGCGCGAGCTCCTGCCGGATGGTCGTCAGAAGCTGATCCTCAAGGACGCCAAGACCGGCGACTTCATCGACCTCGTCACCGCGGGCACGTGACGTTCCGGCTTCACGTCTTGTCCGCCCCGCTCAGCTCCCGTTGACGAGGAGGTCGATGGCGTCGCGCGAGAAGAGCTGCTCGACGACCATCGACGATGCGCCGATGACGCCGGCCAGGCCGCCGAGCGAGGACCGCTGGATCACGAGCTCACGGGTCGCCAGCGGCAGCGAGCGCCGATAGACGGTCTCGCGGATCGAGGCGAGCAGCTGATCGCCGCTCTGCGCCACCCCGCCGCCCACCACCACCAGCGACGGGTTGAAGAAGTTCACGACGCTGGCCAGCATGAGGCCCACGCGCCGGCCCGCCGCCTGCAGCAGGCCAACCGCCACCGGGTCTCCGAACGATGCAGCTCGCGCGACGTCCTCGGCGGTCACGTGCCCGTGCTGATCCAGCGCCCCACGCAGGCGTGGGCTGCGACCGTCGACGGCCGCCGCCTCACCGCTGCGAGCGAGGGCGCCGCCCCCGGCGAGCGCCTCCAGGCATCCCACGTTTCCGCAGCGGCAGACGACCGAGGCGTCGTCCACCACCTGGATGTGTCCGACGTCGCCGGCGCTGCCCTGCGCCCCGCGGTGGATGCGCCCGTTGGAGATGATGCCGGCTCCGATTCCGGTGCCAATCTTGACGACCACCACGTTGTCGTGGCCTGCGGCGATGCCGGATCGCCACTCCCCGAGGGCGAGCACGTTGACGTCGTTGTCGACCCAGACCGGCGCGCCGTAGCGGGTCGCGAACCGCTCGCGGACGGGGTAGCCGTCCCAGCCGGGCATGATCGGCGGAGACACCGGGCGTCCGCTGCGGAACTCGACCGGGCCGGGCACGCCGATGCCCACGCCCCACAGCCGCCCGGGGAGGTCGCGCGTGGCCGAGGTCAGCTGCTCAAAGAGCTCCTCCACGCGCTGCAGGCATCGTTCCGGCCCCTGGGCGATGTCCGCCGGCTCGTCGCGATGGCCCAGGATGCGTCCCTCGAGGTCGGTCACCGCCACGTCGATGCTCGTCGCGCCCAGGTCGGCGACGAGGACGTGGCCCGCGTCGGCGCGGAAGGTGATCTGGCGCGGCGGCCTGCCACCCGTGCTCGGTCCGAACTCGCCCTCCACGACGAGGCCAAGGTCCATCAGCTCGCTGACCCGCTGGGCCACGATGCCGCGGCTCAGCCCGGTCCGCGCCACGAGCTCCGCGCGGGACCGCGAGCGCGCGTACCGAATCTCGTCCAGGACCGATACCAGCGCCTCGAGAGCTTCCTCGGATCGAGACTCGGGTCGC
Source organism: Candidatus Limnocylindria bacterium (assembly GCA_050692055.1). Taxonomy (GTDB): domain Bacteria; phylum Chloroflexota; class Limnocylindria; order QHBO01; family QHBO01; genus JBOGTC01. The sequence goes on along the minus strand of JBOGTC010000072.1, from coordinate 34,388 downwards.
TGCGAATCAGGGCGTATCGAGTTCATCCGAGCCGATCATAGCCCTCCCTCATCCAGGGAGGACGGGCTTTTGCCATTGACAGGCCAAAGTACGATCAGATGGTGCAATTCCGGGCCGCCTTCCCCCGTTCACGATGCCGCAAAAGTCTAGTCATCTAGATGCCTGAGCGCCCGAACGAGATCGGCGCCGCGGTGATCGGCAGCGGCTTCATCGGGACGGTCCACATCGAGGCGCTGCGCAGGCTGGGCGTCCAGATCCATGGGTTGCTGGGCTCCACGCCCGAGCGCGCGGCGGTGCGTGCCGAGCAGCTCGGCATCCCACGGGCCTACGCCAGCCTTGCCGACCTGCTCGCCGACGAGCGCGTCGAGATCGTGCACGTCACCTCCCCAAACCATGTCCACCACGCGCAGGTGCGCGAGATCCTCGCCGCCGGGCGTCACGTGGTCTGCGAGAAGCCGCTGGCCATGACGTCGATCGAATCCGCCGAGCTCGTGCGCCTTGCGGCGGAGAGCGGTCGCGTCAATGCCGTGAACTTCAACATCCGGTTCTATCCGCTCAACCAGCACCTGCATGAGCTGGTGGGCGACGCCGCGCTCGGCGACGTTCGGCTCGTCACCGGCCGCTACTTCCAGGACTGGCTGCTGCTCGAGACCGACTGGAACTGGCGGCTGGAGCCCGACCGCGGCGGCGCGCTGCGCGCCGTCGGCGACATCGGCTCGCACTGGCTCGATCTCATCGGCTTCATCAGTGGCCAGCGCATCGTGAGCGTGATGGCCGACCTCGCCACCTTCATCCCCGTGCGTCGCCAGCCATCGGGCCCGGTCGAGACCTTCTCGACCGAGCGCGCGGCGGAGACGGTCGAGCGCGAGATCCAGACCGAGGACATCGCCACCATCCTGCTCCGCTTCGAGAACGGCGCGCGGGGAAGCGTCGCCATCAGCCAGCTCAGCCCGGGCCGCAAGAACTCGCTGCAATACGAGATCGACGGCTCGACGGCAGCCGCCGCCTGGGACTCGGAGCAACCCGACCAGCTGTGGATCGGGCATCGGGACCGCGCGAACGAGATCCTGATCCGTAATCCCGCGCTCATGGGAGGGGCCGGGCAGGCGGCATCGGCGCTTCCCGCTGGCCACGTGGAGGGATTCGCCGACACGTTCCGCTCGCTCTTCCGCGCGGTGTACGCGGACGTGGGCGCGGGCCGGCCCGCCGACTGTCCGGCCTATCCGACCTTCGCTGATGGCCACGACGAGATGCTGGTCGGCGACGCCGTCGCCGACAGCGCGCGCGCCGGCCGCTGGACCGAGGTCAGGCGTGCCGAGCTGAGCCACGCGATCGCAGCGGAGAACAGGCCATGAGGCTCGGGCTGCTTACCGCCCCGTTTCCGGACGCCACGCTCACCGACGTCGCGGACTGGGCGGCTGACAGCGGCTTCGACAGCCTCGAGATCGCCTGCTGGCCGACGTCGAAGGGGCCGACCCGCCGCTACGCCGGGACCTCGCACATCGATGTCACGGATCTGTCGGAGGCTCGCGGCCGGGAGATCGTGGACGAGCTCGCCGCCAAGGGCCTGTCGATCTCCGGGCTCGGCTACTATCCGAATCCGCTGCATCCGGATCCCGCGCAGCGCGAGCAGATGATCGCGCACCTCAAGCAGGTCATCACCGCCGCCGGCCGCATGGGCGTGCCCTTCGCCAACACCTTCATGGGCGGCGACGCCACGAAGACCCAGGACCAGAACTGGGAGATCGCCCTCGAGGTGTGGCCTGAGATCGTGAGTCACGCGCAGGACAACGGCGTGAAGGTCACGATCGAGAACTGCCCCATGATCTTCAGCGACGATGAGTGGCCGGGCGGCCACAACATCGCCTGGTCGCCCCACATCTGGCGCCGGATCATCGCCGAGTGGGGCGACACGGTCGGGTTGAACTACGACCCGTCTCACCTCGTATGGCTGATGATCGACCAGGAGCGGTTCATCCGCGAGTTCGGACCGCACATCCTCCACGTGCAGGCGAAGGACGTCATGATCGACCGTGACGGCCTCTACGAGCGAGGCACGCTCTCGTCGGGCATCGGCTGGCAGATCCCGCGTTTACCCGGCCTCGGGGATGCCGACTGGGGCCGGATCTTCTCGGCCCTGTACCGAGCGGGGTACGACGGCGACGTCGCCATCGAGCACGAGGATCGCGACTTCGAGGCCACCGACGAGCTCGTCAAGCGCGGCTTCCTCATCGCCCGCGACGTTCTGCGCCCGTATATCAAGTGAGCGCCATGAGCCTTTCCATCGACGACGTCACCGAGCGCGACCTGGCCAAGACGATCGACCACTCCCTGCTGAAGCCGGAGCTCGACGACGCCTTCATCGAGGAAGGCTGCCGGCTCGCCGCCGAGTACGACGTCGCATCGGTCTGCGTTCGTCCGGCGGACGTCGTCCGCGCCAGGGCGATCCTCGACGGCACGGACGTCGCGGTGGGAACTGTCGTCGGCTTCCCGCACGGCAGCTCGACGACCGCGACGAAGGTCTTCGAGGCCCGCACGGCGCTCGACCAGGGCGCCACCGAGCTCGACATGGTGATCAACATCGGCGCCCTGCGCTCCGGCCGCGACGAGGACGTTCGCGGCGAGATCGCGGCGGTCGTCGAGGTGGCCCACGAGGCAGGCGCGATCGTCAAGGTCATCCTCGAGAACGCCTACCTGACCGATGCCGAGAAGGTGCGCGGCTGCCGCCTGGCCGAGTCCGCCGGAGCCGATTTCGTGAAGACCTCGACCGGCTACGCGCCGAGCGGCGCGACCCACGAGGATCTCGCGCTGATGCGCCGCTCCGTTGCCTCGCACGTCCAGGTCAAGGCGGCGCACGGGGTTCGCACGCTCGACGATCTGCTGGCGGTGATGGCGCTCGGCGCGACGCGCATCGGTGCGACCCAGACGAAGCCGATCCTGGACGATTTCCGGGCCCGCAAGGCGGGCGGATCTTCCGACGCCACCGCGCCCGCGCCGGGCGAGGCCGAGTACTGATGTCCTGGCTCGAGGAGGCCGCGACGCTGCTCGAGCGCCTCGCCACGACGCAGGCCGAGGCGGTGGAGCGGGCCAGCGAATGGTGCGCCGACGCCATCAGCGCCGGAGGGCTCGTCCACCTGTTCGGCACGGGCCACTCTCGCATCCCGGTAGAGGAGATGTTCCCGCGCTACGGCTCGTACCCGGGGTTCAACCCGATCGTCGAGCTGTCGATGACGTTTCACACCCAGGTGGTCGGAGCGAACGGCCAGCGCCAGGCGATGTTCATCGAGCGCACGCCGGGGCTGGCCGAGGTGATCCTCTCGAACTTCAGCTTCGGGCCGCGCGACGTGATGATCGTCTTCTCGGCCAGCGGCCTGTCGGCCGTGCCCGTCGAGCTGGCGCGAGGCGCGCGCCGGCGAGGGCTGCGTGTGATCGCAGTGACCTCGGTCGCGCAGTCGATGGCAGACGAGCCGTCCGCGCTGGTGGGAGGCCGCCTGCTCGACGATGCAGACCTCGTGATCGACCTGTGCACGCCGCACGCGGATGCGCTGTGCGCCGTCGAGGGGCTCGACACGCCGGTGGGGCCGGGCTCGACCCTGGCGGCGGTCGCCATCGTGAACTCCCTGAAGGTTCGGGTCGCCGAGCTTCTCGTGGATCGGGACGCGATGCTCCCGGTCATCAGCCGCGCGTCAGTCGTGGGCGAGACGCGATCCCGGACGCTGTTCGACCAGGCCTATCGAGAGCATGCCCGGCGCATCGCCCGCGCGATCGACCAGCCAGCAGGAGGTGAATGACGAAGCTACGACCGAGACGGAGCGTCTCATTCAAGCGGAGTGGACCGGCGTCCCCGAGTGGAGCCGGCGCATCGGAGAGAAGGAGCTCAACGGAATGAACGTATTCAAGCGGAGCCGGACGCTGGCCGCGGGTCTTGCCGCGGTGTTCGTCATCGCCGGCTGCACCGCGCAGCAAGGGGACGGCGACGGCGACGGCGACTACCACATCGGTGTCTCCAACACGCTGACCAACAACGGCTGGCGCGAGGAGATGATCTGCTCGATCCGTGCTCAGTCGCTCGTGTCAGGTGAGGTCGCGGAGCTGACGGTGAACCATCGCGACACCGACGCCGCCGGCCAGCTCGAGGACTTGCGGAACCTGATCGCCGCCGAAGTGGACGCCATCATCGTCAACCCGGTCAGCCCGGATGCGGTGAACGCCGCCCTGGCCGAGGCCGATGCAGCGGGCATCCCGGTCATCTCGGTCGACCAGGCCGTGACCGAGCCGTCCGCCTACCTGATCAGCAACGACCAGGAGGAGTACGCCTACCTCGGCGCCTCGTGGCTGTTCGAGACGCTCGGCGGCGAGGGCGACGTGGTCTACATGCGCGGCTTCGCCGGTCATCCGGCGGATGATGACCGCGACGTCGGGTTCCAGCGTGCCCTGGACGAGAACCCCGGGATCAACGTGGTGCACGAGGTCCACACCGGCTGGGACCAGGCCACCGGCACCCAGCAGATCAACGACTTCCTGGCCACCGGGACTGCGTTTGACGGGATCTGGACCTCCGGCATCGACAACGTCATCGTCGACGCCCTGGTCGCCGCCGACGCGGACCTGGTGCCCATCGTCGGCGCCGACAACGCCGGCTTCGTCCAGCAGCTGCTGGAGGTCGACGGGCTGGTCGGCGCGGCCGTCACCAATCCCGCCTCGGTCGGCGGTGCCGGCGTCACGCTGGCCATTCAGATCCTGGGCGGCGAGGCTCCCGAGGAGACCGCGGTGCTGATGGAGCCGCAGCTGTGGGCCAACAACAACGACGATGGGATGGCGCAGCTCGGCGAGGCCAACGATCCGGATATCGATGCGACCTGGCCGCTCGGCATCAGCATTCCCGACTGGACCACGTACACGAAGGAGCAGATCCTCGCCTGCGAGGGCCCGTAACGTACGGTCCATCGCGAGCAAGGGGTGCCGGCGCTAGCCGGCACCCCACCACAGCCATCAGGTAGCCTGGCCCATGACCGAGCTCCTGCTCGACGTGAGCGGCGTCGTGAAGCACTACGGCGCCGTGGCGGCGCTGCGCGACGCGTCCTTGGCGATTCGCCCCGGCGAGATCCACGCCCTCATGGGCGCGAACGGGGCTGGCAAGAGCACGCTCGTCAAGGTGCTCACCGGGGCCGTCAGGCCGGACGCAGGAACGATCCTGCTGCGGGGCCAGCCCCGGATCGTTCATTCGCCCGCGGAGGCGCGCCGTACGGGCATGGTCTCCGTCTACCAGGAGCCGGCCATCGTGCCGGACCTCACCGTTCTCGAGAACCTCACCCTGACCGAGACCCCACTCGATCCGTTCGTTTCGCAGATGGCCGATCTCGGGATCTCGAGGCTCGATCTGAAGGCACTGGCCCGCCATCTCCCCCTGGCGACACTGCGCGTCATCGATCTCGCGCGCGCGCTCGCCATCGAGCCTGACGTCCTCCTCCTCGACGAGATCACCGCCGCGCTCCCGGCGGACCTCACCGCGCGCGTGCTCGAGGTCGTGTCGCGCCAGCGCGGGACCGATCGGTCCGTGATCTTCATCTCTCATCGAATGCTCGAGGTCGCCGGGCTATGCGACCGCGCGACGGTCCTGCGCGATGGAAGGACGGTCGGCGTCGTCGAGGTAGCGCCCGGCGCCGAGGACGAGATCGTGGGGCTGATGCTCGGCCCGGCGGCCGAGGACGGCGACCTGGCCCTCACGCCGACGGCGGCTCCGAGCGGACCCCCGATCGCGAGGGACGCGACGCCACGCCTCTCGGCACGGAACCTCACGGCGGCCAACAACTTGAGCGACGTCTCGTTCGATCTCCATGCCGGCGAGGTGCTCGGGCTGGTCGCCCTCGAAGGCCAGGGCCAGGATGAGCTCTTCGACGTGCTCTCCGGCCAGGTCCGCCCGAGCTCGGGCGAGATCGTTGTGGATGGATCGACAGTGCACTTTCGGCACCCGGCCGATGCGATTCGCGCCGGCGTGGTGCTGGTGCCGGCCGATCGATCGGCCGCCCTCCTCATGCAGCGCTCGGTGCGCGAGAACATCGGTCTGCCGCGGGTCGCCGGCCTTCGAGACTGGGGGCTCATCAACGGGGCTGCGGAGAACCGGCGGGTCGGCGGCGCGATCAGGCGCCTCCAGATCGAGACGCGGGCGCAGTCGGAGGTCCGGCGCCTTTCCGGTGGCAACCAGCAGAAGGTGACGATCGCGCGCTGGCTCGCCGGCGGCGTGCGCACCTTCCTCTTCTACGACCCGACCCGCGGCATCGACATCCGCACGAAGCAGGAGATCTACCAGCTGGTGCGGGAGCTCGCCGCGGCCGGCGCAGCGGTCCTGCTCCTCACCTCGGAGCTCGGCGAGATCCAGCGGGCCTGTGATCGCACGCTGGTGATCTATGGCGGGCGCGTGGTGGACGAGCTGCCGGCATCCGTCGCCGACGAGCCGACGCTTCTCCGCGCCGCGCACGGCCTTCCAGCGGTCGGCGCTGCGGGTCGGGAAGCGTCCGCCACGGCGGCCCGCCCCGGTGGCGTGGCGTGACCGAAGCCGCGCCCGCCCGCGGACGGCGCGTCGACCGTGCGGCAGCGCGGGGCTTGATCGCCCGTGCCGTGCGTGGCGACGCATGGACCGTCGGGTTGATCGCCATCTTCCTGGTGCTCCTGGTCGCCACGAAGCTCGTGCGGCCGACCTACGAGCTGAGCGCCCTCGCCATCGCGTCGCTGCCGGTCGCCTTCGCCGCCGCCGGGCAGGCGATCGCGGTCATCTCCGGCGGCATCGACCTGTCGATCGGCTCGGTGATGGCCCTCACGAACGTCACCGCCGCGGTCCTGCTGCTGAACGCCAGCCCCGAGGCGTCGGTGCTGATCGTCCTGCTCGTCCTGCTGCTCGGCGTCGTCATCGGCACCATCAACGGCACGCTCGTCGTCGTGAGCCGCGTGCCCGACATCGTCGTGACGCTGGCCATGCTGTTCGTGTGGGCCGGCGTCGCGCTGCTGGTGCTCGGGACGCCCGGCGGTGGATCGGCGCCGTGGCTGCGCGAGCTCATCACCGGGCACATCGGCCCCGAGATCGTCCCGCGAGCCCTCGTCGCGCTGCTCCTCATCGTCGGGATCATCTGGATCCCGCTGCGCCGCTCGCGCCTGGGGCTGTCGATCTACGCCATCGGCAGCAACCAGCTTGCCGCCTTCCGCAGCGGCGTGGGCGTTGCTCGCACGAAGATCGCGGCCTATGCCCTCACCGGATTCTTCGCCGCGCTCGGCGGCCTGGCCCTCACCGCCAGCACGGGCATCGGCACGCCCATTCCCGGCCCCTACCTCCTGCTGAGCGTGGCGGCCATCGTCCTCGGCGGCGTGAGCCTGGCGGGCGGTCGCGGCGGCCTGCTGGGACCGATCGTGGGCATCTACATCCTCGGCCTCATCCGGGCCGATCTCACGTTCCTGGGGGTCGAGCCGGCCTACTCGCAGGTCATCCAGGGCGTGATCATGGTGGCAGTGGTGATGGTGGGCGCGTACCTCACCCTGCGCAGGAGAACGGCATGAGCCTCCAGGCCGCCACGGCGGGCCGTCGGTCGCTGGGCACCGCGCGCGGCTGGCTGCGCGATCGACCGATCCTCCCGCTCCTCCTGCTGCTCGCCGGCCTGGTGCTCCTGCTCGAGATCGTCCAGCCCGGCATCGTGAGCGCCAGCTGGGCCTCGAGCACGGTCCGCTTCGCGGTCCCGCTGGCGATCCTGGCGGCGTGCCAGACGATGACGATGCTGACCGGGGGCATCGACCTGTCGGTCGCGGTCGTCGCGTCGATGGCCTCGTACGTGATGGCGACGAACGTCAGCGAATACGGCTGGTTCGGCGCGGTGATCGTGGCCCTCATTCCCGCGGCGGCAGTCGGCCTGGTCAACGGCATCGGCGTGGGGATATTCCGGGTCCACCCGCTGATCATGACCATCAGCACGAGCCTGATCGTCGCCGGCCTCGTCAACGTCTACGCCCGCGCGAACATCGCGGGCGGCACGCGCGTGCCGCCCGAGATCTCGTTCCTCGGGGGGCAGACGCTGCTGGGCCTCCTGCCCAACAACCTCCTCGTCTTCATCCCGCTGGCCGCCGTGATCCTCGTCGCGCTGCACCGCTCCGGTTATGGTCGCCTGCTGTACGCGGTCGGTGACAACGAGCTGGCCGCACGGCTGGCCGGGGTCCGGGTGGGCGGCGTGCTCGTCGTGCTCTACCTGATCTCCGGCGTGCTGGCCGGGCTGGCCGGGCTCATCTATGCCGGCGTCATCGGCAGCGCCACCGGGCGCCTGGTCGACCCGTACCTCCTGCCGTCGGTGGCGGCGGCCGTCATCGGCGGCACCTCGATCTTCGGTGGCCGCGGCGGGTACGCCGGCAGCATCGTCGGCGCGGTGATCCTGACCGTCCTCGTCACCCTGCTGAACGTGATGCAGGCACCGCAGGCGGTGCGCCAGGTCCTGTTCGGCGCCATCATCCTGGCGGTCGCGGCGGCCTACACCCGGATCACCGAGGAGGCGTGACCGCGAGATGAGCGAGGATGCCTCTCGCCACCTGGGGCTCGACCTTGGCGCCACGAACATCAAGTGGGCCGTGGTCGAGCACGCGGGCGATGATTGGCGAACGCTCGACAGCGGCCAGACCCCGACACACGCCGCGGAGGGCCCGGAGGCCGTGGTCGGACGTCTCGGCGAGGTCGGCCGCACCGTGATCTCGGCCTGGCCAGGCGTGATCTCCATCGGCCTCGGCGTCCCCGGCCTCTACGACGCCGAGACCGGTGCGACACGCTTCCTGCCCAACGTCCCGGGAGAGTGGGTGGGGAGGTCCGTCGCCCAGCCGCTCGCGGCGCGGCTGAACGTGCCGGCCTTCCTGATCAACGACGCCCGGGCCTTCGGCCTTGCCGAGCTGCGGCTCGGAGCGGGCCGTGGCGTGGCGTCGATGGTCGGCCTCGTCCTCGGCACCGGAGTCGGCGGATTCGTGGCGGTCGATGGTCGCGTCCACCAGGGCCACGATGGGACGGCCGGCGAGGTGGGCCACCAGACGATCGACCCTGAAGGTCCGGCCTGCGGCTGCGGCAGCCGGGGCTGCCTGGAGGCGTTCGCTAGGGCGAGCCGGATTGCCGCGGCCTGTGGAACGGCGACCGCCGAGGAGGCCGTCACCGCGGCCCGCGCCGGGGACGAGCGGGCGCTGGCCGGGCTGGCCGAGATCGGTCGCTACCTCGGCATCGGCATCGCGAACCTGATCGTGGTGCTGACCCCCGATCGGGTCGTGATCGGCGGCGGAGTGGCCGCTGCCGGGGATCTGCTGCTGGGGCCGATCGCCCACGAGGTGCGCGACCGCGTGCGTACCACGGACCTCGAGCAGGTCGAGATCGTGACGGCGGAGCTCGGGACGTGGGCGGGGGCGATCGGCGCCGCGGTCCACGGTGCCGAGCGAGCCGGTCCCGGCGGAAGTGCGACGTGAGCGTTGAGCTTCACGTGCCGCGCTACCGGACCATCGAGCAGGCGCTCCGCGCGCGGATCGCCCTGCTGCAGCCCGGCGCTCCGCTTCCCTCCGACAGCGAGCTGTGCGCGGAGTTTGGCGTCAGCCGCATGACCGCGCGCAACGCGATGCAGCGGCTCGCCGAGGAAGGGCTCGTTCGTCGCGAGCCGGGCCGCGGAAGCTTCGTGGCCGAGCCGCCGGCCCATCGACGTGCGAACCACCTGATGTCCTTCTCGCGCGAGATGGAGCGGCGCGGTCGGGTGCCGAGCTCGCGGGTCATCGGCCGCGAGATCCGCCCAGCCAGGCGCGACGAGGCCGCCAGGCTGCGTCTTCGCGAAGGTGCGCCCATCGTGTTCCTGCAGCGCCTGCGCTGCGCCGATGGCGAGGCGATCGCCCTCGAGACCGCCGTGCTCGACGGCCGCGTCTCGGCCACCGTCATGGGCGCCGACCTGCAGCGCGGATCGCTGCACGCGGCCCTCGCCACCGCTGGCCACCTGCTGCGCCGGGGCACGGCGACGATCACGGCCGAGGCGGCGACGCACGATGACGCCCGCCTGCTCGAGACGCCGCGCGGCGCCCCGCTGCTCGTCGAGCGCCGCGTGATCCTCGAGGCTCACGGCCGGGCCCTGGAGGCGACCGAATCGCGCTACCCCGCCGACCGCTACGCGCTCGAGGTGTGGTTCGACGTTGAAGAGCCGGACTGAGGCTCGCTCACGGCCGAACGGCCTCCGTGTCGACGGGCTCCAGCAGCGCACCACCGCGCCGCAGCTGGGCCCGCAGGGTCTCGGCATCGACCTGCCGAGGCGTCTTGCCGCCCTGCACGGCGAGCGCGGCGGCCGTGCCGGCCGCCTGGCCCATGGCCATGCAGGTCGCCATCGACCGGGCGGAGGCGTGCGCGTCGTGCGTCGAAGAGAAGCAGCGCCCTGCCACGAGCAGCGACTCGACGCCGCTGGGCAGCAGGGTGCGGTATGGGACGCCGTACACGCCGGACTCGCCCACGTACTGCCACTCGGTGTTGCCGCCGGCATGGTGGTCCTCGATGGGCGCGCCGCACAGCGCAATCTCGTCGTCGAAGCGCCGTCCGCCGAGGACGTCGTCGCGGGTCAGGCGGTAGTCGCCGTGCACGCGTCGGCTCTCGCGCACCCCGATCGCCGGGCTGGTGGCGACGATGACGGCCTGCTCGAAGCCGGGCACGCAGTCGCGCAGGAAGCGGGCGTACTCGCGCACCTGGCGCCGCCCGGTGATCTCCGCCCGGGTCAGCTCCTCGGGGTCCGTGGCGTCGACGTTCGGGATGCGCGTCATGTGGACGAGGACCACGCCCGCGTACGGCGTCCGGTGCCAGGAGCCCTCCACCCGCGGCAGGTTGTAGGCACCGGATGCGGCTGCTTCGCGCATCCGTTGCCAGAGCTCGGCCTTCGGCACGGCGGAGGCGCGCTCGAGATCGACGTTGGCGAGCTTGAAGAGCGTCGACAGCGACTGCACCCTGCCGGTGTCGCGCGCGTTCTCGTACGGGACGCCGGCCAGGGCGCACACATCGGCGTCGCCGGACGCGTCGACGATCACCTGCGCGCGGATCGTCCGCTCGCCGCCCTTGTTCCAGATGCGGATCGCGTCGGTCCGTCCATCCGTGGCGCCCACGCCGGTGGCCCAGGTGTGGAGCAGGAGCTCCACCCCGGCATCCTCGGCCAGGCGCTCCCAGAGCACCTTGAGCGCCTCCTGGTCGTAGGTCACGCCGGTCCCGGCACCGTACGTGTTCGGGCGCTCGAAGGCCACGCCCTCGTCCGTCAGCCGCTGCACGACCTCCCAGCCCAGGCCGCCGACCACGCGCCGCGGAGCCGCCCCCGGGGTGTAGAAGGCGTAGAAGGTGTCGAGCACTGCGGTCGAGGTCCCGCCCATGAAGGCGAGCCGATCCACCAGCAGCGTTCGGGCACCGATGCGGGCGGCGCTGATCGCCGCGGCCGACCCTGCGGAGCCCGAGCCCACCACGATGACGTCGTATCGGTCCGTCACGCCGCCTCCGGTGGGCGCACGGCGAATGCTCGCGCCGGGTTCGCGACCAGCATCGACTCGGTGGGCCCGTCACCGATGCGCCGACGCAGGCGCGGCACGAACGTCTCCATCAGGTACCGCATTCCGGGACCGCCTCCGTAGGCGCGAAGGTAGTCGCGGCGGCCGAGGTCGCAGCCGAGCAGGATGTGCTCGGCATGGCCCGCGGCCACCATCGACTCGATCAGGTCCAGCAGATCGCTGTCGGGCCGGTACTTGATGCGGCCGATGGTGTCGTACTCGAGGGTCACGCCCCGCGCCGCGATCTCGGCGTGCAGCTCGAGGTCGGGGTTGCGGTCGAGGTGGGCCAGGATGATCCGGTCCGCGCCCACGCCATCGGCCTCGAGCAGGTCCACGATCTCGTGCCCGCAGGTGCCCACCTCGGTGTGCGCCAGGATCGCGACACCGGTTCGCCGGCTGCCGGTCGCGGCCGCCTGCAGCCGCCGCCGCTCAGACGGCGTGACCCGCTGGTAGGAGGCGCCGGCCTTGATCGCGCCGGCCCGAGCCGCATCGAGCGCGACCGATGGATCGGTCCAGTCCGCCGGATGCATGCCTTCGGTCAGGTCGGCCAGGATGCGTTCGGCCAGCGTCTCGACCGACGCGTCGCACACCCAGTGCCCGCTCGGGTAGTGGGCGTCGCGGTGGTATCCGGTGGCGGCGATGACCGGGACGCCGGTGGCCTCGGACAGCGCCCGCATGAGGTCGGGTCGCCGGCCGCAGCCGATGGGCGTCATCTCGACGATCGCTCCCAGCCCTCCGCTCCTCGCCTCGCGCACCTCGGCGCTGGATCGCTCGAGGTCGTCGAACTCCTGTCCCGGAAGGGCGGGCGTGCTCAGGAAGAGGTGATCATGGGAGTTGACGGCGCCGAGCGCGGCGGCCGGCATCGGTCCCGTCACCGTGATCACTGCACGATCTGGCATCAGCCGCATGGTAGCCCTGGGGACCCGTTCGTGACGTTGCGGACACCTCAGGTCCCGCTCATCGGTTCGTGCCGGTTGCGCTCCTCGGGCGGCCGAACCGTTCGGAACTGCGCCCAGACCAGGAGGTCGTAGGCGACCTTGAGGCCGCCCGCCAGGAAGAACGGGATGCCGAGGGCGGCGACACTGAAGGCGTAGCCGGCGAGCACCGGCGAGATCGCGCTGGCGGCCGCGCGCGCCACGTTCGTGATGCCGGCGGTCGCCGTGCGCTCGTCCGGCTCGACCACCGCCATCGTGTACGACTGGCGGGTCGGCACGTCCATCTGGCTGATGCTCATCCGCGCCAGGAACAGCGCGACCGCGAGCCAGGCCGTCGGAGCGAGGGGCACCAGCATGAGCAGCACGTTCGACGGCAGGTGGGTGAAGACCATGGTGTTGAGCAGGCCGATCCGGCGCGCCAGCCAGCCGGCCGCCAGCAGCGAGATGCCCGACAGGGCCCCGACCCAGAAGAAGACGACGCCGAGCGCTTCGGGCGACAGTCCCCAGCGCAGGCTGAACCAGTAGGCGACGAGCGCATGTACGACGAACCCGCCGGCGAAGGCATCCAGGCCGAAGAGGAGCGCCAGGCGCATCACCATCGGTCCTGACCGATGGATCCCCACGAACCGCCGCTGACCATCAATGCGCGCCAGCTCGACACGGTCGCTGAGCCCGGCGAAGAGCACGAGGTTGGCCAGGCCGATGACCGCGTAGAGCACGAAGAGCGGCCGATAGGCGTCGGCGCCGTCGAGACCGAGCGACGCGAAGAACCCGACGCTGGCGGTGAAGAGCGCGCCGAACGCCTGGCTGAGGTTGCCGACGAAGCCGTAGACGCTGAAGGCCCAGGTGCGATGCGCATCGCTCGTGGTCTGCGGCAGGACCGCCTGGTCGACGGTGTTGAACGGACCGACCTCCGAGCTGGTGGCGCTGATCGTGCCGGTGAAGGCCGCGACCAGCAGGACGAGCGGAGCGTCGGTGACGGCGAAGAGCAGGCCGCCGACGACCATGAGGCCGGCCATGGTCATCACGGTGCGGCGCCGTCCGACGCGGTCGGCGAGCAGGGACCACGCGACGGTCATCACCGCCGACCCGGCAATGGCGGCGGCCAGGATGACGCCGATGACGAGCTCCCCGATCCCCAGCTCGCGCAGGTAGAGCGCCAGGACGACGGCCAGGTAGCCATACCCGAAGGTGCGCAGGATTCGGGCGGCCAGCAGGCGGTAGCCGTCCGGGCTCAGCCAGCGGAGGCGGTGGCGGAGGTGCATGGCTGCATGAGACCAGAGCCGGGATAGCGTGACCAGCGGCTGACCCGCCGCGCCACGGCATCGGTCCTCCTCCGGTGGCCTTGCGATTGCTATGGCGGGCTGCGTGAGATCATCCGAACCGATGCGGATCGCCCTGCTGGCGCCGCTCGTGAGCCCCATCCCCCCAACGGCCTACGCCGGGACGGAGCGGATCGTCGCCACGCTGGCGCAGCGCCTGCACGAGCGTGGGCACGAGGTGACGCTCTTCGCGTCGGGCGACTCCGATGTCGACTGCAGGCTGGTTCCCGTCGTGCCGCAGTCCCTATGGGCCACCGGCTACGAGGGAGATGGGCGGCAGCTGGTGCCGCTCGTGGTCACGGCGGTCTGGCGCGAGATCGACCGGTTCGACGTCATCCACTCGCACCTCGACGGCGGTGGCTTCGTCCTGGCCCGGCACTGCGGCAGGCCGGTCGTGACCACCGTGCACAACCGCCTCGACACCGAGGGGACGCCGCAGCTGCTCGAGGGATTCGGCGACGTCCCGCTCGTCTCGATCAGCAAGAGCCAGCGGCGATGGGCGCCCGATGCGAACTGGGTGGCGACGATCCACCACGGGATCGTCACCGGCGAGACGCTGTTCGGGCAGAAGCCCGGCGACTATCTCCTGCTGGTCGGCCGCCTGACCTACGAGAAGGGCGTCGCCGAGGCGATCGAGCTCGCGCGTGAGTCGGGCATGCCGCTGAAGATCGCCGGGAAAGTCCACGAGGACGTCGAGCGCCAGATGTTCGCCGAGGTCGTGCAGCCAGCGGTCGACGACGGCGTCGTCGAGTTCGTCGGCGAGCTGGATCCGAACCAGCGCGACGCGCTGTTCGCCGGCGCGCTGGCGACACTCATGCTCGGCGCCTGGCCGGAGCCGTTCGGGCTGGTGGCGATCGAGTCGATGGCGACCGGCACGCCGGTCATCGGCCGACGGGCCGGGGCGTTGCCCGAGACGGTGAGCCACGGCGAGACCGGCTTCCTGATCGACGACCTGACGGAGGCGAACCTCGCTGTGCAGCGCGTCGCCGGGCTCGACCGCGGGGCGATCCGACGGCACGCGCTCGAGCGATTCTCGCCCGACGTGATGGTCCACCGCTACGAGGAGGTCTACCGCCGCCTGACGGCGGGGTGAGCGGCGCCATCACCGGGCAGCGCGGCGCCATCGCTACGTATTGCTCGCCTCCTGCAACTTATCCGAGCGCTGACAGCCCAAGAGGCCCAGCAGCCTGCATCAATGCGCCGCTGGTGCACGTTGATCCGCTGAGAAGGCCCTTCGGTCGTGCCTCCAGGCGCGGTCAGACCCGATAAATTGCACACGCCGCGCATTGATACGACGTGCCCACGTGAACAGAGAAGGCGGCTCGGCACGGACGCACAAGTCGTCGGCCGCACCCGTCACGACAACCGGGCGCAACAGCTCCTCCTGGGCGCCGCGGCTCGCGCCATTCAGGCGACCGCGATCTGATCGTGGGGCGCGCGTCTCACCAGCAGAGCCGCCACCGCGACCACCACGAGCGTGTAACGTGCGGGCAGCAGCGGCGGCACGCACAGGATGCCAGCCACGATCAGAAGGGCGACCAGCCAGCCCGGAGCCAGGCGCTCACGGCGCAGGCTGACCGCCAGCAGCACGGCACCCACGCCGAGCAGCGCATACGACAGCGCGGAGGCGATGAGGACCGTCTCCGGCGGCGTGATGCCAGCGGGCAGCTGGGTCGCGAACCAGGGGGCGAGGACCAGCCCGCCCCAGGCCGAGCCGGCAGTGAGGGTGGCGCCGCACAGCCCCAGGACCAGGGCGGCCGTGCCGAGTGACCCGCGCGGGGAGTTGGGCGCGGCGGCCAGGCCCGCCAGGGCAATGACCAGACCCACGAGCCCGGCCAGCGAGGCGCACATGGCGGCGACCGCCAGCGGTGAGGCCATCGCGGCTTCGTCGGTGGCCGTGGCCTCGATGGCGATGCCGAGTCCGATGCCCGCTACGGCAGCCAGCGCGGCCAGCACGGCGATGGGGCGCGCTACGCGATAGAGAGGATTCATGGTCTGCGTCTCCCTCTGCTAGTTAGGGCTGGATCCTCGGCCCCGGCGTTGAGGTGTGACGACCGCCCGGAGAGTGATCCGCATCGGCCCACAGGAGGGGCCGGGGTAAGCCGCCAGGTGGACCCCGCAGTGGTGCGTGAGGGGTAGCCTGAGCGGCATGCTCGACCTTGGGCGACGGATCGCTCGCCTCGACCCGGTGATCTTCGACGTCGTGCTGGTCGGCGTGGTGCTGCTCATCGGCATGCTGGGGCTTGCGGTGCAGGAGCCGGGGGTCATCGGTACCAGTCCGTTGCGCTGGGTGCTCAGCCTGGCGCTGGCGCTGCCGCTCCTCGCCCGGCGCAGGTTCGCCGAGGCGGTGTTGGTGGCGGTGGCCGCCGCCGCCCTGCTCCAGGCGCTGCTCGTGCCGCCGGGCCCGGGCTTCGACGGCTTCCTGGCGCTCCTCATCGCCGCCTTCTCGGCGGGGGCCCATGCGCGCACCTGGACCGGGCTGGCAGCCCTGGCCGGCGCGCTGGGTGCGGTGATCGCCGTCGGCCTGACGATGCCGCCGCTGACCACCGAGGGCGTCGTCATACCCTTCATCTACCTCGGCGCGGCATGGGGCACCGGGCGCTTGGCGCGGTCTCGTGGGGACCGAGCCGAGCGGCTGGCGCGCGAAGCCGAGCGGCTGGCCCGAGAGCGCGACGAGCGAGGCCGCCTGGCCGCGGCCCAAGAGCGGGCGCGGATCGCCAGGGAGCTGCACGACGTGGTGGCCCACGCCGTGACCACGATGGTGCTCCAGGCGGGGGCGGCTGAGGCCGAGCTTGCACCGGACCAGGCGCGCCTGCGCGGGCGCCTGTCGTCCATCGGCGCGTCGGGCCGCCAGGCACTCGACGAGCTCCGCCGCGTGCTGGCGGTGCTGCGCACCAGCGAGGCGTCTGATGAGGAGTCCGGACCCGTTCCCGGCCTCGCCGACCTGCCTCGGCTGACGGACCAACTGCGGACCGCGGGCATCGAGGTCGACCTCACGGTCGACGCGGGTCCGGGCCGGCTGCCCCCGAGCCTTGAGCTCTCGGCCTACCGCATCGTGCAGGAGGCGCTGACCAACGTGCTTCGCCACGCCTCCGCCACGCGAACCAGCGTGCTCGTGCGGCGTGAGGCGAAGCGACTCACGGTCGAGGTACGCGACGACGGACGCGGAGCCGGACCGGGCACCGCGATCGACGGCGGCGGCCACGGCCTGGTCGGCATGCGCGAGCGCGCGGCGATGTTCGGCGGCGCGCTGACCGCCGAGCTGAGTCCGGACGGCGGCTTCGTCGTGCGGGCGCAGCTGCCGGTGCCCGAGGAGCGGCCATGATCCGCGTGCTGGTGGCCGACGACCAGCCGCTGGTGCGCGACGGGCTGGCGGCGATCATCGGCGCCGACCCGGAGCTCGAGGTGGTTGGCGAGGCGGCCACCGGTCGCGAGGCGGTGCGCCTCGCGCGCCAGCTGCGCCCCGACGTCATCGTCATGGACGTGCGGATGCCGGACCTCGACGGCGTCGAGGCCACCCGCGAGCTGGCCCGCGGACCGGAGACCGGCGCCCGGATCCTGGTGCTGACCACCTACGACGTGGACGCCTACGTCTACGAGGCGCTGCGGGCCGGGGCCAGCGGCTTCCTGCTGAAGGACGCGCCACGCTATCAGCTCCTGGCCGCCATCCGCACCGTCGCCGCTGGCGAGACGCTGTTGGCGCCGGCCGTGACGCGCCGGCTCGTGGAGCGTCACCTCCAGCGCCCCGGGCCCGACGCGACCGCCGACGCCCTTGCCGACCTGACCGATCGGGAACGGCAGATCCTCGAGCTCGTCGCCCGTGGCCTGAGCAACGCCGAGATCGCCGAGCGCCTCGTCCTGGGCGAGAGCACGGTGAAGACGCACGTCGGGCGCGTCTTCTCCAAGCTGGCGCTGCGCGATCGCGCCCAGGCGGTGGTCGTCGCCTACGAAAGCGGGCTCATCGAGCCCGGTGCGGAGCGGTAGCTTCGTGCCTCACCCAACGCGGGCTGGGCGCGCCCGGGGGGACGACCTCGCTCGCTTGGCAACCAAGCGCTTGGTGGCGGGCCCGACCGGGTTCGGACCCGCTTTACCACACTCCGTCTTGAGCGCCTGATCCGAATCCCGATCGCGGGCCGCGACGAGTGGGAGCGGGCAGCTCGGGAGCCGGCGTAGAAAGAAAGACCGGACCGAGTCAGTGCCCTCGCGCGGGCGGCCCGGTCGCCGCGGGATCCGTGATCACCCGATCGAGCTCGATGCGGACCAGGACACGCCCCGCCGTCACTGCCCGGTCCACCGCAGCGGGGTCTGGACCGCCTTCCACACCATTTGGGATACCGGCCAGCCGGCGAAACCAGGAGTGTTCGCGGAACAACCGCTCGTGCTCGGTGCGGCACTCGGCAGGATCCGTCAGCGGGGCCGCAGTTCCTTCCTGCCAGCGGCCGGCGATGCGCATCGCCACGGGTGCTCCACCGGTGAGGTTCCGCCACCAGCGATCCCCCGTGGTCACATACGCCGTCCTGCCCTCGCGCACATAGGAAACGGGTGTCGAGTAACGGCGGCCGGTCTTGCGACCGGTCCAAGCGAGGACCGCGAACCAGCGGCTCAGCGGCCAGTGAACCGGAGAGTCGATCAGGCGTCGCATGAGCGGGTTCCACAACCGCACGAGGGCCCCGAGGAGGGTCCCCCGCACGGCCGGCGCCGAGACACGACTCATCGGTCGCCCGGTTGCCGAGCCGAGCACGGAAGACCTGCATCGCGGTCCATATGAGTCATCTCGGTTCCTCCCGCCTGTGCCGTCTCGGGCGGTACAGCACTAACACCAATGATCACTAACCTTAGAGCCGGCGACGACGGAGGTCAACGAGAATCGCGGAGCTTCGGCGAACTTCCCCGTCCCCTTACCATGGGTCCATGGAGATGCCACGGGTCCCACCTGAACTCGAGGCGATGGCCGCCCTCCGAGAGCCGAACCGACGACGGCTGTACCAGTACGTGGAACGCCAACCCCGTGCAGTGAGCCGGGACGAAGCGGCCGAAGCGGTCAGCATCAGCCGTGCGCTGGCGGCCTTTCATCTCGACAAGCTCGTCGAGCTCGGCCTCCTCAAGGCCGAGTACCGCCGTCTATCGGGGCGGAGCGGCCCGGGCGCGGGTCGGACCTCGAAGCTGTATCGGCGCTCCCGAAACCAATTCGCCATGAGCCTGCCGCACCGCAACCACGAGCTGCTGGCTCGCTTGCTCGCGGCGTCCTCCGCCTCGGGCGGCCAGATCTCGCCCGATATCGAGCCGGCCCGCGAATACGGGAGATCGCTGGGGCGGCGCGCCCGCAAGCGCATCCGAGGACATCCCGCACCGGCCCGACTGCTCGAGTGCGTTGAGGCAGTGCTGGAGAGCCTCGGATTCGAGCCCTATCGGGCGTCCCCCGCCGAGGTGCGACTGCGCAACTGTCCGTTCGATCCGCTGTCACGGCTGTACACGCCGCTCGTTTGTGGCGTGGCGCAGGCGGTCATCACCGGCATCACCCAGGGTGTTGGCGCGGATCTGCTGCGCATCGGTCGCGACGAGCAGCCCGACCGCTGCTGCGGCATCGTCACGCTGCCATTGCGGAACGACGCTCCAGCTGGCGCTTAGCCACTGCCGGATCGCTCAGTAACGGCGGCGGGCGGCGCGTTCTTGGCACCTCTCGTGCAGTCAACGGCTTCTGATAGAACGCGTCGGCGCGACCCTCTCTGTCGGGTCGTGGATTAACGGGTACGACGTGGAAGCCAGACTACGTGGAGGCCCTCATGTGTCTAACCTGCGGCTGCATGGATGCCCACCTTGAGATGGGCTCGGCAAACATCACCTACGAGGACGTCAAGGCCGCGGCCGACGAGAACGGGCGAACGGTGGCCGAGACGCTCGACATCGTCGATCGTACCGTCGCGAAGGATCGCGGCGAGCACGCCCAGGAGTACACGCCCGGTTCCTGAATGTCCGGATGCTGACTGCTCGAGCCTCGTGCGCTCGGGGCTCGCCGCACAGAGGAGATAGCCATGGAGAGCAAGGTCAAGCTGTTCGGGCATCCAGTTCACCCGATGCTGATCGTTCTGCCGCTCGGGCTGCTGTCGGCGGCGGTCGCCTTCGACGTCGTCTACCTACTCACCGGTGACGGCGTCTTCAGCAGCGTCGCGTTCTGGAACATCGCCGCCGGCGTGATCGGTGGGCTGCTGGCAGCTGTCTTCGGGGCGTGGGACTGGTTCCACATCCCGCGCGATACGCGCGCCAGGCGCATCGGTCTGCTGCACGGTGGCGGCAACGTCGTGGTGGTCGTCCTTTTCAGCCTGAGCTGGTTGCTGAGGCTCGGCCAGGAGGGCTATGAGCCGGGGTTGCTGGCTTACGTCCTCTCGTTCGGCGGCTTGGCGCTTGCCGCGGTCACCGGCTGGCTGGGCGGCGAGCTCGTTGACCGGTTGGGGGTTGGCGTGGACCGCGGTGCCAACCTAAACGCCCCCAGCTCGCTGTCGGGCCGACCGGCGGACGCCGGTTCGGAGCCTGCCAGCGCGGCGCCGCCGATGACCGGCCGGCCCTAGGCAGGCGCTCATGGCCCGTGTCAGGAGCCAGATCGACCTTGCCGCGTCGCCGGAGGCCGTCTTTGCGCTGCTCACCGACCTGGATCGCCTGCCGGAGTGGGCCACGATCGTGGTTGACTCCCGCGAGGCATCGACCCGGCCCCTCACGCTGGGCTGCACCTTCCGCCAGACGGTCAGGGTCATGGGCCAGGAGCTCGACACCGAGTGGCAGGTCACCGAGCTCGAACCGGGACGACGGCTCGCGTACGAGGCCAGTGCAGCCCTCGGCGGACGCCTCGTCATGACCCAGACCATCACACCCCGAGCCGCCGGTAGCAGCGTGCAGCTCGAGGCCGACTACGACCTACCGGGCGGCTTCCTGGGTGACCTCCTCGACCTGGCGGTCGTGGAAGCCAAAAACGAGCGCGAGGCGGAACGATCGCTGCAGAACCTGAAGGAGCTCCTCGATGGCTAAGCCGCTCAACCAACAGGTCGTCGTGATCACCGGCGCGTCGCAGGGCATCGGGCGTGAGACCGCCCTCCAGCTGGCCACCAAGGGGGCGTCGCTCGTCCTTGCCGCTCGTAACGAGGAGGCGCTGAGCGAGCTGGCGCGGCAGGTCGAACGGCTGGGTGGCCAGGCCGAGACGGTGATCACCGATGTCGCCGAGCATGAGCAGGTCGAGCGTCTGGGGCAGCGCGCCATCGACCGCTTCGGACGCATCGACACCTGGGTCAACAATGCCGCCGTCAGCATCTACGCCACCGTTGAGCAGCTTCAGCCCGAAGAGATGGAGCGGCTGGTGCGGGTCAACCTGCTGGGCCAGATGTACGGCGCCCGAGCGGCGATCCCACACATGAAGCGCCAGGGTGGCGGGACGATCGTCAACGTCGGGTCTGCCCTTTCGGAGCGAGCGGTCCCACTGCAGTCGGCGTACGTCGCCAGCAAGCACGGCATCGCCGGCTTCAGCGAGGCGCTGCGCCTGGAGTTGATGCACGAGGAGAGCGGCATCGACGTTGTGCTCATCCTGCCGTCGTCGATGAACACGCCCCTGTTCAACTTCGCGCGTTCCAAGATGGGCGTGCAGCCGATGCCGGTGCCTCCGGTCTATGAGCCACGTGTCGTGGCCGAGGCGATCTGCCACGCCGCCGAGCACGGCGGTCGCGAGATCGTGGTCGGCGGCTGGGGCAAGCTGCTGACCGTGGGCCAGTGGTTGAGCCCATCGCTGCTCGATCGTTACATGCTGCAGGGCGCACGCGCCTGGAAGCAGCAGAAGACCGATCGGCCGGACGATGCGCGCGACAACCTCTTTGAGCCGAGCACCGGACCGGGGGCCACGACGGGCGACTTCGGGCAGGGCTCGAAGTCCACGAGTCTGTACACGACCTATCTGGAGCTCCATCCAGAGCGCAAGCGCGTGGCGCTGGCCGCCCTGCTGCTGGCGCTGCTGGCACTGGTCCGTCACATCGGTCGCTGACGGTGGCGCACCGCATCCAGCTGCGCGCCCGCGGCGAGTACCACTTTACCTATTCCGTCCGCACGGTCCTGATCACGGATCTCGCCGGTCGCCTTACCCAGACCGATCCCCTGGGGCTGTACGTCGACAACACCCGGGTGTTATCGCGACTCGAAATTCGCTGCAACGGCCAGCTGCCTCGCGCAATTTCCGCCAGTCCAGTCGGCGGCGATGCCTACCTCAGCTACGAACAGCTGCCCGAGAGCGACGGGATTCCGCGCGAGTCGGTATATCTCGAGACGGTCCACTTCGTCGGAGAGGGCATGCGCACCATCCTACGGCTGCGCAACTACGCCGCAGATACGGTGCGCTTCGAGCTCACCATCGCCCCGACGGCCGACTTTGCCGACAGCGAGGAGGCCGAGCGACGGGAACGGCAACAGGACGCCGCCACCGAGGACACCTGGGACGAGGCCGCCAGGGAGCTTCGCTTGCGATATTGCCATCCCGATCTTGATCTGGGGACGGTCATCCGCGTCGCGCGCGCGCCGGCCGACCTCGAGTGGCACGACGGGCTGTTGTCATGCCCGGTCAATCTCGATCCGCACGGCAGCGCCGAGCTCGAACTGACCACCGCGCCCATCCTGCGCGGAGAGGAACTCAGCTACACGCCGCGCCGCTCGTTCGCGGCCCCGACCGCACCGATCGAACGGCTTAGCCGCGCGCTGGCCCGCGACATGCCGCGCCTCACGTCGTCGAACGCGCTGGTCACCAAGGCATGGGAGACCGCGACCCAGGATCTCGCCACGCTTCCCTACGGGCTCGCCGATGGACCGGCGACCCCGATCGCCGGACTCCCGCTGTACCTGCAGTTCTTCGGGCGAGACTCGCTCACCATCGGCTGGCAGGCGCTCATGGCCACGCATCGCTTCCTGCACGACTCACTGCGCGCCAACGCCGCCTGGCGCGGGCGCCGCATCGACGACTGGCTCGACGAGGAGCCGGGCAAGATGATTCACCAGGCGCGCGGCGGTCCGCTCTCGGAGCTGGGCATCAACCCGTTCACGCGCTACTACGGCGACTGGGCCACGCCGCCCGACTTCCTCATCATGCTCGGCCAGTACCTGGCCTGGACCGGCGACCGCCAGACGGTCCGGGAGTTCCTGCCCGCCGCGCGCGACGCGATCGATTGGTGCGACCGCTACGGGGATCCCGATCACGATGGCTTTCTCGAGTACGACACCCGCTCGGAGGGCGGGGTCAAGAACCAGGGCTGGAAGGACTCCGGCGACGCCATCGTCGACGAGCGGGGCGCGATCGTGCCCAACCCGATCGCCACCAGCGAACTGCAGGCGTACTGGTATGCCGGCCTGCAACAGGCGGCCCTCGCCTTCGCCGCGACCGGCGACCTCGGCTATGCAGCTCGCCTCCTCGCCAAAGCCCGCACCCTCAAACGCCGCTTCAATCACGCGTTCTGGATGGAGGATCTCGGCGCCTACGCGCTCGGCCTGGATCCGGACAAGCGCCAGATCCGCTCGATCGGCTCCAACGACGGCCACCTGTTGGCGTCAGGGATCGTGCCTCCCGAGCGTGGAAGACGTCTGGCGGCGCGGCTCATGCAGCCGGACATGTTCAGCGGCTGGGGCATCCGCACCCTATCGAGCGATCATCCGGCCTTCAACCCGTTCAGCTACCACCGTGGCAGCGTGTGGCCGGTGGAGCAGGGCACCATCGGCTTCGGCTTCGCCCGCTACGGCTGCTGGGAGGAACTGCATCGCCTGGCCGAGGGCGTCTTTGCCTCCACCGGACTCTTCGTCGAGAACCGCCTTCCCGAGGTCATCGGTGGCATGCAGCGCGACGCCGAGCATCCCCATCCGGGCATCTACCCCAGCAGCTGCGAGCCGCAGGGCTGGTCGGCCAGCGCGGTGGTGATGCTGGCCCAATCGCTGCTGGCCATGGTCGCCGTCGCCCCCCTGCGGCTGCTGGTGGTCGATCCGCACCTCCCGGCGTGGTTGCCCGATGTGCGGCTGGAAGGCATCCGTGTTGGGAACTCCGAACTTGACCTTGAGTTTCGGCGGACAAAGAGCGGCGGAACGACGTACCGGGTCACGAAACGCTCAGGACGGGTACGCGTCGTCCGCCAGCCACCGCCCCAGGCGCTCGGCGCCGGGCCGTTGGGGCGGCTCTGGGGCGGTATCAACTCGATGGTTCGGTGGTGACACGCCGGAGCTGACGCAGCAGGTCGGTGAGGGCATCGGCCGGGCGGGCGGCTCGACCTTCCAGCACCGCCCCATCCGGACCAGTGGCGACCGCCCGCCAGTCATCGGACCGCTCATCGCGCTGGAGGCCACTGGACTGGCACCGAAGCCCATCGAGGCGCCAACCGATGGGAAGCTCGGCTTCGGCGACACGATACGCATCGCCGAGTTCGGTGTCCGTGATAGATGGCTGTGCCTCTTCCATTAGTGCCTCACACCGCTCGCTTGAGCTCGTTGAGAAACTTCAGCGCCTCGCGGCGAACGTGATCGGCGAGCTTGGGCTCGATGATGCTCTTGATACGGCCGGCCTCGATGTCACGGACCGCCTGGGTCTTGAAGTCCAGGATGGTCTGTACCGCGCTCATCACCGCGTCCACCTCGGGATGCTGGGAGAGTGAGCCGATGACCGTGCCGGGCTCGGCCGCCAGGGCACCGAAGGTGCCGCCGACGCTGTCGTCACTCAGCTGACGGAACACGTTGCTCGTGCTCATGGCCTTCTCGATCAGCTCGAACTCATCGGGGTCGAGGAGGTGCGCGATGAACCGCGAATGCTCGTCCATGATGTTGGTCCAGAACTTCACAACCTCGCCGCGCTCGAAGTCGGTCTCACCGCGCGCCAGATCGTTGAGACGGCGGTCCCAGCGTTCCGCCTCGTGCCGCGTGTGATCGAAGAACAGTGGCCAGACCAGGCTGCGGAGCTCGCCGGATGTTTGTGCCTCTCCCAGCCGAGCCTTGTACTCGATGAAGGGCTTGATCGCCTCGCTGACCTCGCCGACGAAGCCCGTGACCTCTGAGCGCTGGGGTGGCTTGACGGCCACGATGCGGTCGTACAGAGCGGCGAAGGAGCTCTGGAACTGGAGCGCTTCGGCGCGTTCCCTGGCCGCCAGCTCTTCGGGCATCAGGAGCGCGAAGAAGTAGGCGTGCTCGGCCATGATATCGGCCGCGAACCGAGCATCGGCCCAGGCGTGGGTCGCGACGTCGGGGTCGTCTCGCTTGGGCAGGATGACCAGCTTCTCGGACGGACTCTCCGGCGCTGAAGCGCCCGGCGTGCGGGTGAACACCTCCATGTTCTGAGCGCCGGTGGGCAACTGACTATCGATGGGAGGCATGATGGTGAGACTCCTCTTACGCTTGGGTTGACCTTGGGTTGGCCTCGGCGACGGCCTCGAGGTCTGCTTCCTCGGATTCGATGTGGGAGCGTCCCTCAGCTCTCGCTGACGACGACCACACCGCTCATGTCGTTGGGGTGGAAGGAACAGTCGTAGCGGTGCTCGCCAGGCCCAGCGAAGGTGAAGCTCACGCTCTCGCCCGGAGCCATGGTCAGGGTATCCCCGCCGTCGTCGAGCAGCCGCACGTTGTGCGTGAAGTTGTCGTTGTTGGTCCAGGTCACCGTCGTGCCGTCGGGCACGGTGATGGCCTCGGGCGAGACGCGGTACGAGGGCGGCAGGTCGACGGCGTTGGTGGCGACGGGTTCGGTTCCCGCCTGCGGCGCACAGCCCGCAAGCAGGAGCCCGACGCCGAGCAGCGGACCGACCAGCAAAGGAAGGCAGCGGGCCATTACGCCCGACTCTCGGCGCCGCGCAGGTTCACCGCGACGCCACGCGTGACCGCCGTGAAGATCAGCACGAACGCGAGCAGGTTGAAGACCTCGCTGATAAGGTGCGCGAACAGGAAGATCGTCCAATCGAGGTGGTAGGTCATGTAGCTGATCTCGGCCAGCGCGAAGAGGCTGAAGCCCCAACCGAGCAGGCCGGCGTCGGCGTTGAAGCTGCGCCAGGCGAAGTAGGCTCCGATCGCAAATGCGGTGAGGTGGATGAGCAGGAAGATCGGCGCTGGGATCAGGTTGACGAAATCACCGAGTGGCATCGCGAGTACCTCCACTGTTGGCCGCTGAAAGTGCGCGGCGGCTGAGATGGCGACGAACGCCGTGAGCTACGACACCCGCCAGGACGAGGACCATGCCGACGATGCCGACCACGTGCGCCAGGTGCTCGATCCCCGAATGGCCGACGTGGTCGGCGGCCGCGAGGTGGACGAACACGTCGAGGACTCCGGCGAACACGAGTAGCAGCAGCCCGAAACGCGTCAGGGCCGGGAGATCACCCAGCTCGATGGACAGGCGCCGGACCGTCTCTATCGTTAGCATGTGCTAGTGATACATCGTTTCAGCATCCTTGTCAACTCTATCGCCAGTGTCCTTATGTGATAGAATGAAATCCCATGAGGAAAGCACGCGACCAGGACCTCGCCGCCATCGGTCTGCTCGATGAGCCCAAACGACGTGACCTCTACCACTGGGTGGTTGCCCAGGGGCGTCCGGTAGGACGTGAGGAGGCTGCCAAAGCACTGAAGATCAGCCGCGCGTTGGCGACGTTCCATCTCGACCGCCTCGCCGCGGCCGGACTGCTCGATGGCGGCTACCGCCGTCTGACGGGTCGCGTGGGGCCGGGAGCTGGCCGTCCCGCGCGTGTGTACTGGCGCGCCGATCGGGAGTTCAGCGTGACGCTGCCCGAGCGCCGCTACGAGCGGGCCGCTCAGCTCTTTGCGTCGGCGCTCGAGAAGGTCGGCGAGGGGTCGCTGCCGGTCCCGCTGCACGACGCCGCGCGCGAGCTAGGCGAGAACCTCGGCACCGCATCGCGGCGCAATGCTCCTACCAAGCGACTGACCGCCGCACTCGAGGCCGGCGGCTATGAGCCGGTAACGGACGACACCGGAACCATCCGCCTTCACAACTGTCCGTTCGACGCGCTGGCCGAGGCGCACCGGCCGCTCGTCTGCGGCACCAACCTGGCACTGGCCGAGGGCATCACCCGCGGCGCCGGCGCAACCGAGCTGCAGCCGGTGCTCGACCCACAACCGGGCTTCTGTTGCGTGGCGTTCGTGACTGCAAACCGCCCCGAGACAGGAGACATCGCTTGACAGCCTTGCACCGACTGCACGCCGAACAGGATCAGAGCCCTTGGCTGGACTTTGTCGACCGCGCCCTGATCAGGGAGGGCAGGCTCCAAGCACTTATCGACCAGGGCATCCGCGGGCTGACGAGCAATCCGACGATCTTTGCCAAGGCCGTCGCCAGTGGCCAGTACGACGAGCTGATTGGGCGCATGGGAGCCCAGGGCGCTTCAGCCGAGGAGATGTTCGAGGAGATCGCCGTGGGTGACGTTGGAGACGCCGCTGACATCCTGCGCCCGCTCTACGAGGCCTCGGACGGCATCGACGGCTACGCCTCGATCGAGGTGGAACCCGCACTTGCCGACGACACGCAGGCCACCGTGGAACAGGCGCGCCACCTATGGACGCGCCTAGCGCGACCGAACGTTACGTCAAGATCCCCGCGACCGAAGCGAGCATCCCGGCCATCGAGCAGGCCGTCAGTGAGGGCATCAACATCAATATCACGCTGATGTTCAGCGTTGACGTCTACCGTCGCGTCGCGCACGCATACCTCGGCGGCCTGCGAGCGCGACTCGAGCGCGGGGAGGACATCTCTCGCGTCAGCTCAGTTGCCAGCTTCTTCGTATCCCGGGTCGATGCGAAGATCGACAAACGCCTCGATGCGCTCGGTACTCGAGCGGCGCGCGATGCCCGGGGCAACGCCGCGATCGCCAACGCCAAGGTGGCCTACGCCGCCTTCGGCGAGATCTTTGGCGGCCCCGAGTTCGCACAGTTGCGCCGCGTCGGCGCCAGGGCCCAACGCTGCCTTTGGGCAAGCACATCGACCAAGGACCCTGACTACCGTGACGTGCTTTACATCGAGGAGCTGATCGGTCCCGAGACGGTCAACACGATGCCGCTCGAGACGATCGAGGCGTTCATCGATCACGGTCGCGTGGCACGCACCATCGACTTTGGCCTCGCCGAGGCACGTGACGCGCTGCGACGGTTGGAAGCGCTGGGCATCAGCATGCGCGCGGTCACCGACGAGTTGATCGACGAGGGTATCGGCTCATTTGCCAAATCGGTTGAAGAGCTGCTGCTGACAATCCAGAAGTCTCGTGACGCGGTCGCCGCGGCCTGATCCGCTGAGCTGGTGAAAATGGGACGGCCCGCTCGTCATCCCGGCTGCATCGCCCCCTGCAGACGTGGTCGAAAGTGAGGACCAATCCGCGCCTCGGGCAACGCGGACTCTGGGGAACTGCACGCTTGGTCGCTCAGCAAGCAAGGGCTTGGTGGCGGGCCCGACCGGGGACGGACCCGCGTTTCAGCTTCCGGCGTGAACCGTTGATCCGCATCCCGATCGTCGGTCGCGGTGAGTGGGAGCGGGCCGCTCAAGCGTCGGCGTAAGTCATGAGCAGCCCGTCGGGGCCGATCACCGTCGGGACCATGTGGAGCGCACGCCACAGTCGGTCTTGAGCCGTTCTTGAGCGAGCCAGCGCAGCGTGTCGTCCCGGTGTCGGAGGACGTCACAATGCGCATCCAACCTGTGGTCGCGGGGGTGGCCTTGGCCGCCGCCGCCCTGATCGGTGTCATCGTCTACTTCGCCATCAAGGACGAGACCGATGTCGCGCAGGAGGGGACAACGTCTCCCGCGCAGGCAACGACCTTCACCTCAGAGGAGTTCGCTGTCCCGGTCAGCGTCTCCCTCCCTGACGGCTGGGTTGCCTACGAGAGCCGGGAAGCGGTGGTGGCCAGCACGCCGGTGGAGGAGAGCGGGATCGCAGAGCGGATCGTGATCTTCCGCACCGCGGGCGGCGCCCCTGAGGTCGACGTGTTCACCGGAGAGTTCGAAGACGGTACCCCGACGGCGGAACCGTGGCCCGCGGAATTCGCGGCCTGGCTGTCGCAGCACCCGAACTTCGAGGCAGTCAGCCAGGAGCGGGCAACGGTCGGCGGGTCAGCGGCGACCATGTTCGAGGCACGCTCCATGTATGAACCACCCCCGGATCTGGCCGGTGGCGTCCTGCGGATCATCCTCATCGGAGCACCCCATGAGGGAACCGATGTCTCGATGCTTCCTGGGGAGATGGCCTGGCGCTTCATCCTCTTCGACGATCGCGACCTCGCGATCGCCTACGGGGCGAGTGCCGATCGCTTCTCCGAGGACCGCGTCGAGACGTTCATCGACGGGCTGATCCTCGACGAGGAGCCATCGGGAAGCTGATTGGACCTGCGGCGCGAACAACGCGACAGGCCGGTCTTGAGCCGTTCTTGAGAGGGCGAATGCAGCCTGAGCCGCGTTCCCGGAGATCGGGCCGACCAGACCCGCGACTCACGGGCCGATGAAGGAGGCTCATATGCGCGCGCTGTTCATCAGGCTGAGCAAGGTGGATCGACGGAATCGGCCGGCGGGCCGCAGGATCGGGCTTCTCCCGTTCGTGGTCGTTGCCCTGGTGTCGCTGGAGGTCCTCGGCCCGCCTGCCGTGGCGGCTGCCGACCCCCCGGTCCGCGAGGAGTTCACGGTGGTGCTGTCGGGTCCCCACTTCCTCTCCGGCTTCTGCGGAACGCCCATCCTCCAGGAAGGCATCCTGCATGTGAGCTCGACTCAGTTCAGCGATGGGCGGGTGATCGAGCACATCCGCGGGGATCTTCAGTTGAGCGCAAACGGCAGGCTTGCCTTCGAGAGGCCAGCCTTTAGCGTGGTGGTCGACCCTGATGACGGGACCGTGACCGCCACCGGAACCCTCGTCAACATCCATGCCCCTCATGGGGGACTGCTGTTGAAGGACGCAGGACGGATCGTCCGGGACCTCGCCACCGGAGACATCCTCGCGTTGGCGGGGCGCTGGATGATCCTCGAAGGGGAGCTGGACGAGGTCTGTTCCTACTTCGCGGCCGCACCGTAACCACGACGAGCCCTGCAACATCAGGCTGCGATCCGCCAGCATCAAGACGATCCGTGGGGCTTGAGAGGCGCGGTATGGTGCTCCCCGTGCGGTACCAAGTCCTGGGACCGCTCGAAGCCGGCTCCGAGCGGACCATCGTCGGTCTTGGCGGTCGGAAGCAGCGGCTCGTGCTGGCGCTGCTGCTCATCGACGTCGGACGGACCGTAGCCCACGATCGCCTCGTCGACGAGCTGTGGGCCGACGAGCCACCCGACGGGGCGCGTCACGTCATTCAGACATATGTCTCGGAACTGCGGCGCTTGGTGGACGACGAGATTCGCTGGGAGGGCGGTGGCTACCGCCTCGCCGCGCCGCCCGACGCCGTGGATGCGCGCCGCTTCGAGTCGCTCGTGGAGTCGGCGAGAGACAGGATGCGCGACAGTCCGGCCGGTGCCGGCTCCCTGTTCCGCGAGGCACTGGCCCTGTGGCGCGGTGAGCCATACGCGGGGCTCGAGGAGACACCGGCGGTGCGCCTCGAGGCGGTTCGGCTGCGCGAGTTGCGCATCGGCGCCATCGAGGACCGTCTGCAGGCCGATCTGGATGCGGGGCTGCATGGACCGGCGGCCATAGAGCTGGAGGCCCTGACCAGGGAGCATCCCTTCCGAGAGCGGTTGCGCAGCCTGCAAATGGTCGCCCTGTACCGTGCCGGCCGCCAGGCGGACGCGCTCGCGGCCTATCGGCAAACGCGCGAGATGCTGGTCGAGGAGCTCGGCATCGACCCGTCGCCCGAGCTGCAGTCGCTCGAGCAGCGAATCCTGGCACAGGATGCGGCGCTGCTGCCGCCGGCTCTTGCGGGGAGCATCGGGACGGCGTCGGCGGGCGAGCCGAGTGTAGTGAAGGCGACCCCATACGACGTTGTCCGGGGCTTCGAGCTGCGCGATCACGTCGGTGCCGGACGCACCACGACCGTCTATCGCGGCTACCAGTCCTCTGTCGGCCGCGAGGTGGCCATCAAGGTCGTCCACCCCCAGATCGCGGATTCGGCCGCCTTCGTCCAGGCGTTCGAACCGCGCGCTCAGGCCATCGCGCGGATTGACCACCGGCACGTGGTGCCGCTGCTCGACTTCTGGCGGGACGATCGTGGGTCCTTCCTGGTCATGCCGTGGATGCGCAGCTCACTGCACGAGGCGTTGCGGCACGGGCCATGGAGCCTTACTGCCACCCTCCGGCTGCTCGAGCAGGTCGGTTCCGCCCTCGGCGCCGCGAGCGAGGCGGGGCTGAACCACGGCGCCGTGAGCACCACGAACATCCTGCTCGACGGCAAAGGCGACGCGCTCCTCACCGACTTTCCGATCATCCCGCTGAGACTGGAGACCGCGGCCGCGGGACCCTCCTCCGATGTGCGAGCTCTCGCCGCGGTCGCCCTCGAAGCGCTCACCGGACGGACCGATGGCACCGGTCGTGAAGCCGGCCTCAGGTCATTCCGACCGGACATCCCCGCCGCGGTGGATGCGCTCGTCCGCGCAACCCTGCCCGGCGCGCGCGCCGCACCGCCAGGCGGCGTCCAGGACCTGCTGCGCGGGCTTCGTCGTGCCGCGGGTGCGGACGTCATCGCGCCGCCGGGCGGGCATGTCACCGCGTCGATCCGCAATCCGTACAAGGGCTTGCGCGCGTTCCAGGAGTCCGACGCGCTCGACTTCTTCGGTCGCCAGGTGCTGGCCGAGCGGCTCCTGGACAGCGTGCGCGAGCGACGCTTCGTCGCCCTGATCGGGCCCAGCGGAAGCGGGAAGTCGTCACTGGTGCGCGCGGCGCTCATCCCCGCCATCCGCGCCGGCGCGATCCCCGGCTCGCAGGAGTGGCTGGTGACGGAGATGTTCCCCGCCGCCCATCCCTTCGAGGAGCTGGGGTCGGCGCTCTTGCGGGTGGCGACCCGAGCGCGCGAGCACATCCTGGCGGAGCTGCTCGCCGATCCTGGCGGAATGGCGCACGTGGCGCGCCGCTCGCTGCCCGAGGGTGCGCAGCTCATCCTGGTCGTCGACCAGCTCGAAGAGCTGTTCAGCCTGACGACCGATGCCCACGTCCGAAGCCAGTTCCTGGACGGTCTCACACAGCTGGCGACGTATGCTGACTCGCCGGTCCGTGTCGTCGTCACCCTCCGGGCCGACTTCCTCGATGGGCCCCTGCAGCATCGCTCGTTCGCCGAGCTCCTCCGCGCCGGCCTCGTTCTCATCACTCCACCGTCGGCCCACGATCTGAGCCTGGCGGTGGCACGACCGGCAGGCCAAGTCGGCGTGGACTTCGAGTCGGGCCTCGTCGAGCGCGTCGTGTCGGACGTCGCGGAGCAGCCTGGAGCGTTGCCGCTCCTTCAGCATGCCCTGACGGAGCTGTTTGATCGCCGGGATGGTCGGCGGCTGACGACGGCGTCGTATGAGGCGGCCGGCGGGGTGCGCGGGGCCCTCGGCCGCCGCGCGGAGGAAGTGTACGCATCCCTCCCGACGCCGGCACGTGAAGCGGCCAGGCAGGTCTTCCTGCGCCTGGTGAGCGTCGACGAGCAGCGCGAAGATGCGCGGCGGAGGGTCCGGAGAACCGAGCTGCGGAGCATCGACCTCCAGCCAGGACTGATCGACGTCGTGCTGCAGGAGTTCGGTGCACACCGACTGCTCTCGTTCGACCGCGACCCCGTCAGCCGCGGGCCGACCGTCGAGGTCGCCCACGAGGCGCTGTTCCGCGAGTGGCCGAGGCTCGGCGCATGGATCGGCGACCGGCGTCACGACCTGCGGCTCCAACGGCGGCTCCAGGTCGCCGCCGCCGATTGGCGGGACGCCGGCACTATCGACGACTATCTGCTCGGCGGCGGACGTCTCGAGGAGTTCGAGCGATGGACCGCGGCCACCGACCTCGCGCTCACCCAGGACGAGCGAGCCTACCTCGTCGCCAGCCGGGCTCGCGAGCGTCGCCTCGCGGCCGTCCGCCGCCGCCGCCGCCGCTTCCTCTTCGGAGGCGTGCTGGCCGCGGCCTTCGTCGGCCTCGCCCTGGTCACGGTCGCCTTCACGCAACAGAACCGAGCCCAGGCGGAGGAACGGCTGCAGCGAACTCGCGAGCTGGCCGCGGCGAGCCGCGATCTGATCACCAGCGATCCCGACCTCGCCGTGCTGCTCGCCCTCGAGGCGGTGGAGGTCCGCCGCGCGGCGAACGAGTCGCCGGTCCCGGAGGCAGTGGAGGCACTGCACGAGGCGCTCCTGGCGCATCGGCTGATCCAGACTGCCGACGTCGGCGGCTTCGCCCTGGCCTTCGTCGGCGACGGCGAGCGGCTCTTCTCGAGCGCTCCCCCGCGCAATCGGCCGACGCTGTGGAACCTCGACACCGGCGAGCCGATCTGGACCCTTCCTGAAGTGCCGGAACCACTGACCGGCGTGGCGGTCAGCGCCGCCGCCGAGGTGGCGGCGCAGACGTACATCGGTGGACCGACCCGTGTGTGGGACCTGCAGTCCGGCCAGATGATCGCCGAACTGGCATCGCTCGGAGACGGAAGCTTCCTCCCTGCCCTCACGACCGATGGGCGCCTCCTGGCCATCGTCAACGTCGTCGATGACGCTCCCCAGAGCGTGTCGATTCACGACATCCTCGCGGGCGACGAGCAGATCCGCTTCGATCTCCCGGGCGATCCCACCTCGGTTGCCTTCAGTCCGGATGGCTCGCGGCTGGCGATCGGCGACGGTGTGGCGCCTGTGACCCGGCTCTTCGATGTGGCCACCGGCGACGTGATCACGAGCCTCGGAGACGCAGGCGATGATCGTATCGTCACCAGCGTCGCATTCCACCCCTCCGGGAAGGAGCTGGCGATGTTCGTCAGCCGCCCGAGCGAGATCCAGGTCATCGCTGTCGAGTCGGGCGAGCTCACACGGACGCTGACTGTCGGGGCCGACGCGGGACGGCTCTGCATCAGCGGCGATGGACGAATCCTGGCGGCCGCCGCCGCGGACGAGCTTCTCCACGTGTGGGACTTCGAATCCGGCGTTGAAACCTTGACGCTGCCGGGAACGGCCCAGACCAACGGGCTGAGCTGCGCGCCGGACGCCACACGCCTTGGGTCGACCACCTCGTCGGGCGCCGCGCGGATCTGGGACCTCACGGCCCAGGGGTCAGCCGAGGTGCTGTCGATTGGGACCTCGCGCCCGTTTGCTGCCTCGTGGTCGCCGGACGGTCAAGCCCTGCTCACGTCGCATCACGACGCTCCGCTGCGGCGGTACGCGGCCGAGGATGGTCGGCTCCTGGCCGAAGCGGCGGGCGGCGAGGTGATACCGACGCAGTTCGCCGTGTCGCCTGATGGACGCCACCTCGCGGCGAACGGCCCATTCCTGAACGCCGACGCACCGGATGCGACTCCGGGCATGCGTCCGCTCCTCCTGTACGACGCCGTGACATTCGAGCCGATCGTCGAGTTCGAGCACGGCGGCGTACCGATCGACCTCAGCGACGATGGATCGTTGTTCCTCGCCGGCGATGTTGGCGTGGCACGCGTCTTCGACGTCACCACCGGCCGAACGGTCCAGGAG